>JBFMCV010000004.1:0-300000 GCA_040754335.1 Thermodesulfobacteriota bacterium | reverse complement strand
AAAAAGAGCCACTGCGCCATGGCGCCGAACCCCCGGAGGTCATCCAGGTAGAGCCTGTTCGGTGAGTACTTCCTCCCCAGATATAAAAGTATCGCATTCGACTCCCACATGTGGAAGCCGTCGTCTATGAGCACAGGGATCTTCTTGTTCGGGTTTAACGACTGATAAGCGCCCCCGTGCTGCTCGCCTTTAAATATGTCTAGGTACTCTCTTTCGTATTCGACGCCGAGCTGGCTGAGTGCAAGCCTGACCTTATAGCAGTTCCCGGAAAGCGGATGGTCGTATAGTTTGATCATAGTCAGTCGTCCAGGTATTTCGTGAATTTTTCGGTGAACCTATCCTTCCCCATAACCCTGAGCGTCACCTCTCTCTTCGGGATAATATAATCTACCCTGCTCCTCGTGCAAACCTTCCCCCGCTCGCAGATAATCACCTCAACCCCGATTTTACGCCCGTCCTCTTCAGCGACCTTCCCCCTCACCTCGATTTCGGACGCAGTCCCTACGGGCCTCAGGAACTCCATATCGATTTTTGTGGTAAGGGCGATCTTTTTGTACTTGTCGAACATGGTCCAGAAAGCGACTTCGTCTACGAGGGCGCACTGTATGCCGCCGTGGAGTATCCCGGGAAATCCCTGGAGGTGTTTTTCCGCCGTCGTGCGCGTAAAGACGTCCCCCTTTTCATCGTCGGCGAAGAACCTGAGCCTGAGCCCGTGCGTATTACGCGGGTCGCACGCAAAGCACCCGTAGCCGGGAAAATCGAGGAAAATGTTTTCAATCTCGCGGATCATCTAAACACTGAGGATACGGCTAAGAGAAAAATACCCGGACTAATCCCTTTCCACTACCTTCGCCACTGCGGCTACCCTTTCGTCGGATTCGAGATCGATGAGCCTCACGCCCTGAGTCCCTCTCCCGTACACGCTTATCTCGGAAGCGTTCATCCTGATAACCTTCCCGCCGTGTGTCGTGATTATCATTATCTGCGTATCGTTAGTCACCTGAAAGGCGCCCACTACCCTTCCGTTCTTGCCCGTGGTCTTAATTGTGATAACACCCTTCCCGCCGCGCCCCGTAATCCTGTATTCATCGACGAGAGTCCTCTTCCCGTAACCCATTTCGGTTACGGTAAGGACCTGGGCCTCCTTGTTCTCGATCACTTCCAGGCTTACGACCTGATCCCCCTCGTCGAGCCTTATGCCTATCACGCCCGTGGCCGTCCTGCCCATATCCCTCACGTCGTCTTCCTCGAACCTTATAGCCTGGCCGAAATAAGAGGTGAGGAGTATCTCGTCCTGACCGCTCGTAAGCTTGGCTTCTATAAGCTCGTCGTCCTCTCTTATATTGAGCGCAATGATGCCGCCCGCGCGGGGATTGGAGTAGGCCATGAGCTTCGTTTTCTTAACCACCCCGTTCTTCGTGGCCATGATGATGTACTGGTTTTCCTTGAATTCCCTCACGGGCAGGACGGCTGCCACCTTCTCTCCTTCGGAGAGGCTAAGGAGGTTGACGAGGGCCTTCCCTCTCGCTGTCGGGCCCGCTTCGGGTATCTCGTGGACCTTTATCCAGTAACACCTGCCGAGGTTCGTGAAAAAGAGGACGTAGTTGTGCTTGGACGCTATGAAGAGGGTCTCGACGAAATCGAGCTCTTTCGTCGTTATGCCCGTCCTCCCCTTGCCCCCCCTCCTCTGGCTCCTGTAGACGCTGAGAGGCGTTGTCTTAACATACCCTTCGTGAGTTATCGTGACGACCATATCCTCGTCGGCTATGAGGTCTTCGATGGATATTTCCTCGGAGCTCTCGAGTATCTCGGTCCTCCTCTCGTCCCCGTACTTCTCTTTTATCTCTTTTAATTCGTCGGTCACTATGCCCAGTATAAGGTGCTCGTGCTCGAGTATTTCCTTCAAGCGCTTGACGGTGTTTATGAGCTCCTTCCTCTCCTCGAGTATCTTGTCCCTCTCGAGAGCCGTAAGTCGCTGGAGTCTCATGTCGAGTATGGCCTGGGCCTGAGGGTCGGAGAGGCCCAGCTTCTGCATCAAGCCGTCTTTCGCGTCCTGGGGGCTCGCCGACTTGCGTATGAGGGCGATGACCTCGTCCAGGTGGTCGAGCGCTATCTTGAGGCCTTCCAGTATATGGAGCCTCTCTTCGGCCTTCCCGAGCTCGTACTGCGTGCGTCTGGTTACGACCTCTTTCCTGTGCTCGATGAAGTGGCTTATGGTTTCCTTTAGCGAGAGCACTCGCGGCTGGTTCCTCACGAGCGCGAGCATGATGATGCCGAAGGAAGTGTCCATCTGCGTGTGCTTGTAGAGCTGGTTCAATACGACTTCGGCGTTATCGCCCCGCTTAATGTCTATGACTATCCTTATCCCTTCCCTGTCGGACTCGTCCCTTATGTCGGATATCCCTTTTATCTTCTCGTCCTTCACGAGCTCCGCTATGCGCTCTATGAGCTTTACCTTATTGACCTGATAAGGTATCTCGCTCACGATTATTACTTCCTTATCCCCTTTCTTCTGCTTTTCGATCCTCGCCTTGGCTCTTATCCTTATAATTCCCCTGCCGGTCTCGTACGCCTCCCTTATCGGCGCCCTCCCGGTGATGAAGCCGCCCGTGGGGAAATCCGGTCCCGGCAGGTGCTTCATGAGCTCGTCGAGAGTTATGTCGGAGTTACCCGCCTGAGCCACTATCGCGTCTATCAGCTCGCTCAGGTTGTGAGGCGGTATATTTGTCGACATGCCTACGGCTATGCCGGACGAGCCGTTGAGCAGCAGGTTAGGAATCTTAGCCGGCAGCACGAGGGGCTCCTTCTCCCCGCCGTCGTAGTTGGGCACGAAGTCGACGGTCTCTTTTTCGAGGTCGGCGAGCATCTCGCCCGCTATCCTGTCGAGCCTTACCTCCGTGTACCTCATAGCGGCAGGCGGATCGCCGTCTATGGAGCCGAAGTTGCCCTGACCGTCTACGAGCGTGTACCTCATGGAGAAGTCCTGCGCCATCCTGACGAGCGCGTCGTATATAGCGGCGTCGCCGTGGGGATGGTATTTACCCATCACGTCCCCGACTATCCTCGCCGACTTCTTATAGGGCCTGTTCCACTGGTTCCCGGCCTCCTCCATCCCGTATAGTATCCGCCTGTGCACGGGCTTGAGCCCGTCCCTCACGTCGGGAAGGGCGCGCCCGATTATCACGCTCATCGAATAACTGAGATATGACTCCTTCATCTCGTCTTCGATGTTGACGGGCAGTATCTGAGACGGCATTGTCATTTAACTCTTGCCTCCTAAATATCTATAAATATTGGCTAATAAGGTTATATGAGAGGAAGGCAAGAGTCAATTGATTTGCCGTGTGAATAGTCTATAAGGTACGTTAATCGATAGAGTTTCCCCGAAAAACAGTTTAGCCGGGCAAGCCGCGCCGGGGCTCGGAACACTCCGTATATATGAGAAAATTTCTCCTCTGGATAGTTAAATTCATCATAAAAACGGTTCTCTTCATCATTCTCGCAACCATAGCGTTGGTTGCGCTCTACAGGTATGTCAACCCCCCTCTCACGCCTCTCATGGTCATCGGGTACTTCGGGGAAGCGAAAACAATAAAAAAGGAGTGGAGCGATTACAAGAATATATCGAAATATATGAAGCTCGCCGTGATTGCAGCAGAGGACCAGAAGTTCCCCTTGCACGACGGGTTCGATATAGAATCCATTAAAGACGCGATAGACGATAAGATGAGCGGAGACAGGTTAAGGGGTGCGAGCACAATAAGCCAGCAGACGGCGAAGAACGTATTCCTCTGGCCGTCGAGGTCATGGACAAGGAAAGGGGCAGAAGCATACTTCACGTTCCTCATCGAAAAAATATGGGGGAAGAAGAGGATATTGGAGGTGTACCTGAACGTCATAGAGACGGGGAAGGGAGTATACGGCGTAGGGAAAGCGGGCGAGATCTATTTCGGGAAATCCGCAGGGAGCCTCACGATAGAGGAATCGGCCCTCATAGCCGCCATACTCCCGAACCCCGTACGCATGTCCGCGGTAAGACCGTCGAAATATGTGCTTGAGCGGCAGCGCTGGATAATGGGCCAGATGAATAACCTGGGAACGGGGTATCTGAAGAAGATCGAATGAATCACCGTTACTGGGCCGGATACGCTCCATGTGCCGATTGACACTCCGGGAGACCGGATGTAAAACAATAATTACAACGCAAAGGAGAGAAAACAAACACATGGCAAACGAGACAGCGCTAATAACGGGGGCGTCTTCGGGGATCGGGCTTGAGCTCGCGAGGCTTTTCGCGGCTGACGATTCGAACCTCGTGCTCGTCGCGCGGAGGGAGGAGAGGCTCCAGGCGCTTGCGGACGAGCTCAAATCCGAATTCGGCGTCGACGTCTTTATAATGCCGAAAGACCTTTCGGAAAAGAGCGCCCCGAGGGAGATCTTCGATACGCTTGAGAAAGAAGGCTTGCAGATCGACGTCGTCGTAAATAACGCGGGGTTCGGCGCACGCGGAAGCTTCGCCGACCTCGGCGAGGAAGCGCAGATAGATATGATCATGGTCAACGTGACGGCGCTCACACACCTGACGAGGCTCTTCCTTCCGGGCATAATCGAAAGGGGGCGCGGCGGAATACTCAACGTCGGCTCGCTTGCGGGTTTCCAGCCCGGGCCCAACCTCGCCGTCTACTACGCGACGAAGGCTTATGTGCTTTCGTTCACAGAGGCGCTTTCAGAAGAAATCAAAAACCCGAATATAAAGATCACCTGCCTCGCGCCTGGCCCCGTGAGGACGGAATTCGGATCTAAGTCGGAGCTCGACGACTCGCTTTTATTCAAGATGAGCCTCATGGACGTCGAGCCCGTGGTCAAAGCGGGATATGAGGGGTTTAGGAGGGGGGACGTCATAGTGCTCCCCGGGATTAAGCAGAAACTGATACCGTTCCTCCTGAGATTCACGCCACGGTTCCTCGTGAGGAAGATAGTCAAGTCTCTTCAGTCCTGAATTCCGAACGCCCGAATTCTTCTCATTTCCGAATCCGATGCCTCAACAAATCGATTGCCCTCCGTTCTCCGCTGTGATATGATTAGATTTCGTATTAATGGGTATCGCTTAGACGCAAATTAAATACGTTAAGAGGGATGAGCCGATGAATATCTTCAAAACGCTTAAAAGTGAACAAAAGCGGGCGCTTCAATTGCTGTGCCTCCTGTCTCTTCTTTTCATCTGCGGCTGCCAGTGTGAGGGGGAGTTAGGAACAAAAGCAAATAAGGCAGGCACTATTAGCGCAACAACTAATGCATTTGATACGAAGTAGAGCGTAACCAGTCAAAAGGAGGAGGATTCTTTAAATGAAGCTGTCGAAGAGAATAACCAGGACCCTCAGTATGTCACTTATATTCATTAGTCTCGCTGTCGTGTTCGTCGCGCCGGGTGTGATGAAGTGCTCAGGCTCGGTCGACGTGCCCGAAGGGAAGTCCTCGACCCAAATCTAGCACCGCCGCATTAAACAAAACGCCGGAACCGATCGAGGGGTGTTTGCACGGAGGGAGCACCCTTGGAGGGGTTATTCCGCAAAAAACCTCTCGAGCCCCGCTATCACTTCCTCCGAGCTCGCTATAAACTGACCGCATTCGGGAAGTGAATCGAGGAAGTACCTGCCGTAGAATTTGCTTATTATCCTTCTGTCGAGCACGAGCACGACGCCCCTGTCGCTCCTAGTCCTTATCAGCCTGCCGAACCCCTGCTTGAATTTGAGCACCGCCACGGGGACGCTGTAGTCGGTGAACGAATTAATGCCCATGCTCTCCATATGCTCGACACGGGCTTCGATTATAGGCTCGGTCGGGACCCTGAACGGGAGCCTAGTGATCACGACCAGCCTGAGCGCGTTCCCCGGCACGTCCACGCCTTCCCAGAAGCTGTCGGTCGCAAACAGAACCGACCCGTCCTCGACCCTGAACTTGTCGAGAAGCCTTGCCCGCGGCAGCGCCCCCTGCTTGAGAGTGAGGAGGCCCGACGATTCCAGCTCTTCATGTATCTGTCTGTACACGCTGTCGAGAAGGGAATATGAAGTGAAGAGGATAAGGGCGTTCCCGCGCGACGCCTTGACCGCATCCAGTATGAGCGGGGTGATTGCCCGTGAGTATTCCTTCGTGCCTGGCTCCGGGATATCGGTCGGGATCGATAGCAGAAGCTGCTCGCCGTAATTGAAAGGCGACGGCAGAATGAGCTCCGATACCCTCGTTTCGTCCATGAGGCCGAGCCCCGACTTCAGGAACTCGAAATCCTTTCTAACCGCCATCGTGGCTGAAGTCATTACGACCGTATCGCATCTAGAATAGAGCCTATCTTTCAGCGGCTGCGATATATCGAGTGGAGAGAGTCCGAGTCCCGACACGATCGTACCCCGTCCCATCCTGCCTTCCACCCACCTCACGTAGCCGTCGTCGTCCCGGCTGAGGAATGTCGCGATCACGTCCGAATAGTAGTCGAGCTTGTTCGCGACTCCCCTGAACTCGACTATGAGCCTCGCGAAATCGTTCTCGCCCTCGTAATCGAGCAAGAAATCGGTGAATGACTTTATCTCCTCGTGTAGCTCCTTGAGCCTTATCCTCAAGACCGAGAACTTCCTGTCTATATCCTCCCATCCCTCCCGCGAAAAAGCCGATTCCGTAATCCTGATGCTAACCTCCTGGCTTTCGGGCTCCTTCTCCTGCATGAGCAAGATAGAGAAGTTATAGAGCGCATCGAAGGCGTCGGCGACATAATCCTCGGCCGCGTCCACCCTCGGAGAGAGGTTCTGCTCCACCCTCCTCAACACGTCGTTCACTATCCCCTTCCTCACCGCTTTCATCAGCTTCGCCGCGAGGGACGCGCTGTAGTATATGAGACCCTTCGATTCCCCGCCCTTCCCTCTCCTCTTCATCCTCCTCAGAATCCTGATAATGCCGTATTTGGTGGCCCTCATCCCGAAGTGAGAGGTCGCGGCGTCCGTGATATGGTGTGCCTCGTCGAAGATTATCCTCCTGAAAGGGGGGAGTATGCCGGCGTCGCTCTTCTCTGAGGCGCCTTTGATGGATAGGTCCGAAAAGAGGAGGTGATGGTTGACGACGAGGAGCTGCGAAGAGGCGATCTCCCGCCGGGATTTATAAAAAAAACAGCGGGAGTAATAAGGGCACCTCGCTCTCAAACAGCTGTCGCTCTCGGCCGAGACTTTGTCCCATACGTCGTCGGGAGGGCTGAAGCTGAGATCCGACAGAGACCCGTCCTCCGTGACCTTCGCCCATTCGAGGATATCCGATATGGTGCCCACCTCGTCCTCGTCCGCGATCTCGAAGAGCCCTTCGTTCACGGTTTCCGTCCGCAGGAGGCAGAGATAATTCCCCATGCCCTTGACGAGAGAATAGTTGAATTCACCGCCGAACGCCTCGTGCACGAGAGGGATGTCTTTATCTATGAGCTGCTCCTGAAGGTTTATCGTGTTGGTCGATATAACGACCCTCTCGCCGTTCTGGATCGACCACGCGGCCGCCGGTATGAGGTATGAAAGCGTCTTTCCCGTCCCGGTGCCGGCTTCTATGAGAGAGATAACGTTCCCGTTGAACGCCCCGGCGACGGCTCCGAGCATCGCGAGCTGCTCGTCCCTCAACTCGAACTTGTCGCCCATCAGCCGGGCGATGCCGCCTTCGGGAAGGAGGAATTCCCTCATCTTATCCATATCAAGGGGCTCGACTTCCCTTTCGGCGAAGGGCTCCACGACCACGTACACGCGCGAAGCTGTGTTGTCCACGATGTAGAAGCCGATGCCGTCGTTGCCGAATACGGAGGCCATACGTATATCGTGCTCGGAAGGCGTGAGGTTCCCCGAGGGGTGGTTGTGAATGACGACCTCCCCCGGCATGGCTGAATCGATAACGGCGGGGACGGAATTGTTGTTCCCGCGTGCCACCACGCGCACCTCGTCGATGATGGTGCCTTCAGTAAACGAGCCTACGAAAAAGACCTCGTTCCCCGAGGCTTCCTCGATACTGACCCTGATCAGGTTTTTCGCGCGGGACGAAAGGAGCTCCTTCTGCACGGAGAAAAGTCTACATCATCCGGGGAACTTTCACAGACCGTAAAACTCGCGGTATATTGCTTAATTAAACAGTTTTGGTACGTTATCAGGTTGAATCGTCCGGAGGGGTGGCCGAGTGGACGAAGGCGCTGGTCTCGAAAACCAGTAGAGTCGTAAGGCTCTCGTGGGTTCAAATCCCACCCCCTCCGCCAGTTTGGGAATGACAGAGCCGATATAAAAGCATGAGCAACATTAACAGCGATAAAAAAGAGTTGTCACCGGAACAGCGTGAAGAGCTGCTCAGAGCGTTGAAATCCCGTTTTGAGAAAAACATGAACCGCCATAAAAGTCTTGAATGGGCTAAAGTACAAACAAGGCTGGAAGCTAATACTGCAAAACTGTGGTCACTCAACGAAATGGAAAGGACCGGCGGTGAACCGGATGTTGTCGGTCATGATAAAAAGACGGGCGAATACATTTTTTATGATTGTTCAGCGGAAAGTCCTAAAGGCCGGAGAAGTCTTTGTTATGACCGTGAAGCACTGGAATCGAGGAAAGAACATAAACCGGAAAATGACGCTATTGATATGGCAGCTGCCATGGGCATCGAGCTTTTAACGGAAGAACAATATCGGGAGTTGCAGCAGCTTGGAAATTTCGATGCGAAGACGTCGAGCTGGGTGAAAACACCTTCCGATATCAGAAAACTCGGCGGAGCCCTCTTTTGTGACCGCCGCTACGGCGCTGTCTTCGTGTATCACAACGGTGCAGAATCCTACTATGCCGCCAGGGGATTCCGCGGCTCGCTAAGGGTCTAAATTTTGCACAAACAGCCAAACCTGAATTCGAGAACGGATCACCTGAAAAAAGAAAAGAATTTTCGAACAGACACCGTCGAGTGATTTGCTTTGCTATAAGCAATGTTCGCCCCTGCCAAATTCCCTGAGACACGCGGAATCCGACTATCAACGAACCCCCAGCCGATATATCTTGCCAATCCAAAATATTTTATACTAATTACGAGTTAGTTGATGGGGAGGGGACTAAACATGATCAACACAAAGCACCTGCTTAAGGTTACTTCGGCCTGGGTGAGCGTCGTCTATGCCGTGTGCTACGCAGGAGTGGCGATTTATCCGCCGATTAGGGATTTGTTCATGCAGTACGCACTGCATATGAAAACCACTATCCCGTCCGAATATTTCGGTATCGGTTATTTCATCTCCGGCCTGATTATCTGGAACATCGTCGCCCTGCTCGCCGTCGCGCTCTTCGCATACCTGTTCAATACTTTCAAAAAATAATCGAAAGAATTTGCTGCCAAAGAAAATTTTGATACATTTACATTATGAGAAAAATAATCGTAACAGAGTTTGTAACTCTAGACGGCGTGATACAGGCGCCCGGAGGCCCTACGGAAGATACATCGGGCGGCTTTGCATACGGCGGCTGGATAGTTCCGTACTCTGATGATTTTTCTGGCAAAGTCATGAGGGAGCAGATGAAACAACCTCTTAATTTGCTTCTTGGCAGAAGAACATTTGAGATATTCGCATCATACTGGCCCCAGCATGAGGACCAATGGCCCGGCATTAACGATGCCGTCAAGTATGTGGTTTCGAATACAATGGACAAGCATGAATGGAAAAATTCTGTTTTTATAAAGGGAGAGGTGGTGGAAGAAATTAAGAGACTAAAAAAAGAAGATAGACAGGATATCAAAGTCTGGGGCAGTGGTAACTTAGTTCAAACACTTTTAAAAAACGATCTTGTGGATGAGTTATGGCTAAAAATATTTCCTATCACGCTTGGGTTAGGTAAGCGCCTCTTTGCTGACGGTACTATCCCTACGGCGTTTACGCTCATTGATTCAAAGGTTTCACCAAAGGGCGTTATTTTTGCTAGTTACAAGCGCGCGGGAGAAGTGAAAACTGGATCGTTTTGAGAATTTAAAAGAATTTGCCGCCAAAGAAAAACTTGAAAGTCCTCTTACGTCATTATAATTAGAAAGATGTAATTGCATTAAATAAAGAGAGGTGAAATATTATGGATAAAGTAGTGCATTTCGAGATACCGGTTGACGATCTGGACCGCGCCAAGAAATTCTACAGCTCCATATTCGGCTGGGAGCTTCAGGATTTTCAGTTTGCCGAAGGCATGACGTACACGGGCGTGAGGACAGTCCAGGTTGACGAGAAAACGTATATGCCCAAGGAGCCGGGCGCCATAAACGGCGGAATGACGAAGCGTACTAAGGACGTATCCGCCCCTATCATCACTATCCATGTCGCCTCTATAGACGAATACATAAAGAAAATCGAAGCCGCGGGCGGCAAGACCGTAATGCAGAAGCAGGAAGTCCCGGATATGGGTTTTTACTCCTACTTCATCGACTCCGAAGGCAACGTGATCGGATTATGGGAGACTATGAAGAAGGATTAACAAAAATTGTCCTCTCGAAATCGAATAATCACCCGATGCCTTAAAACGCCAGGAGCTATGCCCGGGCAATTAACGAAACGAGCATGAGTAAAAAAACCACGGCGCACTGGTGCGATTGGTCGGGAAACTCGATCGAGCACCTCGTGCTTAACGAGACTCGCGATCATATAAACGCAGCATCGGTAATCATATCGAAAGACGGTGATAATCCGTACGCTGCGCGGTATGAAATAATCTGCGACCCCGAATGGCGTGTCACACATGTAAGCGTCAATCTAGTTGGGGAAGACCTAGGTGTTGAGCTTTCGGGCGACGGGAACGGCAACTGGCATGACAAATCCGGAGATAAGCCTGAGTTGAGGGGAGCGATAGACGTAGACATTTCTACCACGCCTTTTACCAATACGCTGCCTATACGGCGGCTGAAACTCGGAGCAATGCAGACGGCGGATATTAATACAGTCTATATACGCCTGCCGGAGCTTATCGTTACGACGGACGCCCAGCGATACACCTGCCTCGATCCCGGCAGGCTCTACCGGTTCGAGTCGCTCGACGGTGATTTCGTGAGAGATATCGAGGTCGACTCCGACGGGCTCGTAGTTACGTACCCCGGCCTCTTCAGGAGAATCATATAGTTGCAAGTTCCCGAAGACCAAGGCTTCGCTCCATATGCCAAAGAAAATGTCATCTGCGCCTCTATATTTATATATATAGTCAATTATATCTGTTTGCTACAAATAATTTTGCCCGGAACGGCGGCTCAGCCGATCGAAACTGATAAACCCGGATTCATCAGGAGAGAAGGTTTTTGTCCGGCCGACAGTATAAGGTGTAGGTAATCCGATAATATCAGGAATAATTTAAGGAATCGGTCCACGTCAAATATATCGATATACAGGGAAGCCGATTGGTTATAATATTAAAATCAAATATATCCCCCGGAGAAAAAATTAATGAGAAAAGGACTGGTTACACTGGTAATTCTATGCTGCACTCCTTACATCTCCGATTTGATTCCCGAAACATCCGCCCTGGAGGACATAGACGGCAGAGACCTTACGAACAGGTCTGCTGCCAGCACTATAGACTCCAAGGTTAGTCCGAAGCTGACAGAAGTCATCGGCAGGATAGCGGAGACTGGCGCCGCCAGAAACGGCATAGAGAGCCTGAGCGCAAAGGATTTTTCCACCCCGCTCGTCAGGGTGGACGACCAGGGGAACATTCAGGTTTACGTGCAGATGAGCGAGCCGGGCGATGAGAATATCGGGCAGTTAAAAGAACTGGGCATGGTCACCGAGGTCGTAAATGAAAACCTGAATATAGTCCAGGGCTGGCTCCCATACGGCAGCATTGAACAGGCGGCCGGGCTCGGGTTCGTCTCCAAGATAACGCCTCCCAGTTATGGCTATCCGAGAGAGGGCTCGGTCACCACGGAAGGCGACGCGATAATGGGCTCGGACGAAGCGAGGGAGACGTTCGGCGTCGACGGCTCGGGCATAAAGGTAGGCGTCATATCGGACGGCATCGACTCGGTCGCGGCTTCCCGGATGACGGGCGACCTCCCGAATATAATACAGGTGGGCGACGCCGGAACCGGGGACGAGGGCACGGCTATTCTAGAGATCGTGCACGATATAGCACCCGGGGCCAACCTCGCGTTTCACAACGGGACTACAACGCTCAATTTCATCGAGGCTATCGAATTCTTCACCGATATCGGCGCCGACGTAATAGTAGACGACATTGGTTTTCTTTCCGAGCCCTTCTTTCAGGACGGCTCCGTTGCACAGGCCGCGGCACAGGCGGTCGCAAACGGCATTATATATGTCTCTGCAGCCGGGAACGACAGTGACGCCCATTATCAGGCCGTGTTCGTCGATACAGACCCTGAGGACGCCGAGACCGAGCTCCACGATTACGGGCTCGCGGCAGGAGAAGGGAGCGATGTGGGCATGACAATCGAGCTGCCCGCGAACAGGAGCTCGGTCGTCGTGCTCCAGTGGAGTAACCCCTTCGGAGAGGCCTCAGACGACTACGACCTCTTTCTCGTCGACCCGGATACGGCGGAGATTATCAGCTCGAGCACCGATACCCAGGACGGCGACGACGACCCGATAGAGATAGCGAGTATATCCAACGAAGGGCCGGGCACAGGATTCTACGATATAGTCATAAATAAATTCAGCGGCGAAGACCAGACGCTCGAAATCTTTTTTAACCTCGGAGGTGATCCCTTAGAGTTCAACGTCCCTGAAGACAGCGTATACGGCCATCCGGCTGCGCCCGGCGTCATTGCGGTCGGCGCGACATTCAACGGTGAAGTGGACTTCTTCAGCTCGGAAGGTCCCTCGTCCATATTCTTTCCGCCGACAGTTACGGTTTCGAGCCTCCCGTCCGATCGGGCGGCGTCACTCCTGGAAGAAAGGGATACGCCGACGGTCGTCGCGCCTAACAGGGTATCGACGAGCGTTCCGGGATTCTTCAGCTTCGCCGGCACATCGGCATCCGCTCCGCACGCGGCCGGGGTCGCGGCGCTCGTGCTTCAGGCCCTCGGATTCGGAGCCGATATAGAATCCGCCAATTCGGCGGAATCCTCAATCATAACAGCCAGGCAGGTCGAAGAGGTTACGGATATTATTACCGGCACCGCAGACGACCTGTCGCCGGCAGGCTTCGATAATATTTCCGGCTTCGGGAGCATTAACGCCTGCGCAGCGGTAGCGGAAGCCCTGGGAGAAGACGGGTGTAACGGCGTCGAACCCCCGCCCGGCGACGGTGACTCGAACGACAGCGGCGGATGCGCCATCTACGGCTCAGGCGGGAACGAAATCGCAGCGGTAACCGCGTTTACAAATATTCTGATCCTGATGATTCCGGTCTTTGTAACCGCGATCGGTTTCCTCAGAAGAAGGAAACAGTGAATGAAGCTCTTGATTATCGGCCTTGACTGCGCCGACCCGAGGTTCGTCTTCGGATGGAAGGACGAGCTTCCCAACATCGGAAAACTCATGGACAAGGGTGCATACGGACCCATGCTTTCCTGCCACCCCCCGATCACGGTCCCGGCGTGGGCCGTGATGATGAGCGGAAAGGACCCGGGGGAGCTCGGGTACTACGGCTTCAGGAACAGAAAAGACTACTCCTATGACGGATACACAATAGCGAACGCAACGGCCGTCAAGTGCGACAGGGTGTGGGACATACTCTCCCGCGCGGGTAAGAAGGTAGTGCTCCTTGGCGTGCCGCAGACATACCCGCCCAAACCCGTAAACGGCTGCGTCGTAAGCGGCTTCCTCGCGCCATCGACGGAGAGCAATTACACATACCCCGCCCCACTCAAAGACGAGATAGAAGAAGTATCGGGCGGATATGTTCTCGATGTGGAGAATTTCAGGACGGACGACAAGGAGGGACTCCTCGGACGGATTTACGAAAAGACCGGGAAGCATTTCAAGGTCGCCAAGCACCTCATAAAGACAAAGCCCTGGGACTTCTTCATGCTGGTCGAGATGGGTGTCGACCGCATTCACCACGGGTTCTGGAGCTTCGTTGACCCGGAGCACAGGAAGTTCGAGCCTGGCAACCCATTCGAGGGCTCTATAAAGGAATATTACAAATACTGCGACAGAGAGATCGGAGAGCTGCTGTCGATCGTACCCGAGGACACGGTCGTGATCGTCATATCCGACCACGGGGCGAGGAAAATGGAAGGTGGCATATGCTTTAACGAATGGCTCATCAGGGAAGGGTATCTGACGCTAAGGAATTATCCGCGGGAACAGACGAGGATCGCCGACGTGGAGATCGACTGGAGCAAAACGCTCGCGTGGGGTGACGGCGGGTATTACGGCCGCCTCTTCATGAACGTCAAGGGGAGAGAGCCCGAGGGGATAATAGAGCCCGGGGATTACGAAATGGTCCGCTCGGAGCTCATCCGCAAGATCGAGGCTATCCCGGGACCCGACGGCGAGGACATCGGCACTAGGGCGTACAGGCCCGGGGACATTTACAGGGAAACGAACGGAGTCCCCCCCGACCTGATCGTCTACTTCGGCGCTCTCGGCTGGCGCTCTGTCGGGAGCGTCGGACTCGGAAACATACACACTTTCGAGAACGATACGGGCTCGGACGAAGCCAACCACGACTGGAACGGGATATTCATACTCAACGAAAACGGGTGCAGGGCGGGGAACCTCGAGGGGGGTTACAGGGAAGGAACCAGTATCTATGATATAGCGCCCACGGTGCTCGATCTCTTCGGAATGAGGATAGAGGGCGAGATGACGGGGCAAAGCCTGACCAGGACGAGGAACGGCGGACTGATCGGCAGGATCAAGAGGATCTGGAGCTAGGAGAATCCCGTGAAGCAGTCAAAAGCGGTACGGAATTGACTAAGTTGTAACGGGGTGGGAATAATATAGCGAAATGCGGCGAACCGGCGACTCGGCAAGACAGATAATGATAGCGGCACTGGCAGTTTCTCTCTCGATCGCTCTACTCGACGCGTCGATCGGAATAGTAACGACTGAAACCAAGTTCCTGATGTTCAGGTCGATCCTGCTCCCCGTTGCTGTAACAGCCGGGTTTTCATTACTCCTGATTCTGGTCTTATGGTATTTCATGGGGGCGAGGCTTGCGAAGAGGTTCGATCTCGAAATCATACCCGCCGTCGTATCGCTTGGAATAGGAATCGGGGTCACGGAGCTCCTGATCTCGCTCAACCATCGCGATTTCAACGCCGACTGGGCCGCGTTCAGGACAGAATTATTAGCCTTTATCGTCATATCGGTTTTCGCGCTCGTCATATCGTATCACGTGTCGAAACGGATTTACCGGTCTCAATCGGGAGCGCTCGCCGGTTCCATGCTGAGCATCATGATGCCCCTGCTGCTGACTATCGTCATGATCATGATCTGGCTCAACAAACACAGCGAGGTCACGGTCTACGATTTATCCCTGGGTTTTATTACTATAGTCATAATCACGCTCGGGTTATTCTTTCTGCTCGTAAAGACGGGGTTCAATACGGCCGTTCCTCTTTCGGTTCTGATGGTCCTGGCGATCGGCGGCGGCCCGGTTTATTTCGTGATGTCGGAAAAAACCTACGAGCCCTCAGCAACCGGCTTCACGCCGTCGTCCGACCACAAAGTGAGGCATGTGATATTGATCAGCATAGATACGCTCAGGTCAGACGCCCTCTCCTCGTACGGCAGCGAGCGTATATCGACCCCCAACATAGACGGTCTGGCCATGGACGGCGCTTTGTTCAAAAACGCTTACTCGGCCGCGCCCTGGACTCTTCCGTCCTTTTCGTCCATGATGACCGGGGTGTCCCCTACCGTCCATAAAACTATCGCGTTCGATTCCGTGTTACCTGAGAAATTCAAAACGATCGCCGAGTACCTGCGGGACTCCGGTTATTACACGGCGGCGATAGGCGACAACTTTTATCTCCATCCGGAATTCAATATAGACCAGGGCTTCATGGAATATAATTTTTACCCGAGACGGCAAATGATAGTCGATTCGTTCGGCGCGTTCCTGATAAAAAAAACATACCCTCGCGCGATGAATCCGTACGCGTCCACCGGAGAATTGACCGATATGGCGATCGACTGGATCGGGAAGAACAGGGACTCCGATTTCTTCCTGTGGGTGCATTATTACGACCCGCATTTGCCGTACACGCCGCCGAGAGAATACATTTCCAAAGACGCAGTGCCCGACGGTTTCATAGGTTACAAGCTCGAGAGCGCGTCCGCGATAAGGGACGGACATTTCGCCCCCAACGCCTCACAGAGGAAATGGATAAAGGAGCTCTATGACGCCGAGGTCCGTTATGTCGATGCGAACGTAGGGAGGCTGCTTGACGCGTTCAAGGAGAACAGCCTCTATAAGAGCTCGCTGATAATACTCACGAGCGACCACGGCGAAGAATTCTGGGACCACGGCGGGTTCGAGCACGGCCACACTCTCTATAACGAGCTGATTCACGTCCCGCTCATAGTCAAGCTGCCCGGCAGGCATACGGGAATAATCGTTGAGGAGGAGGTTACTACTCAAAGCCTCATGCCGACCGTGCTCGACATAGTGCGAATACCGAACGAAAGCGCATCCGCAACAGCAGATTCCCTGGCCCCGCTGCTAGCCGAAAGCCCCTCTTCTTATGCCGAGGAGCCTTTAGTAAGCACGGGTCTTCTTTACTACGAAAACAGGGAGGGGGTAATTTTCAGCGGCACTAAATACATCCAGAGCCTTGTGACGGGGCGTGGCGAGCTCTACGACCTCAAGACTGACCCGGGGGAGCAGAGCCCGCTCGCGCTGTCCCGGAACAAATTAAAAACCGATCAGGCCAAAAACATAATGGAAAACCACGGCCGGAAATCAGAGATGCTGACCAAGGAGCTAGGCGTCACAAACACGGAAAAGGCAGCTCTGGATAAAGAAAAGACAGAGAAGCTCAAGGCGCTCAATTACATCCAGTAGCCCTTTCTCAGTCAAGATGTCAGTAAAGACCCGCGAGAACCCCGACAGGAAATGACATCATATAAAAACTCCATTAGAATACCGGATTAAATGCCGAGGAAAAATCTGAAAAAAATAGCTGCTACATTAGTTATTTCTCTGGTCCTCTGTCACGCTCTAACCGGAAGCGCTCACGCATATATAGGGCCCGGCGCGGGGTTCGCGTTTTTGTCGTCCTTCCTGATACTCATAGTGACGTTCGCGCTCGCAATCTTCTACCTTCTTTCCTGGCCTGTACGCTATGCGGTGAGGGCCCTACTGCGGAGCGGCAGGAGAGCGAAAAGCAGCGTAACACGCGTGATAATAATAGGGCTCGACGGCATGGACCCGAAGCTGTCCGAAGAATTCATGAAAAGGGGAAAGCTCCCTAACTTTGCGAGATTGACCGAGCGGGGTACTTTCACGTCTCTCGCGACGAGCTACCCCTCCATTTCACCCGTTGCATGGTCCTCCTTCATGACCGGTGTCGACCCTTCGCACCACAACATATTCGATTTCATTACGAGAGACCCCTGCACGTATCAACCGATGCTCACCTCAGCCGAAATAGGTAAAGCTTCGAAAGTGCTCCCGATCGGGAAGTACATGATACCGCTCGGGAAGCCGAGGATGAAGCTGCTGAGGAAAGGCCGCCCCTTCTGGAAGATTCTCGGCGAGCACGGGATATGGAGCACAGTTCTGCGCGTCCCGATAACGTTCCCGCCCGAGAAATTCAACGGCGTAATGCTCTCCGGCATGTGCGTCCCCGACTTGAAGGGCTCGCAGGGCACATTCGCGCACTATACGACCGACAAGGATAAGAACGAAGTCGAGACAGGAGGGGTAAGCAGGTTCGTGGAAATAAAGGACGGGGTGATCGATACGCTGTTATACGGCCCGGAAAACAGCCTCGTCAGGTCAGGAGAGGAAATCAAAATCCCGCTGAAAATAAGGATCGACAAGGGCGCCGGGAAGGCGTTTATCGATGTATCCGGACAGCGCTTCGGGCTCGCGCCGAGGAAGTACTCCCCCTGGATAAGGCTTTCGTTCCCGGCGGGGCTGGGAATAAAAGTGCACGGCATATGCCGCTTTTATATAAACACCCTCGATGAGGGGTTCGATATGTACGTTACTCCCATCAACATCGATCCCGAGAATCCGGCCCTCCCCATATCCCATCCCTTCATATATTCCATATACCTCGCCAAGCTCCAGGGCTCGTTCGGGACGCTCGGGCTCGCGGAAGACACCTGGGCGCTTAACGAAGGCGTGATAGACGAAGACGCATTTTTAGAACAGGCCTACCTGCTCTACGAAGAGAGGGAGAAGATGTTTTTTAACGCTTTGGAGAGAACCCCGAGAGGGCTCTGCACGTGCGTCTTCGACACGACCGACAGGGTACAGCACATGTTCTTCCGCTGCCTCGATGACGGCCACCCGGCTAACAAGGGCAAGGAGACAGAGAAGTATAAGAACGTCATAGAAGACCTTTATGTCAGGATGGACGGGCTGATCGGCAGGGCCCTCGAATACACGGACGACAAGACGGTGCTGATGGTGATATCCGACCACGGATTCACCCAGTTCAAACGGGGAGTCAATCTGAACAGCTGGCTCTTTAAGGAGGGATACCTCAAGCTCAGGGAAGGCCGGAGCACGAGCGGCGACTGGTTTCAGGACGTGGACTGGGAAGGGACGCGCGCTTTCTCGCTCGGACTCGCCGGAATATTCATAAACAGAAAGGGAAGGGAAATGAAGGGGGTTGTAGAGGAAGGGGAAGAGGTCTCGCTCCTGAAGTCCGAGCTCATAAGGAAGCTCACGGGACTCAGGGACGAGCAATGGGGAGACGTGGCGATAAGGGAGGTCATAGACACGGACGCCTCTTCAACGGGACCTTACAAACACGACGCACCTGACCTGCTTGTCGGTTATAATGCGGGGTACAGGAGCTCGTGGACGTGCGCCGTGGGGCGCGTTACGGAGGACGTGTTCGAGGATAACACGAAACACTGGAGCGGCGACCACTGCGTCGATCCCAAAATAGTGCCGGGCGTCATTTTCTCGAACCGCAGGATAGCGAAAGAGAACCCTCACCTTAACGATATGGCTCCGACAGTGCTTAAGCTATTCGGCGTGGGGATACCAAACTATATGAAAGGAAAACCTCTCTTCGATGAACCGGCGGAGATCGTTCAGGAAGGCGGGAGTGAATTCGAGGAAGAGGAGAAGAAGAGAGCGGTCTAAAATCGCAACGAAAATTTACCCGTCACTCTTGCCCGAGAGGCTAAAACCACTATAAAAATTAACACGACGGCTGCTAGATGAAACAGAACTATTTGTCCTTTTTAAGAAATTCAATCTTCTTTTCCGTATTTATCGCGCTCCTGCTCTTATCAGCGGGATGCGGAGAAGGTGAGGCGCCGTCCCATGCCGGTGCGGACGGCACGGACAAGAAGATGATAGTCATAGGGTTCGACGGCATGGACCCGAAAATCGTAACGCGCCTCATGGATGAGGGGAAATTGCCTAACTTCAGTAAGCTCAGCGAAACGGGCGGCTACATGCCTCTCCAGACGAGCGTCCCTCCGCAGAGCCCTGTAGCCTGGTCGGACTTCATCACCGGCATGAACCCGGGCGGGCACGGAATATTCGACTTCATCCACAGGGACCCCGAAAACGTCTTCCCCTACCTGTCTACTTCCAGGACCGAATCAGCCGCAAAGACCGTCAGAATCGGCAAATGGGTGATACCTCTCTCCTCGGGCAATGTTTCTCTGCTGCGTCAGGGCAAGGCGTTCTGGGAGTACCTCTCGGAGAACGGCATCCCTACGACTGTATTCCGCGTGCCTGCGAATTTTCCGACTGTGGACGATAAGGCCTACCAGCTCTCGGGAATGGGCACGCCCGATATACAGGGCACGTACGGGACTTATTCGTATTATACCGACGAGGACACGGACAAATTCGAGAACCTGTCGGGCGGCAAGATTTTTCCCGTCGACGTTTTCAGGAATAAAGTCCGCGGCAGGCTCCCCGGGCCTATTAATACGTTCAGGAAAGACGCGCCCGAGAGCAGGGTGGATTTCACCGTTTTTATAGACCCCGATAACGCGGTAGCGAAAATTTCTCTCCAGGGCAAGCAATACATAATCAAGGAAGGCGAGTGGAGCGACTGGGTCAGGATAAATTACGAATTGCTGCCTTATATGGAAAAGGCGAGCGGGATAGTGCGCTTTTACATTAAGGAGCTGAGGCCTAATTTCAAGATGTATGCGACGCCCGTAAATATCGACCCATCCAATCCCGCCCTCCCTATCTCCACGCCGGAGGATTACTCGGCCGAGATAGCGGAGAATGTGGGTCTCTATTACACGCAGGGGATACCGGAAGATTCAAAAGCTCTGTCAGAGCTTGTGCTCGAAGACGGCGAGTTCCTCGACCAGACGAACATAGCCTTCGGCGAGGAGCAGGATATGCTCGGCTACGAGCTCGGCAGGTTCCGCTCGGGACTCCTCTTCTTCTATATCGGCAGGGTCGACCAGCTCTCGCATATGTTCTGGCGCACGATGGACCCGAAACACCCGGCCTATGACAAAGGGAGCAAGCTCAAAGCGGTGATCGAGAACACATATATCGAAATGGACAAAGTGCTCGGGCGCGTGCTCGACTCTATCGACGGCTATACCACCGTCATCGTACTGTCCGACCACGGATTTGCCCCGTTTTACAGGGCATTTAACCTTAATACGTGGCTCAAGGAAAACGGATACGCGCACCTTATCGACGACTCCGAGGGCGAGTTCTTCAAGAACGTAGACTGGGACAAGACGCGCGCATACGGGGTCGGGTTCAACGGTCTCTTTTTGAATTTGAAGGGCAGGGAGTTCAAAGGGACGGTAGAGCCTGCTGACAGGGATGAGCTCCTCGACGAGATATCCGAAAAGCTCCTTACGATTAGGGACCCCAAAAACGGGGAGCAGGTGATTTCAAGGGTTTACAGGGCGGAGGAGGTATACAGCGGCCCGTATCTACAGGATGCGCCCGACCTCATAGTGGGTTACAATAAGGGGTACCGGGCTTCCTGGGAGACCGTGCTAGGCAGTTTCCCCGAGGGGATACTGAGAGACAACAAGCAGAAATGGAGCGGAGACCACCTTATGGAGGCCGCGCTCGTACCGGGCATCCTGCTCTCGAACAAGGAGATAAAGTCGGAAAGACCCGCACTCACGGACCTGGCCCCGACGATCCTAGAGGAGTTCGGGATCCCGAAGCAGGACGGGATGATAGGCCACAGCATATTCAAGGAAGATATTACCGGAAATAATTAACGCCTGTATAAGGAGGAACATATATGTTCGGCGGATCGAAAATAAAACTGGATAAGGACCTGCTAGAGAGATGCAGGAAGCACGCCGAGGGAGCCGGCTATACGTCGGTCGAAGAGTTCATAGCGTATACGCTCGAAAGGGAAATAAAGAAGGGACAGAAACAATCCCCGGAAGATGAAGAAAAGGTCGCAAAGAGACTCAAGGGACTCGGATATATCGAGTAGACAAGAAAGTATCGTAAGAGCCGCAGTGAAACCACGCCTCCCCTGCGCATGGAGACGGCTCAGCGGCTCTCATTTTCGGCAATGGAACAAATGCAGAATTTCAATTCAGCGGTAAGCGGGTTCTTTAACATTATCATCTCGCCTTTCAAAGCAATCGATCCCGTATGGTCGCTCGCAGTTTTCTCGCTCCTCATCGGAATACTGATGCTGATAATCTTCCGCTTCACGTCCGACCAGCAGAAGATCAGGGAGACCAAGAGCAGGATAAGGGCCTATATATTCGAGCTCAGCCTTTTCAAGGACGATATAGGCATAGTGCTGTCGGCGCAGAAAAATATTTTTATCTACAACCTCAAATATATAAAATACGCGCTCAAGCCGATGCTCTTCATGATGATACCGCTCGTGCTGATCCTGATCCAGCTCGAGAGCTGGTACGGCCACCGGCCGCTGAGACCAGAAGAGACGGCGATAATCTCCCTCAAGCTCAAGTACGGCGTCGATCCTATTCCGGACATAACGCTTACGACCGGCGAGGGTGTCGATATCGAGACGCCTCCTTTAAGGATCCCTGACGAGAGAGAGGTGGACTGGAGGATACGGGCGAAGGAACCCGGAGCGCACGAACTGAAGTTCAAGATGCCTGGCCAAGATGCCGTACAGCAAGTAATTGTTTCGGAAGACGGCCTCGCGCAAATTTCTCCGCTCGTAGCCGCATCGGACACGAGAGACATGCTCCTGAATCCCGCACTGAAACCTATCTCGGAAGGATCGATCGTGGAGTGGATCAGGATCGATTATCCCGCGAACTCGATCGGGATATATAAATGGCGCGTCCACTGGCTCGTAATAGTATTCGTCTTATCCATTGTCTTCGGATTCGCACTCAAAGGACTGTTCAGGGTAGAAATCTGAGAGCGGCAACGGGATTTAAAATCGGCTTTACAATCACGCAGAAATATTTTGGGTAGAAGCGCGGGTCCACGCCTCAGGACGTGAGGTTAAGCGTGATCCTTCTCTTTTCGACGTCGGCCGCTGTCACCTTTACACGAACGGTCTGGCCTATGTCGAACCAGCGCTTCCTCCAGTTCACGATGCTGTCCTTGGGAACGAGGCCCTCGACGAAGACCTCCTTGACCTCGACGAACATGCCGAATGGAAGGACGCTCAGTATGACCCCTTCATACTCCTGTCCGATATAGGACTTCATCAGATACGCCCTCTCGAGGTTAATGGCTTCCCTCTCGATCTCGTCGGCGTACCTCTCCTTCTTCGATGCATGCTCGGCTACCCAGTCGAGGGATTCCTTGTCATAGGGATGCGAGCCGTGCTTGAGGAGGGAGTTGGTAATCCTGTGGACGATCAGATCGGGGTAACGCCTGATCGGAGAGGTGAAATGCGTGTAATGCTTTATCGCGAGCCCGAAGTGACCTTTAGTTTCGGTCGAGTATGTTGCCCGCTTGAGAGAGCGGAGTATGAGCATGTTGACGGCTATCTCCTCGGGCCTCCCCCTGCTCATGTTTATAATGCGCTGGAAGTTGAGCGTATCCACCTTTCCCCCCGTCGAGAGCGTATACCCGAGCTTCTTCAGTCCTTCCGAGAGCTCGAGCATGGATTCCTCATCGGGCATTTCGTGGATCCTGTAGAGGGAATCCGCTTCGGCGCGGCATGTAAATACGGCGACCGCCGTGTTGGCAGCGATCATGAACTCTTCGATCAGGCCGTGCGCCAGGTTCCTCTGAGTCCTGACGACGTCAACGATCCTTCCGAGCTCGTCCCTTATGAGGTCGGGCTCCGGAATATCGAAATTGAGCTCGCCCTTTTCCATCCTCGTCGACCTTATATGCTGGTAGAGCTCGTTCATCATGAAGAGCTTCTCCGTTATCTGCTTCTCTTCGAGAGGCACATGGTCAGAACCGCCGAGCCTGGCCGCGACCTTGGAGTACGTAAGACGGGCCGCGCTCCTGATTACGCTGTTGTAAATCTTGAAGTCCGTCATCTGGCCCTTGCGGTTGAAATCCATCTCGACCGTTTTCGTAAGCCTGTCCTTGTAAGGCACGAGGCTGCAGAGGTCGTTCGAGAGCCTTTCGGGAAGCATCGGCACGACCATGTGCGGCATATAGACGCTCGTCCCCCTGCCCAATGCCTGGTTGTCTATCTCGCTCCCTACTCCCACATAGTAGGAAACATCGGCGATCGACACCAGGAGCCTGTATCCGGAATGAGTCCTCGTTATACCGACCGCGTCGTCGAAATCCTTGGCGTCGTCGTTATCGATAGTGAATATTATCTCGTTCCTTAGGTCGACCCTCTTCCTGATCTCGCTTTCGGGTATCTCGTCCGGTATCTCGGCCAACTCCCTCATCGCTTCGGGCGGAAATTGTTCCTCAAGCTCGTATTCCACAAGCAGGCCCTTTTTCTCGACCTCGAGGTCCCCTGCCCTGCCGAGGACGTCCACAATATGACCCTTTACCTTCCGGCTCGTCGAAACCCCGCCGCTTATCTCGAATACGACGAGGCTGTGGTTCCTCAGATTCTTTATTTCGCGGGCCTGGAGGTAAATATGGGGTATCCTGTCGTCCTTCGGTATTATCTTTCCGGTATTCCCCGTCCTGACGAACTTACCGAGTATCTTGCCGCCCTTGACCATCCCCTTTATCAGGGCGTTCGTCCTTCCGGGCTCGGTCTTGGCCTTGGTGGGTTCCTTTACGGCGGAATATATGTACCCGCCCTTGGTCCTGCCTATCTTCCCGTCCGTCACCATCTTGCCCAGCACTTTTTTAAGGAGCACTCTCCCTTCCTTGGGCACGCCCAGCCGCCTGGAAAGCTCCTTGGTCCTCATAGGACGGTGAGAATTATTCTTTAAAAGCTTTAGAATTTCTTTTGGTTTGGGAATCCGCATATACAAATCAGTAGAAATTATAGTTCACCTTCGATGGGTAGTTTGAAATATTATCTGTTAAGGACAAGCGGGGTCTCGTTCCGTTAAGAGAAAATAATATCTAGTAATGTTACATATATTATGGATTAAGTTCAAACCTGCGCCCCGGCCGCGCATCCGGAGGGATGTTATCCGAACCAGACTGCGGGTGTTGAATATGCGGTAAAATTCAGATAATATTATGTCCGCTCGGCGAATTATATAATGATTAAGGAGTGTTGATACAACATGCTCAGAAAGAACATACCCGGCGCAATACTGGTGATTCTGATAGTTCTCTCGTTTATCGCTACGGGTTTTTATCTAGGGGTAAAGATTAACTGGCAGGCGTATTTCAAGATTCTTTCAATTGTAGCCGTGATCGCCGTAATAGTCTCGGCGATCATCAACACAGTCCCCGCAGGGAATAAAAATAAATAGTTACAGCTCCCCAATCCGCCTCAAAAAAACTACTCCGACATCAGGGCGTAATTATCAGCTCGCTCTGCCTCCCGGCCGCGACCTCCTCTTCGGGATGATAACGCAGTATATGGACGAGGTAGCTTTCCGGGCTCGAATCGTTCTCCATATAGAACTTTGCCTCTTTCAGGAATTCGTCAACGACAGTGACGGCAAAATCTATAGTAATCCTGTCTTCCCGTATGTCGGGTGTGTCCTTGAGGTCCGTAAGCGCGATCAGTATGCGGGTCGAGAGCTCGTTGGCGTAACTGTTCTCGCTCTGGTGCTGGTAGATGAGCCCCTTTTTCTCAGTATCGAGGGTGCTCTTCACGAGGGCGAGCGCGGCTACGACATCGTCGTTCCTGAGCTTCCTGTTTGCACGGAATGCGTCTGCGAATATCTTCTCGATCCTGGCGAAAACGGCGGGGTTCCGGTTGTAAAGCTCCGCCCTCCGCACGTAGCTCACCGCGCCTTCCTTCCTGAGCCTCTGGTGCATTACCTTGAGCTGCTGATGCTTCTGCCCTTCCACGAAGTAGGCGCAGTCGAGCGGGCATTTTATCTCGACCCCCCTCTTCTCCCCGCAGCACACGGGACATATCGACGATCTCAACGCCGGACAATGCCTCTTCGCTTTCCGCTTACCGCAGCTTACACACTTCATCGGATTAACCTAAAATGACCTGGGAGTGATGTTCTCCCTGACCCACTCGATGATCTCGTCGGTCGAGACGCCAGGCTCGAAGAGAGCCTTTACTCCCTTGGATTTCAATGCTTCGATATCTTCCTTGGGGAATATACCGCCTCCGAAGACCGTAACGTCGCCTATGCCTTTCTCTTTCAAGAGGCGCACCACCTCGGGGAAGATATAATTGTGAGCGCCCGAGAGGATGCTCAACCCGACGGCATCTACGTCTTCCTGGAGCGCCGTCTCCACTATAGCCTCGGGCGTATTGTGGAGTCCCGTATAAATGACCTCGAACCCCGCGTCTCTCAGCGCGCGCGCTACTATCTTAACGCCCCTGTCGTGACCGTCGAGTCCCGCCTTCCCTATCAGAATCCTCGTTCTCGAACCCTCACCCATGCCGAACACCCGGTAGTTCCCTGGTCATGTTGTTGAGATAATACCGCCCGCACTCTTTTTTCGAACGCTGAAGATTCGGGCGGATTCTTTCATCATTTAAAAATGTCCCGGGTCCCTGTAGACCCCGTACACTTCTCTGAATATGTCGCATATTTCCCCCAGAGTAGCGTATTCCCTCACGGCGTCTATGATCGAAGGCATGAGGTTGCCCCCTTTCCGAGCCGCGGTGACTATATCGCTGAGTTTAGCCTGTACGGCCTTGTTGTCCCTTTTCCGTTTAAGCTCCCGGAGCTTCTCTATCTGGCCCTCTTCCACACTTTCCTCGATCTTGAGCGTCGGTATCGTAACCTCCCCTTCCGTATTGTACTTGTTGACGCCGACGATGGTTTTAACACCCGTATCGAGCTCCCTCTGATATTTATACGCCGCGTCCGCGATCTCTTTCTGCGGATAACCGGTTTCGATCGCCCTGAATATGCCGCCCATAGCGTCTATCTTCTTTATATAGGCGAACGCTTCATCCTCCATCCTGTCCGTGAGCGATTCCATGAGGTAGCTTCCGCCGAAGGGGTCGATCGTGTTCACGACCCCGCTCTCCTCGGCGATTATCTGCTGGGTCCTGAGCGCGACTGTGACGGATTCCTCGGTCGGAAGTGCGAGAGTCTCGTCCATAGAGTTCGTGTGGAGAGATTGAGTGCCGCCGAGCACGGCAGCCAAGGCCTGTATAGTTACTCTCGCGACGTTGTTTATAGGCTGCTGTGCGGTGAGGCTCGCTCCTGCAGTCTGCGCATGTGTCTTAAGCATGAGAGACTTCGGATTCTTCGCGCCGAAGCGCTCGCGCATGATCTTCGCCCACATCCTCCTCCCGGCCCTGAACTTGGCGACCTCTTCGAGAAAGTCGTTGTGCACGTTGAAGAAGAAAGACAGACGCGGCGCGAATTCGTCCACGTCGAGTCCTCGCTTCACGCCCTCTTCAACGTAGGCTATGCCGTCCGCGAGCGTGAACGCAAGCTCCTGTACCGCGGTCGAGCCCGCCTCGCGTATATGGTAGCCGGATATGGAAACGGGGTGCCAGTGGGGGACTTCCTTCGCGCAGAACTCGATGATGTCGACGACTATTTTTACGGAAGGCTCGGGCGGGGATATCCATTCCCTCTGCGCGATGAACTCCTTCAGCATATCGTTCTGGAGCGTGCCCCGGAGCTTCCGCCAGCTTACGCCTTTCTTTTCCGCCATGACGAGATACATCGCGAATATGATGCTCGCGCTGCAGTTGATGGTCATGGACGTGGTCACTTTTTCGAGATCGATACCGTCAAAGAGGGCTTCCATGTCGGCAAGCGAGGATACTGACACGCCTTCCTTCCCGACCTCCCCCCTTGAGCGCTCGCTGTCGCAGTCATATCCCATGAGAGTCGGCATGTCGAACGCCGTGCTGAGACCGGTCTGCCCGTGCTCCATCAGGTACTTGAAGCGCCTGTTGGTGTCTTCTGGGGTGCCGAACCCCGCAAACTGGCGCATTGTCCATAGACGCCCCCTGTACATGGAGTTGTGGATGCCGCGCGTATAAGGATAGGAGCCGGGGAACCCCAGACGGCTCTCGTAATCGAAACCGTTCAAATCGAGAGGGGTGGCAAGGGGCGGTACTTCCATGCCGGAGATAGTGGTAAAGTCGGCCTCCCTTTTCGGGGCGCTGCCGTAATCTTTTTCCCAATGCTTTTTCGCTTTTCTCAGCTTATAAAGCTCGCTTTTGTCAACGGACATCTGAGCCTCCGACCCTGTGGACTTGAATGTATCTCTGAGCCTGTGAATCGACCCTCACAACGTACTATAAATATTACCGAAAATTAAACGTATTGGAAAACAGTTATCAAATAAATAGTAAAAAAAGGCCGGGGTTAAGTCAAATAGAATTAAGGTAGTTTCAATTACGACACTTTTAAATATTAGGACAATTCTGGTGGGCTATTTAACCGATCTATTACAACGATCACCTAATAATTACTCTAAGTCATGGTCTCTCGATGGATAATCAATCCTCAATTCTTTTGCAATAAGCTCAAACCCCTTATCATTTTTATATTTATCTATTTTGAGCCCTTTCGTCATAACTTTTTGCCAAGAATATTTCCTATTGTGATGCTTTTTTATGAAGTTTACGGGAAATGTGTAAAATTCCGGTTCCTGTATGCCTTCCTTCACCGAGCTATTTTTTCTGTAGAAATAACCTACATTTAGAAAAACAACTATCAGATAATCAAAAGCGCTCAGAGATTTTTCATTAACTGGAAATCCCCTATCGCAATCTGATTGATAACGACTTTTTACCTGAACCCTTAATTGTCTACTCTTTATGTGGGGATCTGGATGAATACAAATAAGATCGTAACCTTCATTATTTGGTGGTGCTTTATAAGTGAGTATATTTCTTCTCATCAAATAGCCTTGAACGAGAAATTCTGCACCATGGGAAATTACAGGAAATCTTAAGAAACTTCTACTTGACTTTTGATTACTCACGATTCTGCTAGCCGTATTTGGTGATAAAGATCTATTCTCCAAAAGTTTCAATATGGGAACTGATAGCTGATTTGACGTCGGCTACGGCCTCATCATAAGTCTCGCCCTCACCGGCGACCACGCCTTTCAATCCGATAGGATAGGCAACATAACCATCTGAATGTTTTTCAACTATAACTTTGAACTGTTTTGTCATTATAAACCTCACCGCCATAAAAGTATCACTGAAAATTATAGGTATTGGAAAACACAGGACAAAAATATTCCATTACCTCAACCAGGTGTTTTCAGGCGCTTTAGAACAAAGTTTCATCCTATCTCGCCACTTATGGCGTTGAAGTCGGAGTCGGCGAAGCCGAAGGCGAGGGCGACGGCTCGAGCGATTCGACCGACTGCGTGATAACTACGACCGCTTCTATGAGCAAGTCCTCCGCCGGGGGTATAGGGCAGATAGCCGCGAATTCGGGCGGCACCTGGAGCTGGATTCTCGCGGTTATTATCTGAGTCCCGCCCACCCTGAACGCATTGTACTGAACTATAAACTGCCCGCCGTCCGAGCTTCCCAAAACAGGCACGGTGACGACACTCACTCCCTCATTTAATGATCCGAGCGCGGGATTGCTGAGCGATACCTCCGCAAGCGTCCCCGGCTCGATCCCTATCGTCTCAAAAATCAGCGTTAAAAATATATCCTCCGCTTCGGTATCTTCCGGGTTGGGAACTGTGATGTCCTGATCCGGCGGCGCCGCTATCCCGACGCCCCTCAGCGTCATGGTGATAAAATCGCTCTCCTCGTCCCCGCCCACGGGGTTAATCGTGGCAGATATATTCACGGTAGCGATATCGGCAGCGATCTCCTGGATCGTCGCACCTACCCCTTTATGCACTCCGGCCAGGTAATTCACGAAAGCCAGGTTCCCCTCGACCGTCCCCGAGCTATCGAACAGGCAGCCCCTTAACTCCGGCCTCAGCCCGGTAGGGGAAAATGTGATTTCGAACGTTATCGGAGTCCCGTCGGAGACAAGGTTTGTATTTACCTGAATAACCGAATCATGGCTCGCATTGCCGAAGAGAGAAGCCGGATTCGCGCTTAGTCCGATGATGGCTGTGTTAATGGGGTTCCCGGAGCTGCCGCCGCCGAGTCCGTCGAGACAGGCGTATTGAGAGCCTAAAAGCAATATCATAAATAATATGACAGAGAAAATGCGCACCGGTTTATGCTTGAACAAGTTTCTGAGTCTCATGGAAATCCATCCCTCCTTGTATTAACTACTGCGCTGGCACGTTGATCGAGAACTCGACTACGTCCACCGAGCCGCTGTCCGTCGAAGCTTCGAGGAAAGCGGGGTCGATTATGTCCTCGCCGCTGATCAAAATGTCAACGAACGCTATGCCGCGGTCGTCCGTGAGCGTCTCGAACGGGGAATCGACGAAAGCCCCCATGGCGAACCACTCGGTAATAGGCGTGAGAGCGCACCTCTGCGGTTCGCAGGCGTCGTCGTTGACGAGCTGCACCGCTCTCGCATCGCCCACATTGTCTCCGTTAGTGTCGACCACCAAGTCGTTCTGGCCAGCGAATGACGCAATCCATATAACCCTCACGCTGTTCAAAGGCTCTCCTTCAGGACCCAGGACTATGGCCTGCACGAGAAGCGTCGTAAGGGAGTTATTCGGAATCGCGACATCCCCGGGGGGGTCGAGTATCTCGACCGTCGAGCCGAACGGAGCGAAAGGCGGGTTTGCCCCTCCGCAGCTTACGGCTATCACTCCCGCCGTCAGCATCACCGCAATTATCAAGGGGAATATGAGCTTCCCCGTTAGTTTCCTGTTCATCACATCATCCTCCTCTTTGTATGTTTCAATTCGCTCTTACCTTACGATCCTCGGAGTGATAAATACTATGAGCTCCCTCCGCTCGTCGTCAGTCGTGCTCCTCTGGAAAAGCCATCCGAGGAGAGGCAGCCTGGAGAACCACGGTATGCTGCTGTCGGTATCGGTGATCCTCCTCGTAAATATACCGCCGATTACTATCGTCTCGCCGTCGCTCGCGAGCACCTGGGTCGTAGCCTCGTTCCTCCTGATGCTGGGCTGTCCTCCCGCCCCTGTAAGCGCCGGGTCTGGCGAGTTGTCCGTGACTACTATGTTCATCAATATCCTGTTATCGTTCGTCACCTGCGGCGTAACCTCTAGGCTGAGAGTGGCGTCGACGAACTGTGTCTGCGTGCCCGCCGCCGATACGCTCAGGAACGGTATCGACACGCCCTGCTCTATCCTCGCGGGCGTATTCTCGAGCGTAAGCACCTTCGGCGACGACAGTATCCTGCCGTCCCCTCTGGATTCGAGGGCCGAAAGCCTGAGGTCGAGGTCGTACGCCCCGGTCAGACTGCCGAGCACGATCCCCAGGACACCGCCCGCCCCCTGGCCGGCCGCGGCAGGGAGGTCGATAATGAAGTTGTCTCCCGTCGTGCCGAACGGGCTCCCTGTCGTGGAGCCGCCGATCTCGACGCTAGACGGGAAAGTCGCTCCCGTCGGGTTCCCGGTCGCGGCTGAAGCCCTGTAATCGAACCCCCACTGTATACCGAGGTCACGCGTGAAATCGAGAGTCGCCTGCACGATACGCGACTCTATCAATACCTGCGGGGTCCTCGTATCGAGGTCCCCTACTAAGTCTTCTATCTGGGCCACCCTGACCCCGGTGTCGTTAATGAGAATGCTGTTTGTGCGTATGTCGACCCTCAATTCCCCTCTGTCGCTAAGGAGCGGCTCTACGAGCGGTATGAGCTCCTCGGCCGTGGCGTAGTTGACGAATATCTGCTTCGTGATGAGGGGCTCGAGCTCCTCGCTCGTCTCGGCCGCCTTCTTTACCGCCTTCTGTCTGGCCTGAAGAGTCCCGAGAGGCGCGACCCTGAGCACGTTCCCGTCTATGAACGCGCCGAGTCCCGCGTCCTCGAGGATCACGTCGAGCGCCTGGTCCCAGGGGACATTAGTAAGCTTGAGAGTGACCGTGCCCGTCACGTTCTTCGAAATTATCATGTTAAGTCCGCTTATGTCGGAAATAATCCTGAGCACGTCCCTGATGTCGGCGTCCTTGAAATCGAACGAAACCAGCTGGCCCTTGTACGTCTTGGTCGCGCCCGGCATCGAGGTGAGCCTGAAATCGAAGGCATAGAGGTCCTCGGGCTTCACCTCGACCTCCACTTCTCCCTTCTCCTCCGCTATCTTCTGCTGCTCCCGCGTTTCACCGAAATTGAGCGTGATGACGTTACCGTTCTGCCCGATATCCACAGGCACGTCGTCTTCCTTGAGCTCTATCACCATTATCACGTCGTTAGGCTTGATCGGGTCCCTGAAAGACGAGATGAAGTTGATCGGGCTGTCGAAATCACTGACGTCACGCGAGACTTGGAACTTGTCGGCGAGTATTACGTCCATGATCTTGAGGGTTACTTTCCTGTCTTCGTCCTGGAGCCTCTCATACTGAACGGACGAAGCCGTACCTATGGTTACGATCCCCATGCCCTGCTGGACCTCAAACCCGATGCTCTCGATGTGGTTATATTCATCGGAAGGGTTGGGCATATCGACGGTCGTATTCCGGGGCACCGCCGTAGTGCCGGTCTCGGCCTGGGCAAGCTCGACAGGCGGAACTTTATCCGTCGTCTCCGAAGCGATTATTCCCGCTCCGGCCGCTTGAGAGTAATGATTGTCGTTAATTTGCCCGAGCCTGCCGCTATGTGCCGGCGGTCCCGAATACAGGACACACAGTATAATCGCGATTGATATTATCAGGATTCTCATTAATCCATCCTCCTTAACTTAATCGTCCTCCTGAATACAATTTCCCCTCGTCATTCTTCGTTTTGAAACGCCAGTACCGATTCTTTTACCTCGACCTTTACCTCGCCGTATACGTTCTCGATCTTCATTGTCTCCTTAACGAGTATTCCGTTCTGTCTTACTTCAACTATCTCGCCGTCGCTGCTCCCTATCTTGTCGCCCACGCCCAGGAAATACGTATTCGCCTCGGGGTCCACGACCATAGCCTGGGGCTTCCCCCCTATCCACACGATCCCTACTATTCTGAACTGGTTGAGCGGGTATCTCTGGATCGGTGGGCGGAGCACGACGGAAGGTGCAGAAGGGGTATCGACGAGCTTGATGAACGGCTTGAACGGGTCGCGCATGCCTGTCGAATCATAGGGGAGCTTCTCCGCACTTTCCGCCAAGGCATCCTCTTTCCCGGGCTCGGCCGGTTTATCAGGGCTCGATGCTTCGGTACCCTCCTGGGCAGAGCTCGGAGCAGCGTAAGGGTCTTCCTCGCCGGCGGCTTTCCCGGCCCTCTCCTCGGGTGTTTCGAGCTTATTCTCCCTGGCGTCCTTGATCACGTTCAAGCCTTGAGACAGGGTATCGTCGGCGGGAGCGCTCCCTTCCTGCGCGCCTGCCGGCATCGAAAGCAATAGGACAATCAGCAGGATTAGTAATAATCCGGGCAGTCCGGGCATTGTTCTATCAATTCGCAATGCGTTCATTAACACGCTCATTTCCTGCGTTTCTTCCCTTTCGTTTTTTTGTCGTCGGCAGGCTTGGCTTCCTGCTCGGGAAGGAGCCTGAACGTCACGACGTTAAATTTGGCATTCAGTATGACGGTGCCCCCGCGGATATTGTTGCGGGTAAGCTGGAGGTCCCTCACGTTCACTATCCTCGGCAGCCTCGATATGCGGTCGAAGAAATCGGCGAGATTAAAATATGTGCCTATAACCTCCATCTCGATCGGTATCTCGGCGTATATCTCTTTTGTGACCTGCGGCTTGGGAGCGAATATTATAGAGTCGAGGTTAGAAGCGGCAATCTCGGAATAAACGCCGTCGATCAGAGCCGGTATCTCCTTATCCTTGGGCAGCTTGCGCGCGACGAGCTTGAATTCATTCTCAAGCCTCTTGTATTCCCTCTCGAACTTGGGAAGCTCAGCCGCGACCGCTTCGTATTCCCTCACTTTTATCTCGTCCTGTCTCAGTCTGGTTTCGGCGCGCTCCAACTCCTCCGCCCTGGGCGACCAGAAGAAATACCAGTAGGCCGCGGATACCACGACTATTATTAGCAGCAGGATGCCTGCTTTTATGTGGAGAGGCTGCTCGTTCAGTCTTTCGGAATAATCGTCCAGGAAAGCCATTATTCTGTCACCGCCTTCTTCGGCTCCGAATTCTGTCCGGGCGTTTTAGGAGCCTGAGTCTTATCCTGAGTCCGGGACTTTCCGGCATAATCGAGCTTCGTGTTTATGACGAAAGTCCTCAAGTCGAGCTTCCGCAGCTCGGTCTTCTTTATCACACCCAGCTCCACGCCGACAAAATAAGGCGAAGTCTGAAGGGCCTGCATGAAATCCGCTACGGTGAACTCGTTATCGGCCACCCCTACGAGCTTGGTCTGCCCGCCCTTCTCCGTAAATTCGTCTATCCAGGCCTTGTTCGGCATGGCGCGTGAGAGCGCGTCCATCACGTACAGCGGCCCCGTGCGGTTTTTCTCGAGCACGTTGATGATCTCGATCCTCCTCTTGAGCTCCGCGTTCTTGGCCTTGAAATCGTCGACCTTCTTCTTGACGACCTCGAGCTCCTTGATCCTCTTCTCGGCCCTGGCGATCTTCCGGTTAACGTCGTCGATCTTGTTGCCCTGCAAAATATGGATTGCGGCGATAGCGACGAACAGAGCCACTAGAACGCAAATCCCTATAAAGATCTCGCCTATCCCCTTGACCTCTTTCCTTTCCGGCTCGGGGATAAGGTTTATCCTTATCATGACTTATCCCCCGGTTTTCTGGTCGCGAGACCCATTACGACGCTCATCTTCGGAGCAATCGCCTCGATATATTCGGGATCGAATTCGTTTTTATCATAGGAGATATTTCTGAACGGATTCATGAAATCGACGCTCGCGTCGGTCATGTCAGCGAGGACATCCCTCAACCCGGGGACCTTCGACGACCCGCCGCCGATCATGATATTGCCGACCTTGCTCGTCCAGAGCGTCGAGGAGAAGAAATCGAGGGTCCGCTTTATCTCTCCGCAGATCAAGTCGTTGAAGTTGTGGGTCAGGGTTTCGAGCTCAGGCGATATTTCCCCCTCGCGCATGGAAGACTTGATCCTCTCCGCTTCCATATATTCGAGCCCCAGGTCTTTTACTATCCAATCGGTGAACTGATTCCCCCCGGTGGTTATATCCCTCGTGAATATCGAAACGCCGTCTTTCAGTATATTTATGTTCGTCACAGACGCGCCGATATTGACGAGCGCGATGAGTCCCTCCGATTCCGGATAATTTATTTCATACATGTTTTCGAGTGCGAAGACATCGACATCCACGACGACCGGATTGAGGCCGACATCCCTCACGGTAGAGACATATGAGCTAGTGACGTCCTTCTTCGCCGCGACGATCAGAACGTCTATGTTGCCCTCAGGGGTCTCTCCAGGGATGACCTGATAGTCGTAGTTAACTTCCTGGATACTCTGCGGTATGTACTGCTCGAGCTCCCACGGGATCGACTCCCGGAGTTCCTTCTCGGACATCTTCGGCAGACTGACTTTTTTTATTATCACGGAGTGTCCGGAAATAGAAATCGCCACATTTTTGGTTCTGACCCTCAGGTCTTCAAACAGGGATGAAATGGTATCCGTGACAGCTTCGCGCTTTTCGATAATTTTATTGACTATGGAATGATGGGGCAGAATGGCTTCGCCGATATTTATCAGCTGGAAGCCGTTCTTGGATGACTTTAGCTCGACGAGCTTGACGGCGTTAGAACCTATATCGAGTCCTACAAGTTCTTTTTTGCTTAAAAACAAATCATCCTCCTATGTTACATTACTAATTTAACCACCTTTTTGAAGTTATTGCAATACTCAGTTTAAAAAATATCAAACTGCTCTTTAATAATTGCCAATAGTCTATTGTAACCCTTAATTTTAACAAATGCAGTAACCTTTATATGCGGCTTCGCCCAGAAGCGGCGATTGTTCATATCGGAGTTAATATTATATGTTTACAGTAGGTTAGGATGAAATATGGGTGGAAGGTGCGCCATATGTCGAGTACAAGGGTAATATTTTCCAGCTCCGGTAACCCTGCCGTCATAGGTTGTAAACCCTTAGACCGTAGGCTTTGCGCCCCATGCTTTCGCACAGTTTGCCTTTATCGGTCGGAAACTTCTACAACAGTTTCAACAATACTATTTAAGTCCTTCTATGTCAATACTATTTTGGAAAGAGGGAATAACAGACACAAAATTTATAGAGTGTAAAGCAGGCGGTTTATGACGACGGGGGGGAATCCGAAGCGTCTTCGTAGTAGATTTCGACTTCCTTCGAAAATACCCTGTTCGGGTCCGAAGCGACCGAAAGGGTGAAGAAAGCCCTTTCGGAAGGGTAAAGCAGTGCTTCAGGGTCTTCATCGAATATAGAGACCGAGTTCGCTTCAACAATATTGCCATCCTGGTCCTTCAGCACGATGACGACGTAGACTGAGCGCACGGGCGAGCCGCCGGTGTTTATAACTGCGCCGTTGAATTCAAGGTTGCTATTGGCGTCCATACTTTCGAGGATCGGGCCGTCGAGCTGAACCACGCCGTTCTCGTTCGGGCTGTCACAGCCCAGAACAGCTGCAAACATGATAAATATAGCAGCGAAGATGATCCTCTTCATTGTTTTCTTTTTTCCGCCAGTTCGGATATTGAAATCACATTCTTGCCCGATTCCTGCTTCTTGGCCTGATCCGGGGTCTCGTAATCCGTCTTGTGGTCGTCGATGATATCACCCAAGACCTTGTGCATTATCTTGAGAGCTCCTACGGAGTGCTCTTTGAGATACCCCTTTTCGAATATTATCTCCTTCTTTTTCCTCATCAGAAGGTAAAAGATGAACGCCTGGTTATTAAGCACTATTAACATGGCCGCATATAGGAGATAGTTGTCGGCCAGCACCTTCTTTAATATAGCCTTAGTGTCCGAGTCGATCTTGACTATCCCGTAAGGCTCGGTCTCGGCCTGCGTGGAGAAGGGGACCGAAACGGATATGATCCCGTTATTGTCCTTGACAGTGTAGCCGCCCTCCGGATAAAACTCCTTCATGAACAGGCCGTCCGAGGCCAGACTGTTCTCCACGTCTTTCTTGAATACGACGCTGAAGAACTTTGGCGCAATCTCGAATGTGTTGAACAGCTTCTTCCTTCCGAGCCTTTTGTCGAGAAAATGGTAGAACTCGCCGCTCGTCGGCTGTTTACCTTCTTCCGAATAAAAATCACTGGCCAGGTCTCCGATGGTTTCGGATATCGCCCTGGTCTTGATTACAAATTCCCCCTTGGCCTTATTGAACTGGAATAAGAACACGAGCCCTATTAAAGCTAGAATACAAAGCTCTATTCCAAACGCCTTGAGGACAATAGATATCTTGTTCATCATGCGCACTTGATAAATTCTTCGAGTATCTCCTGCACGCCTTCGTCCTGCGAATGCCTCAGAAGCATGAATATCATGCCGCCGAAGTCCCTCCTCATATCCGAATCCAGGCTTCTGTAGAGGTTAATGAGGGCTTTCTCGGCATCCGTCAGGACTTCAAAGCTGTCTTCGGTTATTTCTTCCTTTTCCATAAATCTCTTGAGGCGCTCTTTCTTCGCAACAGTCCATAATTCTTCAATATTTACATCCAGGATGGCCGCTATCTGCTGACAGCGCTCGATTGAAGGGGCGTCCACCTTGCCGGTCTCGAGCTGGTGGATGAAAACGCTCGATACGCTGAGCGAGCGGGCCAGGTCCTCCTGGGTAATATTTCTTTGCTTCCTTTTGCTCTTCAAGTAATCGCCAAATCTCATCATTATTGCCTCCAAAAGATTAAAGGAATCCTTTTTATTTTTACTCTTACGGCAGTATTAATTTTACATTATAACCGTATGAAATGGCAAGACATAATCGCCCAAGAATAAAATATAATCGTCGCATATCAGGGAATGTTCGGGGTGGCCCGGCGACCGCGGTGCCTGGTGTCTCCCGTATGCAAGACCCATTCATAACCGGCCGGGGTGCTCCGCCCTCCGGGAAAGAAACAGTGATGGGCCGGGAAGAATGCCCGGAGACGGAATTGAACCGCCGACACGAGGATTTTCAGTCCGTTTTAACCCGAAACTCTAACTTCCTGAATACATAGAAATTTAGTTTAAACCCTTGAATTTAGGGGGGATTATTTAATGCAGGGAATTACATTTGGTTCAAAGAATACTAAAAATTTCGTTTGGTTCTTTGGCTATTCTTTGGCAAAGAAAAGAAGGCGATTACCCCCATATTCGTATAAATTAAATACAACAAATAAGCAGTCAAATTCTATCGCGGAGGGCGAGGGATTCGAACCCCCAAGTCCTTTCGGACGCCGGTTTTCAAGACCTATATAGTGGACAGTTCTAACCAATCTGGATCGTTAAAATATTTCTAATCCCCCTGCAAAAACGATTTCCATCTATTTCATTTGGTTCCATTGATTCCATATAGTAACAAGAATTATGGTTGGCTCTTAGAAAATGCTTAGTAAGGAAAACGAACTTTTTATATCATTTTCATTAAGTCCATATAAGTATTTCCTGTTTTACGTTTTATCTTCGACCATTTATCTTCGACCATAATCCAAATAGCCACATTTCTCACGTTATCCAACCGATCCCATTTTATGGTGGTTCTTTGAAACTATGTAAGTATCCCGGATATCAGATGCACATTGAGAATTTTCAGAGTCGAATACAGCCTCTTATCGCATTCTCAAGCGAATTTTGAATTTGATCCAACTTTATGCGAGCATATCGGTTTTCCAGATTCTTAGGATATACATACCCTACCATAATATCTTGCGAGATCTCATCATAAAATATCGTAATATGAAACGTCTTTTCTCTTGAAGATACAGTAATCGATTTTTTATGTTTTGGCGGCTCTCGTTGAGGAGAAATCCCACTCCCTACAGGTCTACTACGGCTCATAAACGGCCCGGTCGTTGCTTTTTCCGCGGAATAACCATCCTGAGAGTATTCAGATATAAGATTATTTAATATCGCATCAATCGTAGTTGAAAATATTTGTTCTATGTTGTTATTCACTAGACACTCCCCATTGTCTCTTCGGACAATTCGATCAGTACACAGCTACGTTAATCTCTCTATCACCACTCGTAATAAATAATTCCTACCATCCTTGGTGTAGAAAGCTAGGATTTGAACTTTTTGTCCTGAGAATCATCGTGATTATCTACGTACTCGAATAAATCTCCCACTTGCACTTTCAGAGCGCTACACAACTTCACCATGGTTGCTTCATCAATTCCTTTCCAATTCTCATGGTAGTACTTGTGTATCGTGTAAGTAGAAAGCCCGCTTATTCTGGCAAGCTCAAGTTGAGAGATGCGCTGCTCTCCGAGGATTCTTGATAAATGACACTTTATCTTACCCGTCATCAACTATCTCCACTTCACACTTAGCTATATTAATATAAAATATATGCATATGAAATGACAATGTCAAATTACAAGCAAATTTTATTAGAATATTGTTGACAGGGCATTTTAAAGATGCTATAATATTTATTAAAATCCAACTGAACTAGAGAGACAGATATGTCGATTATAGCTTGGATAATATTGGGTTTGGCCGCAGGGTTCATTGCCAGCAAGATAGTCAACAGAACAGGAGAAGGGTTTATTCCGGATATACCGCTTGTGATTATAGGTACAGTGACCGGCGGCTGGCTATTTGGACTATTCGGCATGCATGGTGTAAAGGGCTTGAATACATATAGCTTAATCGTGGCTATAAGCGGTGCAGTGGTTTTTTTGGCGCTAAATCATACAGTCCGCCGCAGGGTATACCTGATTGTTGAAAGCAAGAAGAGTTAGCCGGTACATCTGCAGCTTAACATGATGCATAAACTTAGTCTCTACAGTTTAATGAAAATTCGATGCTCAACCTCAAAGGATTTAGCAACAAATTAGTCGACAGGGGTAAATATGTCTCAAGCATGGCAAGATAAAATAAAACTACTATTAGGAATCTTAGACGATCAAAGGGATATATCAGATTTAGTATTAAGCAATTTCCGGGCAGAGGCAGTTGAATTTATCAATACCGTTGTAATACCAGCATTCCAAGAGTTAAGAGATATCATAAGCAAATTCAACAGAAGCGTGGTTGTAAGCTCCGAAATAGATAATAAAGACATATTACCCAATGCGGAATTTATAGTATATAGAAATAACGACAAAGAGTTTAACTACACCGCAAAAGTTCTATTTGATGAAACAAATATTTTGGTGCACCTTTTTACTTATGATCCAATAACTCAAAAACCACATAATGTAAAACTTAAAACACATGCAGGATACTTTATACACGCATTGACAAAAGAAATGATAATTAATAGTGTTGTCAATGAATATTCCAAGTTGCAGTTAAAATAAATTGGAATATACACCCTGCAAAAATACGTTCGGCGAATTTGTGCTTTATGATTTACAATTTGGATACGAATTAAGGGAATACGCCAGCCTGCGTCTTAGTTTCGGGTTCCACCTCTAACTTTCGAACTTTATATCTAATTAACCGAAATGAATTGCGTGGAAGTATCCTGAGTAATTAAATTTGTCTTTGGGTAACGGGCAATAACAAGTATAGTATTTTACGGCTTCAAGCTGAAATTGTTCGATCCAAATCTATCCGGCATAAAGCACAGGTAATAACGCGAGCTCCCGCACATTTGTCATTAATAGGCCAGCAAATTACGAATTTAGGAGATGCTTTTTATGGAACAACTCTCTACCAATTCTACTATTAACCGTATTGCCTTCATCGGCAATTATCTGCCGCGTCAGTGCGGCATAGCTACGTTTACGACCGACTTGTGTGATGCTATCGCCGCCGAATACACCGGAACAACATGCATTGCTTTACCGGTCAACGACATCGAAAAGGGATACCCGTACCCGCCCCGCGTACGGTTCGAACTTACGGAAAAGAACATTGACTCTTACCGCCGCGCCGCCGACTTCCTGAATATCAATAATGTCGACATGGTGTGCCTGCAATTCGAATATGGCATCTTCGGCGGGAAGGCAGGCAGTTATATCCTGGCCCTCCTTGCTGAATTACGCATGCCCATCGTCACGACTCTGCATACCATTTTGCAAGACCCCAGTCCCGATCAGCGCCGTGTGCTGAAAGAAATTGCCGCCCTGTCCGACCGGCTGGTCGTCATGAGCGAACGCGGCTCAGAATTTCTCAGGGAGATCTACGGTGTGCCGCCGGATAAAATCGAACTGATCCCTCACGGAATTCCCGATTTGCCGTTTGTTGACCCGAGTTACCACAAAGACCTTTTTGGCGTGGAAGGCAAGCTCGTTTTGCTCAGTTTCGGCTTGCTCTCGCCGAACAAAGGAATAGAAAACGTTATCGCAGCACTGCCTGAAATCGTGGAACGCTATCCGAACGTGGTGTACATGATCCTTGGCGCAACACATCCCCATGTGATTCAGCATGAGGGCGAGACGTACAGGTTGTCCCTTCAAAGGCGAGCCCGTGAAATTGGAGTTGAGGATCACGTGGTTTTCTACAACCGTTTCGTCAGTCTGGAGGAGCTTATCGAGTTCATCAGCGCGGCGGACATTTACATCACACCCTATCTCAACGAAGCGCAGATCGTTTCCGGCACCCTGGCCTACACGCTGGGGGCTGGCAAGGCAGTGGTCTCAACACCCTATTGGTATGCGGAGGAGATGCTGGCCGAAGGCCGCGGCTCCCTGGTTCCGTTCAATGACCCGGCTGCTCTGGCCCGGGAGGTGATCTGTCTCCTCGACAACGAATCCGAGCGCCACGCCATGCGGAAGCGGGCCTATCTGTTTGGCAGAGCGATGATATGGCCGCAGGTAGCAAAGCTGTACATGGAGAGCTTTGAACGAGCCCGAGCCGAGCGCCGGCATTTCGTCTCTCCCGGATTTAGAGCAAAACCCCAAGAAGCTGAATTACCCCCTCTCAAACTCGACCACTTGGAACGCATGACGGACGAGACGGGGATGCTGCAACATGCCCTTGTCACCGTACCCAATTACAGCGAAGGCTACACAACCGACGACAACGCCCGCGCTCTCATAATTGCAACCCTCTTGGATGAGCTGGGCAGCAGTGATGCCTTGGAAATGGCTTCCCGCTATCTTGCTTTTATCTTATATGCATTCAGTTCCGAGACCGGCCGATTTCGCAACTTCCTGGATTACCAGCGCCATTGGCTGGAAGAGGTCGGTTCAGAAGACAGTCAAGGACGTGCTTTATTAGCGTTGACCGCTGTATTGGGCAGGTCCAGCACGGCGGCCCTACGGAGCATCGCAGGACTGGTGTTTGAGCAGGCATTGCCCGCCATTCTCGAGACGACTAGCCCAAGAGCATGGGCTTTCACGCTCATTGGCATACACGAGTATCTGCGTCGATATTCCGGTGACAGCAGGGCAGGACACGTCCGTGATGAATTGGCAGGGCGATTGCTGGCTTTATATCAACATAACCGCTCTGATGAATGGCGCTGGTATGAAGATGAGCTATCATACTGCAACGCCGCTCTACCGCAAGCCATGATCTTGTGCGGTCAATGGATTCCGAATAACACCATGACAGAGGTAGGGTTAGAGTCGCTCAGCTGGCTGGCCGACATGCAGCGCGCCGCCGCGCCCGGAGGTCATTTTGTCCCTATTGGATCCAACGGCTTTTATAAGCGGGGCTCCGAGCGCGCCCGCTTCGATCAACAGCCGGTGGAGGCGCAGACCATGGTCTCAGCCTGCCTCGAAGCATACCGGAGCACAGGAGACAAGCGCTGGCGTGATGAAGCCCGGCGTGCTTTCGAGTGGTTCCTGGGGCGAAACGACTTAAACCTCTCGGTTTATGACCCGACCACGGGAGGTTGCCGGGACGGTTTGCATCCTGACCGTCCGAACGAGAATCAGGGCGCCGAGTCCACACTGGCCTTTCTTCAGGCGCTGCTGGAGCTGCGCCTGGCCGAGAGCACTATTCTAACTGTGGAGGCATGAGCTCAATGAATAATCAATACTCTCAAATATTTCACCGTCACAAACAAAATCCGATCCTGACCGCTGCTGATTGGCCTTATCCAGCCCATAGTGTGTTTAACCCCGGTGCGACATTGCTACCGGATGGAACCACACTGCTCTTGTGCCGTGTGGAGGATAGGCGGGGGCATTCCCACTTTTGTGTGGCTCGTTCCGCGAACGGCGTCGATAACTGGCAGATTGATCCCCAGCCTACATTATTGGCCGATCCCAAGCACTTTCCCGAAGAGCTTTGGGGAATTGAGGATCCGCGTATTACATACGTTCCCGAAATGAGTAAGTATGCAATTGTTTATACTGCCTACACACGCGACGGCCCGGGCGTCGCCCTTGCGTTCACAGAAGATTTCTCCCACTTCGAGCGCTACGGTTTTATCATGTCGCCGGAAGATAAGGATGCAGCCCTGCTGCCTCATCGTATCAACGGCCTTTGGGCTTTGATCCACCGTCCTGTCAGCGCTCCACGCGCACACATGTGGATATCCTACTCACCGGACCTGCGGCACTGGGGTGACCACAAGCTGATGCTCGTAGCCCGCCGCGGCGCGTGGTGGGATGCGAATAAAATCGGCCTCTCTCCCCCGCCGATACAAACCCCAGAGGGTTGGCTGGTGATTTATCACGGCGTGCGTCAGACAGCAAGCGGCAGCATTTACCGGCTTGGGCTGGCGCTGTTTGATTTGGATACACCGGAGCGATGTCTAAAACGCAGCAACGAATGGTTCTTTGCCCCGCAAGAACTGTACGAACGGGCTGGCGATGTAGGCAACGTAGTCTTTCCCTGCGGTTATACCATGGAACCCGGCGGTGATATCATCCACATGTATTACGGCGCAGCGGATACGAGCATTGCCCTGGCCACCGGAAGCGTGAGCAAAATGCTGGAGTGGCTGGAACAACATTGTGAATGAGCCCTCTAACGATTAGTCAAAAGTTTTCTGACGACCACTCAATTATATTTTATAAGGCGATTGTAAGCTCCCCTAAAAGGTAGACAGGCGATAAGTAGAACTTTCTGGCAAAATAACGCAGGTCAGGAGGTTCAAATGAAGAAGTCGAGATTCAGCGAATCGCAGATAGTTGGGATTCTGAAGGAAGTCGATGCCGGGGTTAAGGTTCAGGACATCTGGCGTAAGTACAACATAAGCTCTGCGACGTATTACAAGTGGAAGTCCAGGTACGGCGGCATGGAAGTCTCCGACGTGAAGAAGCTCAAGGAGCTTGAGGGGGAGAACCGGAGGCTAAAGCAGATGTATGCCGATGTGAGCCTGGAGAACCGGGCGCTTAAGTACCTGATTGAAAAAAAGCTTTAAGGCCACCTGAGAAGAGGGAAGCGGTAGAGTTTCTGGTGGCAGAGCACAGGCTTACGGTGAAGAGGGCATTCAGTTCCATGTTTTTATCGAGGGCGGCTTACTACAGGCAAGGAGTAGACTGGTCGGAAAGGGACGGGCCTTTAATAGTAGCGCTCAATGCGGTAATAGGGCAGCACGGCCGGTGGGGGTTTTGGAAGTGCTACGGGAGGATTAAGCTCGATGGTCACTTCTGGAATCATAAGCGTGTTTACAGGGTATATTGCGCCATGGGACTGAATTTGAAACGAAGGACGAGGAAGCGGGTTCCTATACGGGAGCGCCAGAGCATGGAAGTAACAAATATGCCGAACTTGGTCTGGTCACTTGATTTTATGAGTGATACGTTGTACTCGGGGCGTCGCTTCCGTGTACTCAACGTCTTGGACGAGGGTGTGAGGGAGGCGCTGAGTATAGTAATAGATCCTTCACTGCCTGCTGGAAGGCTGGTGCGGGTAATGGAGGAGCTCAGGGAGTGGAGAGGGCTTCCGGGGGCTATTCGCTGTGACAACGGCCCGGAGCTGACCTCCCAGAGCTTCGTTGACTGGTGCAGAGAGCACGGCATCGACATACTCTATATACAGCCGGGTAAGCCTGTGCAGAATGCGTATATAGAACGCTTAAACAGAACATTCCGTGAGGAAGTGTTAGATACTTACTTATTTGAAGACCTTGAGCAGGCACAGGATATGGCGGATGACTGGCTCAGGGGCTATAATGAACAGCGTCCCCATGAGTCGCTCGGAGGGCTGCCGCCAAGCGTGTTCAGGGAAATAGTAACAACCAAAAGTTCTACTTTAAAACTGTCTACATAAATGGGGAGCTTACAGAGCTGCTCCATACTGTGTGTAGAGTCCGCTACATCCAATCGCAAAGGCTAGATGATTCTAAGAAGATTCTTAGATTATGAAATACACTCCGTATTCTAAATACACTTATAACTATCTGAATTCACTTGAGTATATTAGCGCGTCCGGAGAGGGTTCCAACATCCGACCTGAGGACTTTAGTCCTCTTGCTCTATTTAAAGGGAAGCATCGGTCTAAATTCATTTCCTGTAAGTACTTGTTACCAAACAAACATATTTCTGCTGCTTAATTTCAACTTGTAAAAGTGGCTCAACTTTTCATGATTCATTCTTTGGTTATTCTTTGGTAGAAGTTTAATCGCTAAGTGATAATCTGATACAACCTATTGATTTTATTGAACAAAAATTGCCCGGAGACGGAATTGAACCGCCGACACGAGGATTTTCAGTCCTCTGCTCTACCGACTGAGCTATCCGGGCACACGGTATATTAAGGAAGAATACGGGGGCCGATTAGGCATCCCCCCGAAAAGCGGATTTAATTCTACCTAACTAAAAATTTACAGGCAAGCGAGAAAATTATCGATACGGCGGCTCCAAGTTCCTTAAAAGACAAAAGGGAGAACAGCCGATAACCCGCGCTGTTCTCCCCCCGCCCACACAAAGGAGATATGGAGAGATGAGTACTCTAAATCAAATCATTTACAACTGTATCCAGTAAAGCAGCTGTCCCATCACACCGTACTGGTCCTTCTTGAAACCGTCGTCTTTGGTGATGAAGAAATTCTCGTCCGAATGGTCCCATCTGAACTCGGCACGGGCCTCGAAGTTATCGAGGAATTTGTTACCCGCAATTAGACCCTTGAAAGGCTTTAATATCAGAGTCGGCGTAAACTCGAAGAGCTTCTGGTTAAGACCGGTCCTGTATCCCTCGGGGTCGTCGAAGTATTCGCCCCTGAGCGCGAGTCTGACCGCCGGATGCGGATCGACAACGATGTATCCCGCTATACCCCACCAGGATACGTTCTCTTCGCTGCCTAGCTCGTCGAACACTACGTCCTGCTGCCAGCCGAAGTCGGCATCCACTATGAACGTAAGCTTCTCCACGAACGTTATCGTGCCGACCGCGGTTATAAGCTCGCGCCACCCCTGTCCACCGAACCCGAGTCCGCTCGGCTCTTCGCCGAAGTAACCGGTCACGCCAAGCCAGGCGCTCGATATCGTAGTCCCCGCGTAGCTGTATGCTATCTGGCTCTCTATCGTCGGGGAATCGTTCAGCTCCTCGACCTGGTCCCAACCGTTGTTAAGACCTGCCGTGAGCGTTATCGGCCCTGCCGTGTAATTCGTCCTTATACCGGTATGGGTGAACGGAATCGCGAACCCGAACAAAATCGATCGGGTGATGTTCGGGTCTTTCCAGGCCTCGATTACTTCGTATCCTGCGAGAGTCACAAAGCGGCCCGCGAATATATTGATGCCGTTCCCTACAGGGGCCAATACCTGGAGGTACGCCTGGTAAGGGTCTACGACGTCGCTGTCGAAACCTTCCCCGCCCAGCTCCGTGGCCTGCTCACCGAAGAGTATGTCCGCCCTGAAACCTAGCAGGTTCATCAACCCGCCCTCCATCGACGGCGTCTTGGAGAGAGTGAGCGTGGCTGCGTTCAGCGCGAACTGCTGGTTGTCGGGATACAGCGCCCTCAGCTGCAGGCTGTCCGTGAGACCGCGGTTAAATACGTACTGATAAGTCGTGTCGACATAGAACCCGAGGTCGATGGCGTCGAAGAAAGTCAAGAGGCCGTCGTATTTCAGGTCCTTGTCTTCCTGCTCCGATATGAACTTGTCCATCTTCATCTGAGTAGAGGCCTTCTCGGATTCGAGCTGCTCTATCCTCCTCATCAGCTCTTCGTTCTGCTTGCTGTTCTGCTCAATCATCTGCTTGAGCTCCTGGATCTCCTGCTCCGTGCTCTGGGCGAATGAAGGAAGCGAACCGACCGGCAACAAAAGAGTTAACATCAGAATCATGAGAGTTAACTTTTTCATTTCTGACCTATCCTCCTTTAAATTAGTTTTTACACCTTGTTTCGTTTCGTAGCGAGACCCGCCGGAGACCGGAAGGCCTCGCCTCTTATCTCTGCTTTCATGCTGCATTCAAGACTTCTGCTCGCTTTCCTTAAACACTTTAGACCCGCCTTTTTCCGAGGGCTCGGCTGTCGACATATACATCGTGGAGCCTCCGGCCTCAGCCACCTGCTGAAAATCGGGGTATGCGGTCATTCCGTGCTCGCCTATGTCAAGTCCGGCCATTTCCTCTTCCGCGGATACACGGAGCCCCATCGTGACCTTTATGACCAAGAAGAGAATGAGCGAACAAACGACGGTGAATATCCCGTAAGCGGCGACTCCGATGAGCTGCGTAATGAAGCTGTGCTCCGGATTAGTGCTGAATATACCGACTGCCAACGTTCCCCAGATACCGCATACGAGGTGTACGGAGACGGCTCCCACCGGATCGTCCACCTTGATTACCTTGTCAATGATTATTACGGACATGACAACTATGCACCCCGCCACCGCACCTATGATGACGGAAGTCAAGGGTGTAGTGACGTCTGCTCCGGCAGTTATGCCTACAAGGCCGGCAAGACACCCGTTCAGCATCATCGAAAGGTCGGGCTTCTTGAATACTATCCACGAAACGATCATGGCTCCGATAATACCTGCAGCGGCTGCAAGCGAGGTCGTTACGAATACAAGGGAGACCGGACCGGCATCCGCAGAAAGCACGGACCCGCCGTTAAACCCGAACCAGCCGAGCCACAGCATGAACACGCCGATCGTAGCAAGCGGCATACTGTGACCGGGGATCGGCTTCACTCCTTCCTTGGTATATTTTCCGATTCGCGGGCCGAGAATTATAGCGCCGATCAAAGCCCCCCACCCGCCTACGCTGTGCACGAGCGTCGAACCTGCAAAGTCGTAAAAACCCATGGTGTTGAGCCAGCCGCCGCCCCACTTCCATGAGCCCGCTATCGTATATACAAACGAAACGAAGAATACCGTGAATACGAGGAAGCTCGCGAGCTTTATCCTCTCCGCGACAGCTCCGGATACGATCGTCGCGCAAGTCGCGGCGAACATCGCCTGGAAGATGAAGTCGGTCCAATAGGTATAGTGACCATCTGCATATCCGATTAACCCCGCGGCCCCTTCGGGCATTGTTAAACCAAAACCCGAAAATCCGAAATATTCCCCCATCGAAAAAGTTCCCGGGTACATCAGGTTGAAGCCCACGATCGCATACGTGAGCAGACCTATCGCCGGAACCGCAGTATTCTTGAATAAAATATTCGTTGTGTTTTTCGCCCGGGTAAGTCCGGATTCAACCGTTGCAAAACCCAGATGCATGATAAATACGAGGAACGCAGCGATAAGCATCCATATGTTGTTGACGGTAAACATTGTGTCAGCCACGGTCGGCCCGGCATCTTCCTGAGCGTAAGACAGTGACGACCCCAGAACCAGCAGGGCCGGAAGAAGCATCAAACCCGCATACCTTCTTATTCCCTTCAATCCGCGATCAAGCCATTCCATATCTTAAATCCTCCTTTGGAAACGATCTGAAACGAGATCTTGGCGGGATTAAGGTGCAAGAGATATGCCATGCGAATTCAGAAGAAATTACAGAAGTAAATACGGCTCTTACAGCTTATAATCATTGAATTATAATTGTCGCAGCTGGCAGGCCGGGAGAACCGTTTGCAGTATGTTTATTGCTTAGTTATTAAGCACACAGGTTTGATTTTCGTGCATGTGCGAAATCAGGCAAAAATGATTGCGATTAGGCGAGGCTCCTGAAGACGGAGGAGTGAACAGGGGATGGCATGGTTATACCGGGTACGATTTTTATTCTATATCCAGCGCCTTGCCCTTCGTTTCGGGGAGAGTCAGAACCACCACAGCGGCCGCAACCGCAAAAACCGAAACCGTCGTAAGCCCGACGGCAAATCCGTACTTGTCCACGAGGAATCCAATAAGAGGAGGGGCGACGGCAGACACACCCCTTCCGACGTTATAGCAAAACCCCTGGGCCGTACCTCTAGCCCTTGTCGGGAAAATCTCGGAGAAAATAGCTCCGAAGCCGGAATAAAAACCCGTGCCGAAAAACCCGATAAAGGGCCCCAATATGAGGACCTCCCTCAAAGTGGTTGCGTGACCGAAAAACCATACCAAAACGGCCATAACTAGGAGATACCCTACGAAAACGGGTCTGCGCCCGAACTTGTCGCTTATAAAGCCGAATGTATTACACCCGATGAACGCCCCTATATTAATTGGTATGATCCAGATAAAGCCCTTCGTATTCAAACCCACGCCCTTGTCGCTCGCGAGAAACTGGGGAAGCCAGAAATATAACCCCCAGTAGGCTATCATGCACAGGCTCGTAAGCAGGGAGGCGGTGATCGTATATCTTATTAGATCTGCCCCGAATATCTGTCCGAGGGTGAAGCCATGACCCTTTTCACTCAGCTTGCCTTCCTTTCTGAGCTCGCTCGTTTTCTTCCAGACCTCAGGCTCATCGAGGTGTTTCCTGATATAGAAAACCAGAAAGGCGGGCGCTACACCCACGAAGAACAGCACCCTCCATCCAAGGTCGAGCCCGTCGAGACTAATATTAAGGAGAGGTATTGTATATGTCTGACCGGCTTTAAAAAACGGGATGATGAGCGTGGCCAGTATCGCCGCGAGTATGTAGCCTATCCCCCAGCCGCTCTGGACCATGCCGATGACCTTTCCCCTGTGCTCTTTCGGCCATTTCTCAGCGACAAGCACCTCGCCCGATGCCCACTCACCGCCCATTCCGAGCCCGAGGATGAGACGGCAGGCGAGGAGGAACACGATGTTGGGTGAAAAGGCGCTCAGGCCGGTGAACGCGGAATACACTATTATCGTATAGGTAAGGGCTCTCACCCGCCCGATGTAATCGGACACTATGCCGAAGAGAGCACCGCCGAACGCGGATGAAAACAGTGTGACCGAGAACAGCGCGCCGACCCAGGCTTCGGACAGGTTAAACACCTTTCCTATAGACCCCACGGCGAATGCGAAGAGAAGCAAATCCATCGCGTCTAAGGTCCATCCCAGGAATGCCGCGAGAAACGCCCTCCACTGATCGGGGGTTATCACCCTCGTCCAGGCGAAGAGCCCGTGCCGTGCGTTAGCGCTGTCAGCAGTGCCGCCGTTCATTCTTCATTCTCCTTGCCCCCAGTCTAGTTGCCCGCGCAACTTTCCTCCATCCTACTAAATTTCCCTGTCTATGTCAATCAGGTAAAATCGGCCGCGTCGTGGCCCCTAAATATAAAATTTACTGCATCTTACGCGTATTTTCACCCCGGATTTTTTCTTGACTAAGCCCGGCGTGAGCGTTACATTGTTAATTACATGAGCAATAAGCATTTATACATAGAGACCTACGGCTGTCAGATGAACGAGTACGATTCCGACAGGATTCGAAACGCGCTTGGTGCCGAGACGACCGACAACCCGGAAAAAGCCGACATTATCATCATCAATACATGCGCCATTAGGGATAAGGCCGACCAGAAGGCGTTCAGCAGTCTCGGTAAGTATAAACATTTGAAGTCGAACAATCCCGATCTCATAGTAGGCATCTCGGGTTGCGTCGCGCAGCTCTACGGAGACAAGCTCCTTCACAGAATGCCGCACCTCGATTTCGTGCTGGGGCCGAGGGCTATCCCCAAACTGCCCGAGCTGATTAAAAAGATAGAAAACGAAAAGCGGCGCTCGGTGGAAACCTCTTACAACGTTCAGGAGCTCTTCGATATCGAGCCCTATCACGCCGAAGGGAAGGTCACCGCGTTCGTATCGGTCCAGCAGGGATGCAACAAGAGGTGCTCATACTGCATAGTACCCTACGTAAGGGGAAACGAAGTCAACAGACCGCTCGCTGACATATTGAGAGAAACGAGGAACCTCGTCGGCAAGGGCGTGCGCGAGGTCACGTTCATAGGCCAGACAGTCAATTCATGGAAGGAGAACGGATATAAGTTCGGTGACCTCCTCAGGGCCGCGGCCGACGTGGAGGGCCTCGAAAGGATAAGGTTCACGACTTCCTACCCGAGGGACATCACGGCGAGGATGATCGAAGCCGTGAGGGACGTGCCTAAAATTTGCCGCCACATCCACCTGCCTGTCCAGTCCGGCTCTAACGAGGTACTCGGAAAGATGAAGAGGACGTATACGAGGGAATGGTATTCGGACACCGTTAAGAGACTGAAGGACGCCGTGCCCGACATGGCTCTGTCCACGGACATAATAGTCGGGTATCCCGGGGAAACAGAGCAGGACTTCATGGACACGATGTCTTTACTCGAAGAGATAGAGTTCGACAGCGCGTTCTCATTTAAATTCTCCCCTCGCCCCGGCACTCAGGCGGCCGCTTGCCCGGCAGATGAAACTGTGGATATGGATACCGCCGACAGGAGGCTCTCCCTCCTTCAGGCGTTCCAGCGTGAAGTTACGTCGAGGAAAAACCGGGAGAGGGTCGGACAGATCGAAGAAGTGCTCGCGGAGGGGGCGAGCAAGAGCGATCCGGAGTTTCTTACAGGCAGGACTAGTCACAACAGAATCACCCACTTTAAGGGGAGCAGCGTGCTTTCCGGGAAAATACTCAGGGTCAGGATCACGGAAGGGCTGTTTAATTCCCTTCGCGGCGAACTGTCTGTATAATTAAATGGGAGGTGACCTATGTTTCTTCTGATGAAAGTGTCAGGGATAGCGCTCGACCCGTTTACGAACACCCCGATCGTAATATTGAAGGACAGCGCAAACGATAAGACCCTTCCTATATGGATCGGGTTCATGGAAGCGAGCTCGATTGCAATGGAGCTCGAGAAAACACCCAGGCTGAGGCCTATCACACACGACCTGGTCAGGAACCTCCTCGAGAAGCTGAAATTCATAGTGACCAAGATAGAGGTCACAGATCTCCGCGACGATACCTTCTACGCACGCATCTACCTCAAGAGGGATAGCGAAGAATACTCTCTCGATTCGAGACCGAGCGACGCTATAGCCATAGCCCTCAGGACGGACTCCCCTATATACGTAAACGAAGAGGTCATCGAAAAATCGAAGAAGATAGAGATAGACGAAGATAAAGATAAATTAGCCGAGCTCCTGGACAAGATACCCGAAGGAGATTTCGGGAAGTATAAGATGTAGTCCTGATTTACCGTGAGTGACGTTTAGGATTCGGACTCAAAGCTCCCCCGCCTCGTCCATATCCTCAAGGTCATCCCCGTTCCCGTCGTCGAGCTCGTGCTTGGCGAGCCTGTACCTTAGCGAACGGAGCGTTATGCCCAAGAGCCTCGCGGCTTCGGTCTTATTCCCGTTAGTCGTCCTGAGCGCCTTCTCTATCATCTTTTTCTCCACGTCCCCGAGGAGCGTGTCGAGGCTCGAGTTCGAGGCGAAGCTCGTGTCGAGGTCGAGATAGTCCCTTCCGGTGACGAGCTGAGGCAGCGTCTCCTGGCGTATGACGTTTGAGGACTCGAGCGCCACGCACCGCGCGACTATATTCTCGAGCTCCCTCACGTTGCCCGGGTAATGATAGTTCTCCAGTATCTCGAGCGCCTTAGGCGATATCCCCCGTATGTCCTTCCCCATCTCGACCGAATACCTGTTGATAAAATGGATGGCGAGCGGAGATACGTCTATCTTCCTTTCTCTCAGCGGGGGCAGCACGATCTTTATAACGTTAAGACGATAGAAGAGGTCTTCCCTGAACCTGCCGCTTGCGACTTCGTCCTCGAGCTTCTTGTTTGTCGCGGCAATGACCCTGACGTCGACGTTCACGGCTTCAGTGCCGCCTAAGGGCCTTATCTTCTTCTCCTCGAGCACCCTCAGTAGCTTTACCTGGAGGTGGAGCGGCAGGTCCCCGATTTCGTCGAGGAAAATGGTACCCCCGTCCGCTTCTTCGAAGAGTCCGCGCTTATCCCTCATCGCGCCTGTGAAGGCGCCTTTCTTATAACCGAAGAGCTCGCTCTCCATAAGCGTTTCGGGAATGGCCCCGCAGTTTACCGGGACGAACGGTTTATCGTGTCTCGTGCCGCTGTAATGTATCGCCCTCGCCACGAGCTCCTTTCCCGTACCGCTCTCGCCGGTGATAAGCACGTTCACATTGAGCTCGGAGACCCTCTTAATGAGCTCGAAGACTTTTACGATGGACGGGCTCCTGCCTATGATGTTTCCGAAGCCGTACTGTGTCTCGAGCTCCTTCCTCAGCCTTGTGTTCTCGCGCTCGAGCTTCTTCTTTTCGAGCGCCTTCTTTATCACGAGCTTGATCTCATCTATTTTGAAGGGCTTGGTGATATAGTCGTACGCGCCCAGCTTCATCGCCTCTATCGCCGTTTCGTGCGATGCGTACGCGGTAATCATTATTACCGTGGTGTCCGGGCTCTTTTCGTTGAACTTCTTGAGCACCTCGATCCCGTTCAGCACAGGCATCTGGATGTCGACAATGGCAAGGTCGAAAAGCTTCTCCTCGATCTTGTCTATTGCTTCGGAGCCGTCGGCTGCGGTCTCGACGTTATAACCGTCCTTCTGGAGCATGATCTCCAGGAACTCCCTCATACCCGGCTCGTCGTCTACGACCAGAATGTTGCTGTCATTTTGTCCCATTCAATACCTCCGGGCGGGATTCAATGTATGACATCGGCAGGCACCTCTTTAAACCTCGGCAATGTGATAACGAATGTCGCCCCGTTGCCCCGCGAACTCACCACATTGATGTTTCCATTATAACCTTCTATAACCTTTTGTACAATTGCAAGGCCGAGCCCCGTGCCCACTTCCTTGGTCGTAAAAAACGGTTCGAATATCCTCGAGATAAAATTCTCGTCGATCCCCTTGCCCTCGTCCGATATTTCTATAACCACGCTGTTTTCCCCGGTCTTCGATTTAATTATTATAAGGCCGCCGATAGGCATGGCGTCCACGGAATTGAGGAGGAGATTCCACACCGCCTGCTTCAGCCGGTATGAATCCGCCTGGACATATATCCCCTTTTCGACCTGGTTCACTATCTCTATGTTGCCGCGTCTTATTGTTTTCGCGAACGACTCGACCGTGTCGGCGATAATACGTCCGAGGTCTACGAGCGTAGTCAGCTTCTGTATCGGCATGGTGAGTATGAGAAAATCTTCCACGAGCAGATTGAGCCTCTCCACCTCCTGAGAAGCCATGCGTACGAGCCTCAGGTTCTCTTCAGTGGGTTTGACGTCGCTGCTTAGTATCTCGACCGCGCCGCTTATAGCCGATAGCGGGTTCCTCAGCTCGTGGGCGAGACCCGCCGCGAGCTGACCGAGGAGCGCCATTTTCTCCGACGTCCTCAGGCGGTCTTCGAGCTCCTTCACCTCGGTCAGGTCCTGGAATATGATTATATACCCCTGCGCTTTTTCTTCCGTATCCCTGAGCTCGGAGGAGGAGAAGCCGAGTGTAACCATTCTCCCGTCGGGCGACGTATACAGCATCTGCTCCCTCTTCTTCGAGACCAGGTCATCGAGATGGAGTCCCGTCATGAACTGACTCAGGTCCTTGCCCAGGATCTTATCCTCGCCGTTTATACCCAGGATATCTAGACCCGCCTTGTTAGCAGAAATGATCCTGCCGTCGAGATTTAGGGTGATCACGCCGCTCGTGAGGCTCTGAATAATATTCTCGTGCAGGTTCTGGAGTATCCGCAGGCTTCTTTCGCTCTCGCCGAGCTCCCTCCCGGCCGCACGGAACCTCTCCGAAAGATAACCCGACAGGATGGCGACGAGCAGGAATCCGGTCAGGTGGAAGTAAGTGGAAACGAGCCCTATCTCCCCCCACAGGGAGACAGAGCTCCAGATGCTCTGGCCGGGCTCAAGCGGCACCTCGATCCTGATCTGGTAGAATACGATCAGGACATAGACAAGCCCCGAAACTAGGGCCGTAACGTAGCTCGCCACCTTTGTGAGCACTATGCTCGAATAAATGATTATGAGTACATAGAGGAAAATGAAAGGGCTCGATTTACCGCCCGTCACGAAGATGACTGTCGAAGCCAGGGCCAGGTCGAAGACGAGCTGAGAAATCTTAAAGATCCTGGGGTGCCGCTGAAACAAAGACTGAAGGAGGAGGGAAACGAGGCTCAGGAAATAGATTAAGGCTACGATGACTGCGAGATAAAAGGCCTCCTTTCTCGCGCCTCTCCCGTAGTAAATCACGGCTCCCGACCCGAGCAGCACGGTCGTGATGACGACCCTTAGTACTACCGAGCTCTTAAGCCCTCCGTCGGGGCTCTGCAGGACTTTCATATCCGCTTTAAGACTATACCTCCAGTTCGATTGTGGCAATACCAATGAACACCGGTCTATCAACGAATTGACAAGGATATAGGAAACTTGAGCGCCGATATTCAGTCAGGGCGTTAATTCGCCATAGTCGCCACGAGCTTGAACATCGGAAGGTACATCGAGACGACTATGACACCGACTGTGGCCCCCAGGACCGTTATCATGAGGGGCTCCAGAGCCGAGAGAAGCGATGCGACCGCTATATCGACCTCTTCTTCATAGAAGTCGGCGATCTTATTCAGCATGTCCTCGAGTGCGCCTGTCTGCTCGCCGACCGAGATCATCTGAACGACCATCGGCGGGAAGAGCTTCGGCCTCACCGCAAGCGGCTCCGCTAGCGTCTGCCCCTCGCTGACCCCCTTTCTGGCTTCGAGGATGGCTTCCTCGGTTATCATGTTGCCCGAGGCCTTTGCCGTAATTTCGAGACCGTCCAATATCGCTATACCGCCCGCCGTGAGCGTGGCAAGCGTCCGGCAGAACCTGGCGATGACAGTCTTCAGCAGGAGCGGCCCCACAAGCCAAAGCCTGAGCAGGAATGCATCGAAGAGCCTTCTCACCCTGAACGATCTGTTGTAGCTGAATCCTATAAGGAAAACAATGGCTGCAATCGCTATCAATATATATAGAATGTTGTGCCTCGTAAAAAAGCTGATATCCACTACGAGCTGCGTTAACCCGGGCAGAGTCGTCCCCATGTCCTTGAACATCTCGGCGAATACGGGAACGACGAATATAATTACTATCGCAAGGACGAGCACGGCTACACTGATGACTATCGAGGGGTAGATCATCGCACCCTTGATTTTTCTTTTAATCGAATCCATTTTTTCGAGATAGTTGGCGAGCCTCTGCAGGATCACGTCGAGCACGCCGCCCGTCTCTCCCGCTTTAATGAGCTGGGTATAGAGGTTGCTGAACACCTTCGGGTGCTTTCCCAGAGCTTCGGCGAACGTGGAGCCGGCCTCGACGTCCTCTTTGACCCTGATAATGATCTGTTTGAATTTCTGATTCGGGTGCTGGGACGCGATGATATCGAGACCCCTCACCAGCGGAAGACCAGCGTCTATCATCGTCGAGAGCTGTCTCGTGAAAACTACGAGGTCCCTCGTCGACACCGAGCCGAAGGAGAGGTCCAGACCGAAGAGCTTGCCCTTCTCCTTGATCCGGTTCGGTATAGGCTGTATCTGCATCTGCCTGAGACGGGCCAGAACCGCAGATTTGCTGGGGGCGTCCATCTCGCCCTTCTTGATTGTGCCCGCCAGCCTTCCTTCCCACACGAATACAGGCATCAGACTTCCCTCTCTCTCTTCATCAAAACATTTTCATATATATTCATTCCGCACCTCGGATACTTATTGCCTTATCATCCGTTCTTTCGTACCCTCGGGCGCAGAGCGTTCGCTTATCATCCGTTTTATTTCCTCGGGCTCCTGGGATTTCCCTATTGCATCGTCATAGCTGATGAGTTTCCTAAGGTACAGGTCAGCCAAGCTCTGGTTGAGGGTCTGCATCTTCCACTTCTCCTGTCCGATCTGCTGCTGCGAATAGATCTGATGCACTTTATCTTCTCTGATAAGGTTCCTTATAGCGGGGTTGGGCACGAGCACCTCGACTGCAAGGACGCGCCCGCCGCCTATCTTCGGGATAAGCGTCTGGCATAGTATGCCTTCCAGGACGAACGAGAGCTGAGCCCTCACCTGCGACTGCTCGTGCGGAGGGAAAACGTCTATGATTCGGTTTATGGTCTGCACGGCCGTGTTCGTATGGAGCGTGGCGAGAGTAAGGTGACCGGTCTCGGACAGGGTGAGCGCTATCTTTATAGTTTCCAGGTCCCTCATTTCACCTATGAGTACGACGTCCGGGTCTTCCCTCAACACGCTTTTAAGGGCGTTTGCGAAACTCTTGGTATCGCTCCCTACCTCCCTCTGGTTAACTATACAGTTCTTGTGCTCGAAAACATACTCTATAGGGTCCTCGATCGTAACTATATGCTCGTGACGCTCCTTATTTACCTGATCGACGACGCTCGCCAGCGTCGTGGTCTTACCCGAGCCCGTAGGCCCTGTGATCACGATCAGGCCCCTCGGCTTCCTTGCGAGGTCGGCGAGCACCGGGGGGAGCCCCAGCTCCTGGTAACTTTTCAGCACGAATGGCAGGAGTCTGAATGCGCCCGCAACAGCGCCCCTCTGCGTAAAGACATTACCGCGGAACCGGCCTAGATTCTCCATTCCGAAAGAGAAATCGAGCTCCCAGTTTTCTTCAAACCTGTGCTTCTGCATGTCGGTGAGCACGCTGTAGCAGATGTCTTTCGTATCGGGAGGGGTAAGCGGGGGGTGCTTTACCGGAACCAGCTTTCCGTCGATCCTGAGCATCGGCGGCACGCCTGCGGTGATGTGCAGGTCCGACGCTCCGTTCTCCACCATGAGTTTTAAAAGCTTGTCTATCGCTATAGCCACTCTGTCCTCCACGCGCTAATCGTCGGCTGCGGTGTTCCTCACGACTTCTTCTATGGAGGTTACACCCTGCTTCAGCTTCTGTAGAGCGCTCTGTCTGAGCGTCCTCATGCCCTGCCTGATCGCTTCCCTCTTTATTTCGAGCGACGAGGCGCCGCTCAGTATGAATTCCTTGAGCTCATCCGTCAGTTCCATGACTTCGAATACGGCGAGCCTGCCCTTGTAGCCCGTCCCGGAGCACGTCTTGCAGCCTTCGCCGCTCCCTTTATAAACTATATAATCAGCGACTTCTTTAGGGGAGACCCCGAGGTCTATAAGCACCTGGGGAGCGACCTCCGTCTCTTTCTTGCATTCGGGACAGACAACCCTCACAAGTCGCTGAGCGACAATGGCGTTCAGGGACGCCGTTACGAGGAACGGCTCAACGCCCATATTGAGCAGCCTCGTTATCGTAGACGGGGCGTCGTTCGTATGGAGCGTCGAAAGGACGAGGTGTCCCGTGAGCGCAGACTTGATCGCTATCTCGGCCGTTTCGTAGTCCCTGATCTCGCCGACGAGGATGATGTCCGGGTCCTGCCGTAAAAAAGACCTGAGACAGGAAGCGAATGTCAGCCCGATCTCCTCGTGCACCTGCACCTGGTTTACACCCGGAAGGCTGTATTCCACCGGGTCTTCGGCAGTCGAGATGTTTACGTCAATACGGTTCAGATCCATTAGACTCGAATACAGTGTCGTCGTTTTACCGCTGCCCGTCGGTCCCGTGATGAGCACCATTCCGAAGGGTTGATATATAGACCTCCTGAAGACCTCGAGCTGGTCCTCATAAAATCCGAGCTTGGTCAGGTCCAGCTGAAGCGATTCCTTGTCGAGTATCCTCATGACGACTTTTTCTCCGAACAGGGTTGGAACCACGGAAACACGATATTCCATCGTCCTGTTCTGGGCCATCTTCACCTTGATTCGGCCGTCCTGCGGGAGCCTCCTCTCGGCAATGTCGAGGTTCGACATTACCTTCACTCTCGAAGTCACCGCGTTCTTTAGCTTCACTGGCGGATGCATTACATCGTAGAGCACCCCGTCTATCCTGTACCTGACCCTGAGAGATTTTTCGTAAGGCTCGATGTGTATGTCGCTCGCCCCTTTTCTGATAGAATCCATGAGCAGATGGTTCACGAGCTTGATCACGGGCGCTTCTTCGGAGGCTTTTTCCAGGTCGTTGAGGTCTATATTTTCTTCGCCGCTTATCTCGATGAGGAAATCGTCGAGGTCGCCCATGAGCTTGTCGACGGCGGCAGTGCTTTCCTGCGCCTTCCTTGCGTCCTCCCATTCCTGCTGGGAGCCGTAGAACCTCTCGATCGCGTTTCTTATCGAACGTTCCGAAGTCACGACCACTTCGATGTTATGGCCGGTCGCGAACTTGAGGTCATCGACGGCGAAGATGTTGGAGGGGTCCGACATGGCGACGACAAGAGTTGAGCCTGATCTGTTTATCGGGATGAGCTTATGTTTTATTGCGGATTCTCTGGAAACGGTTTTGAGAACGTCCATCGATATATCGAACTGATCCAGATTGATCGCCGGGACTCCGTACTGCTTGCTTAGATAAGCGACGAGCTGGTGTTCGTCGATGTATCCTAGATTTAGCAGGGTCTCCCCGAGCCTTTTCCCCGTTTCCTTCTGCTCCTGTATGGCCGTTTTAAGCTGGTCAAGGTTTATTACATCCTCCTTGATCAGGATATCGCCCATCTGTGCGCTGACTCGTTGCTCTTTCATTTCAATCTTGTTTTCACCCGGTTCATAATTAAGTTACGGTTTACGGCCGCCGCGCGGATTGATCGATTCGTACAAAACCCTCTTCAGGGACAGTCGGACAGGGAAATAGATATAGATAGCCCCCTTAATCGGGCATTCCCACAGCCGCATGCATTCGCTACCCGGCCCCACCTGTCCCGAACGTCCCGGGCAAGAAACTTGCACATATCTATCTTGAACATATTCCCCATATCCAATTATAGGCCCAAAAACACGTTTCAATGTTGGTTGGCGTTTAAATCAATCCGTACCGATCAACCATTTACTAAATTTTAGCAAAATATATGCCATTGGACTTAACAAACCCGGCCCCAACTTAAGTTGCCAAGATAACAATAAAATCTTAAGAATTTAGTGTAACCCGCACTTATCACTAATGATTTAAAATGACGAATATTGTATTATAGAGACTTTATTTGTCACCAGTCCCGGCTGCGCCGAAATACCACTGTTCGGGTAGAATTAAGCGCATGAAAAATGAGAATGAAATAATCATAGCAGGCGGGGGGCTTGCCGGCTCGGAGGCAGCGCATGCGGCATCGAAATTAGGCGTCAGGGTCAAATTATACGAAATGAGACCGCTTAAATCGTCCCCGGCTCATAGCACGGGCGACCTGGGCGAGCTCGTTTGCAGCAACTCCCTTAAATCAGACTCAATTGATAACGCAAGCGGCATACTGAAGGAAGAGATGAGACGTCTGGGCTCTCTTGTCATAGAGGCTGCCGAGAAGACTCGAGTGCCCGCGGGCAAGGCCCTGGCGGTGGACCGGATCGCGTTCGCACGGTATATCACAGGCATAATTGAAAACAATCCGCTTATCGAGATCGTGAGAGAGGAATTCGGGGGTATTCCGGATTCTCCCGTTTCCCCCCTTATAATCGCGACGGGCCCGCTCACTTCAGAGTCTCTAGCGGAAAACATCCGGGCTTTGACCGACTCAAGACATTTATATTTCTACGATGCGATATCCCCGATAATCGACGCGGATTCCATTGATTATTCGAAGGTCTACAGGGCTTCGAGGTATGAGAAGGAGAACGAGGGGGAAGGCGATTATATAAACTGTCCGATAAAAAAGGATGAATATTACGCCATAGTCGACGAGATAAATAAGGCGGAGAAGATCGAGACCAGGGATTTTGAAAAGGGCATCTACTTCGAGAGCTGCCTGCCGGTTGAGGAGATAGTCGGTCGCGGGAGGGAAACGCTCAGGTTCGGTCCGGCGCGTCCCGTGGGCCTCAGGGACCCGCGCACGGGCGCGACACCGTTTGCTGTCGTACAGCTCCGGGCCGAGAACGCGGAGCGCTCGATGTACAATATGGTGGGGTTCCAGACGAAGCTCAAATATCCCGAGCAGCGGCGCATATTCAGGATGATACCAGGGCTCGAGGGGGCGGAGTTCATGAGGTACGGGAGCGTCCACAGAAACACCTACATCGACTCCCCGAGGCTCCTGCGCGAAACGCTCCAGCTTAAAAAAAGCGACCTCATATTCTTTGCCGGCCAGATAGTGGGCGTTGAAGGGTACGTCGAATCGGCCGCGATGGGCATTATCGCCGGCATCAACGCCGGAAGGGTAACGCTCGGCCAAAGCCCGGTGATTCCGCCGCCAGAGACCGCGATAGGCTCACTCCTGAGGTACGTATCCGACAGCAGCATCAAGAATTTTCAGCCGATGAACATAAATTTCGGACTATTCCCCCCTCCCCTGGAAAAGATACCGAAATCCCGTAAGAAATGCTGGATAGCGGAAAGGGCGCTCGGGGCTATGGGCCGGTTTTGCCCGTTCCGAACGCAGTCATATTAAACGAAAAAGCGCTATAATCATGAAAGTTCTCCATACTTTAAAATCACTCTATAAATATTCGTAATACCTAATCATTTAGACTTGACAATCAGACCAAAGTGGTCTAATTTTTAAAATATGTTGCAGAATAAAGCTGAAGTGAGTCTTCCGGACAAGATATATTTCCGGATCGGGGAAGTAAGCGAGTTCACCGGTATAAAGCCCTATGTGCTCAGGTACTGGGAAAGCGAGTTCGAGGAAATAACCCCGATCAGGAGAAAGTCTCAGAGACTTTACGACCGTGAAGCCATACACACGATAGTAAAGATTAAAAATATGCTTTATGAGCAAAGTTTTACGATAGCTGGCGCAAAGAAGAAGCTCAAAGAAGAAGCTAATCAGAAACGGGTCAGCACGAAAGTAAACGTTTTGCTGCATGAAGTTTTGGGCGAATTGAAATCCATCAAGCAGAACCTGGGTTAGCTTTTCGCCTCCCCCTTTTTCAATAGAAATTTTCCATAGCTCTCAGACGGGGTGTAGCGCAGCTTGGTAGCGCATCGGCATGGGGTGCCGAGGGTCGCCGGTTCGATTCCGGCCACCCCGACCATCAACTCAGGCGTGTTTTCAATCGAAGAATTATTGATGAAACTTGCCCGGCGCTGTCAATTGTGTATTTTGTATTGCCTGACCGATTGACTCCTTTCTCTCGGTAATAGTGACATGCCTCCGACCATACTCATATCGAACGACGACGGAATAAATTCGGAAGGGCTCCACAGGCTCAACGAAGCTCTCAAGCCCCTGGGAGAGGTATACATAGTCGCCCCGGACAGGGACCAGAGCGCGGTGAGCCATTCGCTGAGCCTTTACCGTCCGCTCAGGATCGAGCGGATATCGGATTACGTTTATACAGTGGACGGGACCCCGACAGACTGCATAAACCTTGCCGTAAACGGGATCCTCAAAGACAGGAAGCCCGACCTCGTCGTCTCGGGAATAAACAAGGGGGAAAATCTGGGCGACGATATAACGTACTCCGGCACAGTGAGCGCGGCCATGGAAGGGGCGCTCCTGGGAATCAACTCTATCGCTATATCGCTCGCGACGAAGGTCAACTTCAACTTCGATCCGGCTTTCCATTATTCGCAGATCATAGCGAGGTATGTCCTCGAAAACAAGCTCCCCGAGGATACGGTGCTGAATGTTAACATACCCAACCTCCCCGTCGATGATATCAAAGGCGTCATGGTGACGAGACAGGGTAAGCGCGTCTACGGAGAGCCGGTCGTGGAGAAGGTCGATCCCAGAGGGAAGAAATACTACTGGATCGGCGGATACGAGCTCGGCTCGGTAGAGATCGAGAACTCGGACATAACGGCGGTGAGAGACGGCTACGTCTCGGTGACTCCGATATGTCTCGACCTCACTAACTACGGCTATCTGGAAAAGCTGAGAACCGACCTTTCCCGGTAACTTTTATACTACCGAATAAATAGCGCCCGACGGAATCAGCCGCTGCGGCATGCGAGCGCTCCCGGTATCATAATATTTATCGCCCTCCGAGCCGCGAAAAAAGCGTTAGGTTGTCATATGCCCGTGTGCTATCATTTATAGCTCGTGGGGGGGAGGTCACAGACATGGGCGATTTTTATCAGACAGAGTCTTTTTCGACACTCCACAGGCTCAACAAGAACAATGTCGGACAGCTGGAAGAACAGCTGCTCGAGTTCTGCGAGACGCGCCCGATCGCGCTCGTGCTTCCGTGCCTCTACTCGGAGCTCAAGGGGAAAGCCCTCAAACAAATCCTGAAACAGCTGAAAGAAGTCAGGTACCTGAACGAGATCGTGATAACGCTGGGGAGGGCGAACGAGAGGGAATTCAGACACGCTCAGGAGTTCTTCTCGGTGCTCCCGGATAATTACAAGATCATCTGGGACGACGGGGACAGGATGACCGCTATCTTCAATCTGCTTAAAGAGAGCGGACTCGAAGTCGGCGAGCCCGGAAAAGGGCGTGCCGCATGGATAGCTTACGGCTACGTCCTCGCGGGAGAGACGAGCGAAGTCATAGTCCTCCACGACTGCGACATACTCACATACAGCCGAGAGCTTCTGGCGAGACTGTGCTACCCGCTTGCGAACCCGAATATGGATTATGAATTCTGCAAGGGGTATTACTCGAGAGTGACCGACAGGATGTACGGCAGGGTCACGAGGCTCTTCATATCACCCGTGATCAGGGCGCTCAAAAAGATCTTCGGACACATCCCGTTCCTCGTCTATCTCGACGGGTTCAGGTATCCGCTCGCGGGGGAGTTCTCGATGAAGACGGACCTCGTTAGGGTGAACAGGATCCCCGCAGACTGGGGGCTCGAAGTCGGCTCGCTCGCCGAAGTGTTCAGAAACGTTTCGCTCAAGAGGATATGCCAGGTGGACCTCGCGGACAATTACGAGCATAAGCACCAGCAGCTGTCGCCGGATGACGAGATGGGCGGCCTCCTAAAGATGTGCGCCGATATATCCATGTCCCTTTTCAGGACCCTGTCTTCGGAAGGGGTAAATTTCCCGGAGAGCACCTTCAATACGCTCCTGGTCACTTACCTGAAAATAGCCCAGGATACGATAAAGATGTACGAAGACGATGCGGCGATAAACGGTCTCTTTTTCGACAGGCACTCGGAAGCGCTCGCAGTCGAGACATTCGCCCGTGGCATAAGGATAGCAAGCCGGCAATTCCTCGAAAACCCCCTGGGATCGCCCCTGATCCCGAACTGGAGCAGGGTGGCCTCGGCCATCCCGGATATTCTCGATATGTTAAAGGACTCGGTCGATAAGGACAATGCGTCATAAATTCCTCGTATATACCGACCTCGACGGAACGCTTCTCGATCACGATACATATTCATTCGACAAGGCGCTTCCCGCTCTCCGTCTGCTGGAGGTGGAAAATATCCCCCTAGTCATCAATACCAGCAAATCCCGCGGCGAGATCGAGAGGTACAGATCGCTCCTCGGGAACGCCCACCCGTTCATATCGGAAAACGGCGGGGGCATCTTCATACCGGAGGGCTACTTCAGCCGCAAATTCCGTTACGACAGGACATACGGCGGATATCACGTAATAGAGCGAGGGACGCCGCGCGATATACTCAGGGGCGTTCTCAGTAGAGTGGCTTCCGAAACCGGGATAAGCATAAGAGGCATCTCGGATATGTCTTTAGCCGAGATAATGGAATCGACCGGACTCGACGAGGAGTCAGCCTTCCTGGCGATGGAGAGGAGCTACAGCGAGCCTTTCCTTATAATAGGCGGAGACGAGGCGGAGGTCGGGAGAAAGATAGCCGAAAGAGGTTATAGCTACACGCGCGGGAGCAGGTTCCACCACATCCTGGGGGATAACGACAAGGGCAAGGCGGTAAGAATCCTCACCGGAATTTATAGAAACGAGTCGCCGTCTATAGAAACCATAGGGGTCGGAGACAGCCTGAACGACCTCCCGATGCTGAAAGAGGTCGATTTCCCCGTGCTCGTCCGGAAAAGAGGAGGAATCTATGACAGCGGGTGCCGGCTCGGAAACGCGACGCTCGCGGACGGGGAAGGCCCCTCCGGCTTTAACTCCGCATTATTAAAGTTTTTTATAAAGTATGAAGAAAAAACATCTACTGAAAATAGAATTTAAATATACCGGGTGGTATCATTAATAGATCGTGAGGCAAATAAGGCTCAAACACCTGAAAAAACCGCGTAAAAAATCCTTTCTCCCCTTTATAATCGGCTCGATATTCTTTCACCTGCTGATACTGGCGCTGATCCTGGTCCTTCAATTCGAGATCATAGATAAACAGGCAAAGAAGGAGAAGAAGGAGCCCCAGTATATAGAGATCACCGAGCTGCCCGTGCCCAAGGAAAAGGAAACGAAGCCGCCTAAAGAGACCAAGCGGCTCGCGGAGCGCTCACACGAAGCAAAGGAAGAAAAGACGAGGGACGAGTTCACGAAGAGGACAGTAGCTCTGCCGCCGCCGCAAAAGCCGGCCGCGCCCCGGAAACCCAAGCCGGAAGTAAAAAAGGAAGAGCCTAAAAAAACCGCAAAGAAAGAGGCACCTAAAACAAAGGCAGCAGAAAAACCCAAACAGGAAACGGCCAAGGAGAGCATCACTAGAGAAGACCTGCTCCGCGACAAGACTCTCGCCTCGCTGCCCAAAGAGCAGCTTAAGGATGATACAGGCGGCAGTAAAGTGACCGGGCGAAAATACGAGGAACGGGCCGTACCCGACATTTCGAGAGAGCAGCTGTTCAGCAACGTTCCGAATACGTTCCCCGAGAGCTCGCAGAGCACCCAGGACTACCTGGGCGCCCGGGACGTGAACATGAAGGAGGACACGGTTGAGCTGAGCACGACAGAGTTCAGGTACTTGTCCTACTTCGCAAAGCTGAAGCACCAGATTGAAAGCGTTTGGAACTACCCCGAAGAATCGCGCTACCGCGGGGAAGAGGGACAGCTGTTCCTCGTGTTCACGATCAAGCGGAACGGCGACCTGGAAAATATCGAGCTCCTTAACTCTTCCGGGTACGCGCGTCTCGACAATGAGGCAATCAGGGCAATAAGATCGGCCTCCCCTTACTCCCCCTTTCCAGAAAGCTGGGGCTCACTCGAAAGGCTCCACATCAGGGCGACTTTCATCTATCAGTTCGGCGGGTTCATCAGGTAATACCGGAGCAGGCGTGCCGAGCGTCATTTTATGATCACGCCGTGACCGTTCTTGCCTCTTTTCTCTATTTCCCCGATAAGGTATGCATTTTCTTTAAGTCGGCTGAGCTTTTTCAAAACGCGGCCGGCGTCGGAAGCACGCACGACGATCACGAGTCCTATTCCGCAGTTGAAGGTGCGCCGCATTTCTTTGTCGTCGATACGTCCCTCTCTTTTGATAAGCTCCATTATCAGAGGAAGCGACCACGAAGATGAGTCCAGGACAGCCGTGCATTTCTTCGGTATGACCCTGGGAATATTCTCTAAAAGTCCGCCCCCCGTAATGTGCGCTATTGCCTTGATGCGGAATTGCTTTCTCAGCTTTTGAACGGTTTTTACATAAATCCGTGTCGGCTCTAGAAGCTCGTCTGCAAGCGGGCGTGACAGGTGTTCGGGCGAATCTCCGAGCTTGTACCTCTTCTTTTCGAGGAGCACTTTCCTAGCGAGCGAATATCCGTTCGAATGAAGCCCGCTCGATGCGAACCCTATGACCGCATCCCCCGGCACGACATCCGAGCCGTCGATGATCTCGTTCTTATCCACTATCCCGACGGCGAAACCCGCGAGATCGAACTCGCCCTCACCGTAGAATCCCGGCATCTCGGCGGTCTCCCCGCCGAGGAGGGCGCATCCCGCGTCCCTGCACCCCTTGACTATACCCTTTATGATCTCGGCCCCTTCTTCGGGATTGAGTTTTGAAGTGGCTATGTAATCGAGGAAGAAAAGAGGGTCAGCGCCGCAGGCGATTATGTCATTCACGTTCATGGCCACGAGGTCTATGCCGACGGTGTCGAGCTTTCCCGCCATGAATGCAATCCTGAGCTTTGTCCCGACGCCGTCAGTCGCGGCTACGAGCACGGGCTTCTTATGCTTCCCGAGAGGAAGCTCGTAAGCGCCTGAAAAGCCCCCTATCCTTCCCAGTACGTTCTTATTCAGGGTGGAAGCGGCGAGCGGTTTTATGAGCTCGACAAAGCGGTTGCCGGCGTCGATATCGACCCCTGAAGACTTGTAAGTAGTCTTTGCCATGACGGAATGGAAAGATACCTGAGAGGGGGTTTTTGTCTATGAACTCCGCCGCGACATACCCGTCCGACGGATTGGACGATTCAGTCCGTCAAACGGCGGCACGCACTCCAATATGCCGGGTGAAATCCCCGGAATCACGGATTTCCAAAAAATTCAAATAATGGTATATTTTTCCCTCTAATTTTCAGGGCTGAAGGGAAATAAATGACTTTTCAGGAACTCATACTGTCACTCCAGAGCTACTGGGCTAAAAAGGGCTGTATAATCGTGCAGCCGTACGATCTTGAAAAAGGGGCGGGAACGTTTCACCCGGCGACTTTTCTCAGGTGCCTCGGGCCCGAGCCCTGGTACGTGGCCTATGTCGAGCCTTCGAGGAGACCTACGGACGGCAGGTACGGGGAGAACCCGAACAGGCTCCAGCACTACTACCAGTTCCAGGTGATAATCAAGCCATCGCCCAAGGACATCCAGGACCTTTATCTCGACAGCCTGAGATACCTGGGCATCGACCCGCTCGCGCACGATATCAGATTCGTGGAGGACGACTGGGAATCCCCTACGTTAGGCGCGTGGGGCCTCGGCTGGGAAGTATGGCTCGACGGTATGGAGATCACCCAATTCACATATTTCCAGCAGGCCGGAGGGATCGACCTAAAACCCGTATCGGCTGAGCTGACATACGGCACGGAGAGGATAGCAATGTATCTACAGGGCGTCGAGAGCGTGTACGACCTCGAATGGACGAAGGGGATAACCTACGGCGAGATACACCAGCGGGACGAATTCGAATTCTCGACATATAACTTCCAGGAATCCGACCCTGCGATGCTGAGAGACATGTTCGATAAATTCGAGGGCGAGTGCGGGAAGCTTATAAAGAAAAAACTCCCTCTGCCCGCTTACGACTACTGCCTCAAGTGCTCACATACGTTCAACCTGCTCGACGCCCGCGGGGCGATCGGGGTAGCCGAGCGCGCCTCATACATAGGCAGGGTACGGGCGCTCGCGAAACAATGCGCGGAGGGGTATCTCCTCGAAAGGGAGGAAATGGGTTTCCCGCTCGCGAAAAAGAATCCATGGCAAAAGAGCTGATACTGGAGATCGGAACAGAGGAAATCCCCGCGGGTTTCATGAAGGACGCGATAAGGAACCTTTCCGAGACCGCGGCGAGGGAATTTACCGAGAGCGCAATCCCGTACGGGCATATCTCGTCCTTCGGCACCCCGAGGAGGCTGACTCTCCGCGTTACAGGGCTCATGGACAAACAGGAAGACCAGTCGAGAGAGTCTTACGGTCCTCCCGTGAGAATAGCGTTCGACGAAAAAGGGAACCCGACTGACGCAACGGTCGGGTTCGCGAAATCCCAGGGTGTGGACGTGAGAGACCTCGTAACCGTAAAGAGGGACAGGGGCGAGTTCCTGGCGGCGGTAAAAAAAATAAAGGGACAGAAAACCGAAAAACTCTTAAAAGAGCTGCTTCCGAAAATAATTCTCGAGCTCCCGTTCAGGAAATCCATGAAGTGGGGAGACGGGGACACGGTATTCGCGAGACCTATAAGGTGGATTCTCGCGGTATACGGAGGCAAGACAGTACGTTTCGATATAGAGGAAGTCAAAAGCTCTTCGAAATCGCGGGGCCACAGGTTCATGAACCCGATGCCGTTTCCGGTCTCGGGCTGGGATGATTATGTGAAGGGGCTCGAGAAAGGGTTCGTGATACTCGATCAGGACAGGAGAAAGAGCTTAATAGAAAAGGGGATCAGAGACCTCGCGGAGAAAATCGGCGGGTCCGCGCTCGAAGACGAGGAGCTTCTGGAGACGGTCACTTACCTAGTCGAATACCCGGTCGTGCTGAAGGGTGATTTCGAAGAGGATTTCCTCGAGCTCCCCAAAGAAGTCCTTATTAGCGTGATGAAAAGCCATCAGAAATACTTTCCCGTCCTCACCCGCTCGGGGAGCCGGAAGCTACTTCCGCATTTCATATTCGTCGCCGGCACGAAGGCCAGGGACGGCAGGGTGGTGTCTAAGGGGAACGAACGTGTAATCAGGGCGAGGTTCACCGATGCGAGGTTTTTCTATAACGAAGACAGGAGCGCGCCGCTCGAAGAGAAAAAAATAAAGCTCAAAGGAATGGTGTTCCTCTCCGACCTCGGCACATATTACGACAAGACAGAGAGGTTAAAGCTTCTCGCCGGGGAGATCGGACAGCAGCTCGGAATAGAGCCGCTCGCAGACGCAGTCCGCGCAGCGGAGCTCTCGAAGACGGACCTCGCGACCCAGATGGTATTCGAATTCCCCGAGCTCCAGGGCATCATGGGCAGATATTACGCTCTCCTCTCGGGAGAAAAAGAAGAGGTCGCGGTCGCGATAGAAGAGCAGTACAAGCCGACTTCCCGCGAAGGGGACCTGCCTTCAACCGATCTCGGCTCCGTCCTGAGCATCGCCGACAAGATGGACACTGTATCGGCGTGCTTCGTTTCGGGACTCATACCGACAGGCACTTCAGACCCCTACGCGCTCAGACGGCATGCGATAGGAATAATAAACATTGTCATCGAGAAAAATTACCATTTGAGCATTAACGGGCTCTTCCGCAAGAGCCTGGACGCCATAACCGATCAGGCCCATGGGAAGTCAGCCGTATCTCAGGAGGCCGTACTGACGGAGATTTCCGGATTCTTCAAGGAGAGGTTCAGGAACATAATGATCTCGGACGGCTTCCCGCAGGACGTGATAGAAGCCGTGATAAGTACTGAGTTCGATGACGTCGTCGAAGTGAAGAGGAAGATCGAAGCGCTTTCAGAATTCCGAAAGGCGCGCGATTTCGAATCCCTGGGGATTGCTTTCAAACGAGTAGTGAATATAGTAAAAGGGCAGCCCGTAGGCGAGGTCAGGGAGAGCCTGTTTGTCGAGCCCGCGGAGAGGGAGCTATATATGACCTTCATCGAAACCCGCGAAAAGGTAGGGGCGAAAATGTCGGAGAGGAATTACCGTGAATCATTGTCTCTGATGAAAACGTTAAAAGACCCCGTGGATAAATTCTTCGATCACGTGCTCGTCATGGACGAGAATGCGGAGCTGAGGCGGAACAGGCTTTCGATGCTCCGGGAGATAAGAGAGCTATTTTTTAAAATCGCGGATTTTTCCAAGCTAAGCACATAAGCGAGAGAGATTAAATAATTTACCGGAGGACGAAAAAAAGATTTTCAGAAAGGAAACTGCCATGAAGAAATTCGTATATTTATTCGGTAACGGTAAAGCGGAAGGAAAAGGCAACATGAAGGACCTGCTCGGCGGAAAGGGCGCGGGACTCGCGGAAATGACGAGGATAGGCGTACCCGTCCCGCCCGGTTTTACCATAAGCACGGAAGCCTGCACCGAATTCTATAATCATAAACGACATATCCCGGAAAACATATTGAAGGAAATCGAGCTCAACCTTTCGAAGCTCGAAAAGCTCATAGGGAAAAAGCTGGGAGACCCCGAAAACCCGCTCCTCGTTTCGGTGCGCTCAGGCGCCAAATTCTCCATGCCCGGCATGATGGATACTATCCTCAACCTCGGACTCAACGACAGGATCGCCGAGCGCCTTTCGAAAAAAACCGATAACCCGATATTCGTATGGGACGCCTACAGGAGGCTCATCGAGATGTTTTCCGACGTGGTGTTCGGCATCGACAAGGAAGAGTTCGAGCACCTTTTCGCGGATATAAAAAAGAAGGAAGGCGTGAAGAGCGATTCCGGCCTCACGCCCGGTATCCTTAAACAAGTCATTGATAAATCAAAACAGCTCGTCAAAAAGAAAGCAAACGAGGAGTTTCCCCAGGGCCCGCTCGACCAGCTCCACATGGCTATACGCGCGGTCTTCCTTTCATGGAATAACGAGAGGGCGATCTTCTACAGGAAGCAGTACGGCATACCAGACGATCTGGGCACCGCCGCCAACGTGCAGGCCATGGTCTTCGGAAACATGAGCGACGATTCGGGCACGGGCGTGGGCTTCACGAGAGACCCGGCGAGCGGCGAGAGGAACCTCTACGCCGAGTGCCTTATGAACGCGCAGGGCGAAGACCTCGTGGCAGGGATAAGGACACCCAAGCATATCGAGGAGCTCGAGCGCGAGCTGCCTTCCGTCTATAAACAGCTTGTGAAGATCGCAGATGCGCTCGAAAAGCATTTCAAGGATATGCAGGACTTCGAATTCACCATCGAGAGAGGGAAGCTCTATTTCCTTCAGACGCGGAACGGCAAGAGGACGGGGATCGCGGCTTTAAAAATCGCCTACGACATGGTCAGGGAAAAGCTGATAACGAGGGAAGAGGCCATCTCCAGGATCGAGCCCGAGCACCTGGAGCAGTTCCTGTTCCCGATATTCAATCCCGAAGAGAAGGAGAAGCATAAAATCATAGCCACCGGGCTCGCGGCGTCGCCCGGAGCGGTGTCGGGAGCCGTGGCGCTCGACGCTGATACGGCAGTGAGGTTCAGCAGCGAGGGCAAGAACACCATTCTCGTGAGGAAGGAAACGAGCGCCGACGATATAAAGGGTATGGCCGCCTCCAAGGGGGTATTGACCGCGCGCGGAGGGAGGACGAGCCACGCGGCCGTCGTGGGCAGGCAGATGGGCAAGGTATGCATAGTAGGCGCAGAGGACATAAACATCGATGAAAAAAACAGGCGCTTCGTGACGGGCGACGTTATCGTCAAGGAAGGCGATTTCATTTCGCTCGATGGATTCGAAGGAAAAGTTTATTCCGGACACGTGCCTGTTATACCGTCAGACATAATACAGGTCGTCGAAGAGAAGATAAAACCGGAAGAATCGGAAAACTACAAGATTTTCAATTCAATACTGAAATGGGCCGACGAGATCAGAACGATCGGGGTAAGGACGAACGCGGACACGCCGCAGGACGCGAGAATAGCGTACAAGTTCGGCGCGGAGGGCATAGGGCTCTGCAGGACCGAACACATGTTCTTCGCAAAAGACAGGATACCGATAATGCAGGACATGATCCTCTCGCAGACCCCTGAAGAGAGGGCCAAATACCTGTCGAAGCTCCTGCCGATGCAGAGGAACGACTTCAAGGAGCTGTTCCGCAACATGAAGGGGCACCCCGTCACTATCAGGCTCATCGACCCGCCTCTCCACGAGTTCCTGCCCAAGCTCCAGGAGCTGATGATGGACATAAAGGAGCTCGAGATGAAAAAGCCGTCCTCGAAGGGACTCGACAGAAAAAAATTGCTCCTCGAGAGGGTCCAGGAGCTCCACGAGTTCAACCCGATGCTCGGTCTCAGGGGATGCAGACTCGGCATACTGATACCGGAGATCACAAAGATGCAGGTGACGGCGATAATGGAGGCGGCGTCCGAAGTGGCGGACGAAGGGGTAAAGGCCGTCCCCGAAATAATGGTCCCGCTCGTGGCGATGGTCACCGAAATGAAAGCGCAGAAAGACGTAATACAGCAAGTGGCCGACGAAGTCCTCAGCAAATCAAGAAAGAAAATAAAATACAAAATCGGAACAATGATAGAAGTCCCGAGAGCTGCCGTCACCGCCGACCAGATAGCGACCGAGGCCGAGTTCTTCTCATTCGGGACGAACGACCTTACACAGATGATGTTCGGGCTTTCGAGAGACGACTCGGGAAAAATTATTAAGACGTATATGAACGAAAAAGTGGCTCTCAACGGAAAGGATATAAGCATCCTCGAAAAAGACCCGTTCCTGACGCTCGACCTGGGGGTCGTCGAGCTTATGAAGCTCGCGATAGCGAAAGGGAGGAAGGTGAGACCCGACCTCAAGGTCGGCATATGCGGTGAGCACGGCGGGGACCCGCAGTCTATCGAGTACTCAAACGCGATCGGCGTCGATTACGTAAGCTGCTCGCCGTTCAGAGTGCCGATAGCGAGACTCGCCGCCGCGAAAGGCGCACTCAACGAGAAATAGAAAACTCAACCCATAATAAAACCCCCTGAGCCGGCTGTAATCTCCGGCTCAGGGGGTTTTTCTATTCTAATTCGGTAATCTCATCTCGGGCTGCCGCGTCACAAATCAATACGACCGCGTCTAGCTCGCATACGCCGTGGACCTCACTTCCCTTATTACGGTTATCTTGATCTGCCCCGGGTATGCGACCTCTTTCTCTATCTTCTTGGCTATCTCGTGGGAAAGCAGCGCCCCTTCCTCGTCGTTCACCTTCGAGCTCTCAACTATAACGCGCACCTCGCGCCCTGCCTGTATCGCATAACACTTCTCGACTCCCCTGAAGGAGCCCGCGATGGTCTCGATGTCCGTTATCCTCTTCACGTAGGCCTCGTAGGTCTCTCTCCTCGCGCCCGGCCTCGCCGCGGATATGGCATCAGCCGATTGCACAAGTATAGCGAGTAGCGACTGCGGCTGAGGGTCGTGAGCGAGCGCTACGGCCTCTATAACTTCCTTGGGCTCGCCGTACTTCCTCACGAGGTCCTCGCCTATGTCCACGTGCGACCCCTCTATCTCGTGGTCGACGGCCTTGCCGATATCGTGGAGAAGCCCGCCCCGCTTGGCGAGCTTTACGTCGTACCCGATCTCGGCGGCCAGTATGCCGCAGATGAACGCAACCTCGATCGAATGGTTGAGTATGTTCTGGGAATAGCTGGTCCTGTATTTGAGCCTGCCGACGAGCTTTACGAGCTCCGGGTGTATAGACGGGATGCCGAGGTCGAATAACGCTTCCTCACCCGCCTTCAGTATCTCGCGCTCTATCTGCTTTTCGACGTCCGACACTATCTCCTCTATCCTCGCCGGGTGGATCCTGCCGTCGTCGATCAGTCTCTCGAGAGATATCCTCGCGACTTCCCTTCTTATTGGATTGAGCGACGAGATGACCACCGTTTCAGGCGTATCGTCGATAATAATATCCACACCAGTCCTGGCCTCGATCGACCTGATATTCCTTCCTTCACGGCCGATGATCCTGCCCTTCATATCGTCGTTGGGGAGGTTGACGACGGATATCGTCTTTTCGCTCGTATATTCGCCCGCATACTTCTGGATAGCGAGCGCAATTATATCCTTCGCTTTCCTCTCCGCATCTTCATGCAGCTGGTCCTCGAGCTGCTTGAGCTTTTTAGCCGCCTCATGCCTCGCCTCGTCCTCGATTATATTTATGAGCTCCGCTCTGGCCGCTTCCTGCGTCATGCCCGCGATGTCCTCTATCTTCTTCTTGGCTTCGTCTATAACAGCATCGAGCTCCTTCTGTTTTTCCCCGAGGGCCTGCTCCCTCAGCACGAGGTCTCTTTCCTTTTTGGCGAGCTCCGATTCCTTCTTTTCCACACCCTCGAATTTTTTATCGAGCACCTCTTCGCGCTTCTGGAGCCTTTTTTCCGTTTTGAAGGCCTCTCTCTGCTTTTCCCTCGATTCGTTCTCGATCTCTGAGCTCCTTCTTTCGACCATCTCCTTCGCCTTCTGCTCCGCCTGTGACCTTATCTTATCGGCTTCTCTCCTGGCGTTCTCGATAATGACCTCTGCTTCGTCCTTCTTTAGACTTATTTTTTTATTCAATTTCATTTGTCTATAGAGGTGGTTAGCTAAGTACCCCAAAGCGAAGGCAACAACCGAAGCCGCTACGGCAACCATCAGTTCAGTCATGTTGTTTTCCTCCTTCTTTTTCTTTTTTTCTGCAAAAGATTATTCCCGATTCGGTCACGACCAGGCCCGCTCGAAGGTCGGTCTCCCCTGAGGGGAGCGAATCCGACATCTGGAGCGAGTACGCAAGCGCGACCCTTCGGTTCAAGGGGACATCGACCAGCAGGCGGTCGTAATACCCCTTCCCGTACCCGAGCCTCGCGCCGGAGTCGTCGAATGCGATTCCGGGTACGAGGACGAGGTCCAGATCCTCGGGTGCTATGCTGGGTGAGGACGAATCGGGTTCCGGGATACCGAATTTCCCGGGTTTAAACTCGTTCAGGCTTAATATTCTATGAAAAATCAGGCCGTGCCCGCTTACCCTCGGGAAGTAGGCCTCTTTCCCGGAGCCGAGACTCAGGGAGAAGATTCCCCTCGTATCGGCCTCGTTCCTGACCGGATAGTAAAAACCGACCCTCCTCGCGCGGCTGTAGAGCCCCAAGCGCGCAAGGTTATCCGTGATCCGGCTGCTTTTCTCGGCTACTTCGATATTGGAAAGGCGGGTCCTTCTCTTTAAGAAATACGAGCGGGCGTATTCTTTCTGTTGATCAAGATTTAAACCCCCTGCCTCCAAGAGGGAAAGAAACGAATCAGGTATATAAACATCATCTGTATTTATACGAGTCTTCCAATTCTTCTCTTCCGAGATCCTCTCTAAGAATTCCTTCGTTAAATCCAAAGGTTTCTCTTTCGTTAAGGGAGCTTTCCAGTATTTGAACCAATCTCTTTGATCTCTCTTCAGCACCGTCTTTAAATTCCTCAAAATCTTTTAATAGTTTGAAGTAATCATCGGTGATCTTCAGCATCGCAAGCAGAAGCGCGTTAGGCACTGCAATGCTGTTTTCATGAGCGGAAATCTCTTTCACTTTTTGCTCCAAGTATGCAGCGATCTTCTGGACATAATCTTCATCCGCGTCCGTCTTGATAAAATAATCCATATCGAGGAACCTGATCTTCAGACGTTTCATCCTATGCCTCAGACCTGCTCAAGTAGATCTCGACCTTCTCGATTACCCTGTCTAACTTCTGTTTAATCTCGTCCCTTTCTTTCTCAAGTTTTTTTACACTTTCCCTGAGATTTACAACTTCCTCCATAAGATTTTTGTGCTCCACTTCGAGCTTGGTTTTCCTCGACAGAGCCTCTTTAATTTTGCCTTCTAGAATATCCATTGTTTCCATTATTTTACCTAGATAAGTTTAATATTATCTTGAAATTTTTGCAAGATGTGTGATGATAATAGTAGGAAATGGCAGAATTAGGAATGTTAAAACGGCTTGAAGAAGTCGAGAAAAAATACATCGAAATCGAGAAAACTTTAAGTAAACCCGACATAAGTCCGCCTGAAATTCATAAGTATTCCAAGGAATTATCAGACCTCGATGAAATAGTGGAGGTTTACCGCAAGTATAAAATCGTGCTCGAAAGAATAGAGGAAAACGAGTCTCTCCTTAAAGACAAAGACCTGGGTGAGCTTGCGAGGGAAGAGCTCGATGAGCTCTATAAAGAGCTGCCCGTCCTCGAGGGTGAGCTCCGTCTCCTGCTGCTCCCCAAGGACCCGAACGACGCAAAAAACGTCTTCCTCGAGATAAGGGCGGGGACAGGGGGAGACGAGGCCGCGCTCTTCGCAGCCGACTTGTTCAGGATGTACACGAGGTACGCGGAAGCCAACAGGTGGAAGGTAGAGATCATCAGCCTGAGCGAGACCGGCATAGGGGGCCTGAAAGAGGTCATCGCCGCCATAGAGGGCAAGAACGTCTACAGCAGGCTCAAGTACGAGAGCGGAGTTCACAGGGTGCAGAGGGTTCCGACTACGGAGACGAGCGGGAGGATCCATACCTCGACCGCCACGGTCGCGGTGCTCGCCGAGCCCGACGAGGTCGAAGTCGATATAGACGAGAAGGACTTGAAGATCGATACCTACAGGGCGTCCGGTCCCGGCGGACAGCACGTGAACAAGACCGACTCCGCCATAAGGATCACACACCTGCCCACGGGGATAGTAGTGCAGTGCCAGGACGAAAGGTCGCAGCACAAGAACCGCGCGCACGCCATGAGGATGCTCCGGGCGAAGCTTTACGAGATTGAAGAGCAAAAGAGACGGAGCGAGCTCGCCAGCACGAGAAAGAGCCTCGTCGGCAGCGGAGACAGGAGCGAGAAGATAAGGACATACAATTTCAGGGACGGCAGGATCACCGACCACAGGATCGGTCTCACGCTCTATAAAATAGAGGCTATACTCAACGGCGACATGGACGAGCTGATCGACGCCCTCACCACCCATTACCAGACCGAGATTCTTAAAGAGGCGGCGTTTTCTTAATATCCCTACGTCATTATTAGATAGCGGCGCAATTTTTCGTTATTGCCTGTTGTAACCGGAAAAGCCTCACGGGTCGGAGCAGACTCTCTATTTAACGGCTTTATTTGTATTTAAACACCATCGTAAATAGAATATAGACATGGATTTATACTGGCTTACCGCCCTTCTCTACTTCATCGCGGCCGTGTTCTACATGAGCCATATATGGACCGATAGCCCGAGGGGTTCGAGAGCAGGGTTCTACACGGTCGTCCTCGGCACGATAGTCCAGGCAGTAAGCATCGTGCTGCTTTACCTGAAGGGGGAGGCGATAGCGGGCGGGCTCGATACGACTCTATATCTCTTTTCGCTCGCTATCACAATCGTATTCATAGGATCGCAGCTAATTTTCAACGCCCCGCTCCTAGGCGCGTTCGTTTCCCCGCTCGCTTTCATAATGACGCTCCCTCACGTAATTCTCCCGCAGGGAATCATCGAGCACGAATCGTCTCTCAGCAATCCCTGGATACTGATCCACATAGTGCTGATCCTGCTGGGAGAGGCTCTATTCACGGTGGCGTTCATCTCGGGGGTCATGTACCTGTTTCAGGAACAGAGGATCAAAGCGAAACACGTGGGAAGCCTCCTCCAGAAGTTCCCGTCTCTCACCACCCTCGACAAGATCAACCACGTCTGCCTCATCATCGGCTTCCCGTTTATCACTGTCGGACTCGCGCTCGGGCTCCTGCTCGCGAAAGAGATATGGGGGGAAGCGTGGGTCTGGGGACAGAAGGAAACCTGGTCACTCGTTACCTGGCTTCTCTACGCAGTACTCATACACGGGAGGCTCGCTTCCGGATGGAAGGGACGGAAGGCCGCATTCGGCGCGGTCCTGGGGTTCGGGATAATCCTCTTCACACTATTCGTGATCGGATACCTGGCTCCCGGCAGTCATGATTTCCTCGGATGACTAACCCGACTCTATAGATAATCACTTTACATTTATTATGTCTATCAGCTCGCCGTCGCTCACCGATAATATCCTGTAACGCGGCGAGACCCGGTAGCTCCCGCCCTTGTCTGTTTTCACGTCATAATAGGGATTGTTTTTGAGCGAATCGAGACCGCCCGGGGTTACCGCTCCGCCGTTTGCGGGTGTGAGGTCGAGAGAGAGCAAGAGCTTGAGCGCCCTGTAAACCTGGTACCCGAAAATATCCGGCTTCTCTTTATATCTGTCTTCCGTCAATTTCGAGAACTCGTCCCAATCACCGTCTCCATAGTAAAAGACATCGGTGAATACCGCCCTGTAAACGAACCCGTCTATCTCATCCCCAATGAGATCCAAGAAGAGAGGGCTGTTCCATGTGCTCGGACCCAGAAAGAGCACGTCCCTCAACTTCCCTTCCCTTTTCAGTCTCAAGATGAGCTCGGCCGAATTAGCCGCGCCGTCCGGTATGAACACAGCCTCGGGCGCGAGAGACCTTATCCAGCCAATCTCGCCCGAAATATCCCTCGAGCCCGGATCGTAGGACCCTTCGTACACGAGCTTACCGCCGCTTTCGGCTACGTCCGAGACGAAGAGCTCTTTCATCCTCGACCCGAGATCGGTCCGGGGATAGAGCACGGCGAACCGTCTGACTCCGAGACTGCGCGCAGCGTAGCCGGACAACACTCTCGACTGCTCTTCGAGCGGATAGTAATACTTTATTATATACGGCCCGCCCGAGGCCTCGTTCTCCGAAACGGGAAACACCAGGGCCGGGATCCTTTCCCGATTGACTCCGGCGCTCACGGCCTGAATATATTTACTGGGGACGGGGCCTACTATGAATGAAAGACCCGGGGTATTTAACAGCTCCTCGAGGGAAGCTGCGAGCCGCCCGTCGCTATCCCCTATATCCCTTACTATTACCCTGTACCGGGCGCCCGCGTGTGCGTTATCCGCAGCTGCCAGTACACCCTTTAACGCTTTCTCGCCGAGGAGCCTGTACCTCCCCGTCAGCGGGAGGAGACAGCCGAATGTAATCACCTTTTCGGAGATTGTGTCCTCCAAATCTTCGGGAATATCCGGCTGGGCCTGTGCGCCCGGGGGAAAGGCCGTCAGGATCATAAGCGCTATGAGGATGAATACTCTCGGCAAGCTTTATCTCCCTTAAAGGAACTATGGTACCGGATTTACGACATAAGGATAGAAACCGGGCTGTGTTGCCTGTTTCTGCCTCACGGCGCTAAATGCCTGGTCCCGCTGTTCTCGCCATTATCGCTAATGCTATGAAACGAAACGTGTGTTGGTCATAACTAGCTTATATTACATATTATTATAATTGTGCAGTTGCTAACATGATCACTTGACAAAAAACCGGGACAAATTATATTAGTAGTAAGTAAAAATCGGGGGTAACAAAATGCCGCAAATCAAGAAAGCAGAGCCTAAGAAAGAAGCAAAAGCCGAAGTCAAAAAAGAAATTTTTTACGATTTGAACGGGCTTGTTAAGGAAAACTACCTTATAGGACTTGACTCGGCTCATTCACTGCTCGAGGAAAACAAGAGACTCATGGATACGCAGATCGAGCAGCTCCGCAAGATACAGCACGATTATACCGAGCAGATCAAATCCATAGTCGATAAGCTGCCGAAAGAGTATTCGAGCCTCGGAATCAGCGAAAAACTAGACCGCATCATTGAATTTCAGAACAATTTCTATACCGTCTTTAAAAAAATATCAGATAATTATTCAAAAGAGCTGCTCGATCTCAACCAGAAATCCGCTGAAAGGGCGTTCTCGGCATTCGATAAATACGTGGGTTCCTTCAACTCCTGACCCGCGCCGAGAGCAGGGCAGTGCTGTAATTTATAGTTGCCAATATGTAGTATAATATATGTATAATCATCGAAGCTCCGGAGTCCGGTTCTCGGGGAGATACCTTTTGAACAAGAAGAACGAGTACGAGGAAATATATTACTTCAGCTATTTCAAGAAGCTCTTCGAATCATGGGAAGAATCGACAAACAAATTGATGGACGTGTGGATGAGCAGCCCACTTATGGAAAGGGCCGTCGAGAAGTCCTCCGAGTTCAAGAACTACATCCACAGCTTTATCGAGCAGACGCTCGAACAGAGGTATCTGCCTGAAAAGAGAGATATGGAGAAGCTCATCGACACGCTGGATTCACTGGGCGAGAAGATAGCGGAGCTCGAAGTCAAGATCACCGACCTCCAGTCGAGCGCAAAGAAACCTGAGCCGAAAACCAGGACCAGAACAGTCAGAAAAAAAGTTAAGGAGAAGAAACAATGAGCAAAGAGGCATTCGACTACACCGAGCACTATAAAAAGTTTTACGAAGCATGGGAAAAAACCATGTCGGAAGCGATGGACATGTGGAAGAAGAACCCTATCTCCAAGATCGAGGCGAACGAAGCCAAAGAGGATTACGACCCGATAGCGCAATATAAAAAATTCTATGAAACATGGGAAAAGTCCTCTTCCGAAGTCCTTGAGAAATGGGTAAACAGCCCTCTCTTCGCCGCAAACATAGGGAAGGCGGTCGAAAAATCGTCCGAGTTCAAGAAATATTTCGATGAAGCGGTTGAAAAGACGCTGAAGAATATGCGATTCCCGACGAAAAGCGATATAGACCGGGTGCTCGCTTCCATAAACAACCTCGAAGCCAAGGTGAACGACCTGCTCGACAAGGTGGACGACTTTAACAAGCCCGCGCGTCCTTCAAAGAAATAATTACTACGTCGTTGCCGGGTCGACAACGACAAATATAGGTCGTGAGGCTTAAGACAAGGAGGCTCTTAACAATCATGGGAAATAAATACATGGACTCCGCCATAGAGGAAGCAGGGAAGGCGAGAGAAAAGTTCAACAAGGCGCTTGAGATAGCGCTCCTGAACCCGCCGGAAGTCGAGGTCGGGGCAACACCTCACGAGGTTATATACACAGAAAACAAGCTCCGCCTGCTTCACTACTATCCCCTTGCCGAAAAGACCTACCCGGTGCCGCTGATCATGATATTCGCTCTGGTAAACCGCCCCTACATACTCGACCTGAAACCGGGCAGGAGTGTGGTGGAAGTGCTTCTGAAGAAGGGAATAGACGTTTACCTGATAGACTGGGGAGCCCCGGGAGACGAAGATAAGAAGCTCGACCTCAACCACTACATCAACAGATACATAAAGCAGGTCGTGAAGCGGGTGAAGAAGCACTCGGGCTCAGACAAGGTCAGCGTGCTCGGCTACTGCATGGGCGGTACCATGTCGGCGATCTATACGGCGTTATACCCTGAAGACATAAAGAACCTCGTATTGATGACGGCAGGGATAGATTACAAGGTAGAAGGGACGCTCAATCTATGGGGCGACAAGCCCAATTTCGACGTGGACAAGTTCGTCGACGCATACGGCAACGTCCCCGCCGAATTCCTGCAGTCGGGGTTTTTATTCATGAAGCCGATTCAGAACCTCGTATCCAAGTACGTGAACTTCTACGAGAACGTGGACAACGAGGCGTTCGTCGAGAATTTCCTCGCCATGGAAAAGTGGCTTAACGACAACATACCCGTGCCGGGAGAGGTATTCAGGGAATTCGTCAAATACCTCTATCAGGAAAACCAGCTCGTCGAGAATAAGCTCAAGGTGAACGGGAAACGGGTGGATCTCAAAGATATAAAGTGTCCGGTGTTAAACCTTATCGCCGAGAACGACCACCTGGTGCCGCCCGCTTCGAGCCTGGGTTTCAACGATATGACGTCCAGCAAGGACGCGAAGACGATAGTTTATCCGACGGGACACATAGGGCTTTCGGTAAGCAGCAAGTCTCTCAAAGCGCTGTGGCCCGAAGTGGCGGACTGGCTGATAGAGAGATCCAAGTAAGAAATACCAGGGAAAAAACAAGGTCCGTATTTGTGAGGCCGTCTCCTGAGAGAGACCTCGCAAATACGGATTTTTATGTTCCGATCAGATGTAATGCCCGCCGTTGATCCTGAGCGTTACTCCCGTTATCCAGCTCGCGGCGGATGAGCAGAGGTAAACGACTGCGAGCGCGATTTCCTCAGGGGTGCCGAACCTGCCGAGCGCGATCTCCTTCTTGATCTGCTCCCTTATGTCTTCGGGCACTGTCCCGAGCATGTCCGTTTCCACGAACCCGGGGGCTATCGCGTTAACGCGTATGTTGCTCTTTGAGAGCTCCCTCGCCATGGTTTTCGTAAAGCCGATTATGCCAGCCTTCGTCGCGGCGTAGTTGCACTGGCCGAGGTTCCCCATCTCGCCGATGATGGAAGATATGGAAATTATGACGCCGCCCCTCTCGGACAAGGGGTCTATGACGGCTTTCGTGCAGTTAAACACGCTGCCGAGGTTTGTCTGTATTACTTCGTTCCACTGCTCGTAAGTCATTCTTTTAAGAGTCCTGTCCCTGTTAATACCCGCGTTATTGACCAGTATGTCGACCTTGCCGAAGTGGTTCATGGCCGCTTTGCCGAGCCCCTGCGCCTGCTGGAAGTTTCCGACGTTCGCTCTCACCGTCACGCACTTCCTCCCGAACTTCTCTACCTCCTTCTTCACCTTGTCCGCTTCCTTGTCGCTCCTCGAATAATTGAGGAGGATATCCGCTCCGGCCTCCGCGAGCGCAAGACAGATCGCCCTTCCGATTCCTCTCGAACCGCCCGTTACTATTGCAACTTTGCCAGACAAGTCGTGCATTTGTTCAAGCATGCGACACCTCCTAGAGCCCGCGTCTCAGTCGTTTGAAATTAAGGATTATAGATTTTATTCCTAATAAGGTTTTTGTCAACCTGACGGTTGCGGCAATGAGGAGCATGTCGAAGGGCGGTTCATCCCTTTAACACGGAAGGGGTCAGGCAGACCCCGGAAGGAAGAATTTTTATCGCAATTTCAAGCCCGGTATCGAATACTTTCCGCTAACGGAGCCCTTACTGGCCCGTGAACGAAGGCTCTCTCTTCTCCAAAAACGCCTTCATTCCCTCTATCCTGTCCTGGGAATCGAAGCATAGAGAAACGAGCGTCTTTTCGAGAAGGAGCGCCTTCTGCAAGTCCATCTCCGAGCCCGCGTTTATGGCGGTCTTGGACAGTCTCACCGCTATGGGCCCTCTTTTCGCTATCGCCCCCGCTAACTTTTTCGCTTCGTTCATTATCTCACCGTGAGGCACGACCCTCTCGACGAGCCCTATCCTGAGCGCTTCTTCGGCCGTTATCATCTCTCCGGTGAACACGAGCTCCTTCGTCTTCCCGAGTCCGAGTATCCTCGTTATGCGCTGGGTGCCGCCCCAGCCGGGGAATATGCCCAGCTTCACTTCGGGGAACCCGAGCCTCGCCTTCTCAGACGCTATCCTTATGTCGCAGGCAAGCGCAAGCTCGCAGCCGCCGCCGAGCGCGTATCCGTTTATCGCGGCGATAGAGGGGCAGGGTTCGTTCTCTATAAGCTCGTATACCCTGTGGGCGTAATCAACGTAGTCCTGGAAGTCTCGTTCCTTCATCTCGTTCATCTGCGCGATGTCCGCGCCAGCGACGAACGCCTTGTCGCCTGCTCCTGTAAATATCAGCGCCTTTAATTCTTCCTTGGGCAGGACGTCCTCGAGGAACTCCCTCAGCTCTCCGAGCGTGTCCCAGTTAAGCGCGTTCAACACATTCGGCCTGTTTATCGTGAGAACGCCTATGTTGTTAGGCTCCCGTTCGTAGCTTATAAACTGATATCCCATAAGACTCCTCCTCTGCTATTTTATTTGAGCACCCCTACTGAAATGTATATTAATTCAGGGTAAAAAGTACTTGTCAATCCCGCATTCTTACTGCGAAAGCAGCCGGTTCCCTGCGCCAGGTTCAGGCTCCGTAACGGACATTTAATCGCCTGATTCAGGAGCGCGACCGAAAGCAATATCGGTCTCGCGTCCCTACAAAAACACACCCTCCGAGGGATGGCACTTTCGGAGATTATTGTGTAATGTTTTCCTGCTTTGCCGTTTCTAAAACACAAAGGTCAAAAGGAGAACACCATGTTGAGTTATTCGGCAGTATTCACGATTTGCATGCTTCTCACGCTCGTCGTCGTAAATCTCACAGTCATAAATACGAACGCAGACGAAAAGAAGAGCAGCTCTCAGGTAGAGAAAACAGCATCGGGCCTCGAATATATCATTATAGAAGAAGGGAGCGGGCCGAAACCAAAGACTGGTCAGACGGTCAAAGTCCACTATACGGGAAAGCTCAAGGACGGGTCAGTCTTCGACAGCTCGATCGAGCGCGGAGAACCTATAGAGTTCGTCCTCGGTGTCGGACAGGTCATTCCAGGCTGGGACGAAGGTATCGCCGACATGAAGGTCGGAGGGAAACGCCAGCTCATAATCCCCCCGAATCTCGCATACGGCGAGAGGGGTTATCCTCCGGTGATCCCGCCCAACTCTACGCTCATCTTCGATGTGGAGCTCGTCGGCATCCAGTAAATACGCCACTCAGCCTGTGACAGACGTTTTTTTTGAGGGGATATTAGGACATGCCCGTATATCTACACATAAACGGGTACACTAAGAGCACATGAATTACCTTGCGCACATCTACCTTGCCGAAGACTCGGAAGAGTCCATTCTCGGGAACATCATGGGGGACTTCGTGAAGGGATCGATAGGGGACGGCTATCATCCGGAGATCGAAAAAGGCATAAGGACGCACAGGAAAGTGGACGTTTTCACCGACTCTCACGAAATTTTTAAAGCGAGCAAGAAGCTGATCAGTCCAGGCAGGAGGAGGTTCGCAGGCGTCATCATAGACATAGCCTTCGACCACCTGCTTTCAAGGAACTGGCCGGCCTATTCCGACGCCGACCTCGGGGCATTTATCCGCAAGGCCTACTCGGTATTGGACAAAAGGAAAGCGGTGCTTCCCGAAAAATTCCGCCTCTTCCTCCCCAGGATGATGGAAGAAGACTGGCTCGGCTCTTACGGCACACTCGAGGGGACGGGCGTTGCCCTAGACAGGATATCCGAAAGACTCAGGAGACGTTTCCGCAGGGAAAACACGCTCAGCGGCGCAATCGACGAGGTCGAATCAAATTATGCGGAGCTGGAAGACAACTTCAACGCATTCTTTCCGGAGCTAATCTCGTTTGTCGAAGAGCTGAGAATTGGTGAGCGGGCCGAGCCCAGGCTCTCTTCATTCGGGAGCCGCTGAAGCCCACAGAACATCCTTGCTGATAACGGCCATTCTCCTATGCGTGCGCTCTCGGTTACAATTCGGAGCAGGTCCTGATACTGCTGAAATTTTTGTGTCCCTCTTTTATATTAAGGCATTATACTTTCTCGTAAGTTCAACATTTTTATTATTAGGCATGGACAGACCCTCACGACCCGGCAACAGGCTCGAAGGCATCCTCAAGGAAACGCTCCTTGAAATATCGCAGGGGAAATTTGACCCTTTTCACCGGGTTGTCGCTGATGTGCTCGATGAAATCGCGGTACCCGCGGATAGAGTCTATGATGCTCCCCCGAAGACTAGGAACAAATCCGGTTAGTTGTCCCGGCGATTGAAAGCGCGCGCATCATACTATAATATGATTAACGTATTAAATCCCCTAAGATTGCAGATTGGACGATTTGAACAGAAAAAAGTTTGAAGACCTGGTGGAAAGGGCTTATCAAAAGATACCGGAACAGTTCAGGAACAAGATCGATAACGTGGTTATCAAGGTCGAGGATCACCCCACCGCAGACGACAAGGAAAAACTTGAAATAAGGGGCGAAGGGCTCCTGCTCGGACTATACAGGGGGACCCCTCTGCATCTCCGCAGCGTGTGGGAGGGCATAAGGCTGCCGGACGAAATAGTGCTCTATCAGAAAGACATCGAGAAGGTATGCAGGAACGACCGTGAGATCGAGGAAAGAATCGACGAAGTGCTCAAGCACGAGCTCGGGCATTACTTCGGACTCTCGGACGACGAGATTTACGAGCTGATGGGAAGGGACTGACCCGTCCGGGATACGGGCGAAGCAAAGAGCGAAAAGGGATGAGAAGGAAAGAAGAGAACGATAAAAACCGCTCCGCGATACTTCTGGTGCACTGCCCGGATAGGAAGGGTCTCGTCGCCGCCATTACGGAATTCATATTCAAGAACGAAGGCAATATCATATACCTCGACCAGCACGTGGACACCCAGGAGAAGGTCTTCTTCATGCGGGTCGAATGGGACCTCAAGAATTTCACGATCCCGGCAGGGAAGATCGGAGAGTATTTCCAGACGCTCATCGCCGAGAAATTCGGCATGAAATGGAGCCTCTATTTCTCCGATTATACACCGCGCATGGCCATATTCGTCTCGAAGCTCCCCCATTGCCTCCATGACATCCTCTCCCGCTGGCAGTCCGAGCAGTGGAACGTCGATATACCTCTCATAATAAGCAACCACGGCGAGCTCGAACCCGTAGCCGCGACGCACGGTATAGATTTTCATGTCACCCCCGGCGTGAAGGAAAACAAAAAGGCGTCCGAGAAAAAACAGCTCGACTTGCTCAAGGAGTACGATATCGATTTCATCGTGCTTGCCAGATATATGCAGATACTGAGCGAAGACTTCGTATCCCGTTACCCGGACAGGATAATCAACATACACCACTCGTTCCTTCCGGCCTTCCCCGGGGCAAGGCCCTACCACTCGGCTCACGAGAGGGGCGTGAAGATCATCGGCGCGACGAGCCATTACGTCACAGCCGACCTCGATTCGGGACCCATAATCGAGCAGAACGTCGTCCGCATAACCCACAAGGACAGCGTCGAGGATCTGATAAGAAAAGGGAGGGACCTCGAGAAGGTAGTGCTCTCCCAGGCCATCTGGTACCACCTCAAACGGAAGATACTTGTTTACGGGAACCGCACGCTGATTTTCGATTGACCGCCTACGGACGATTGTTACCAGCCGTGAAAAACGTATACTTATCAAAAAGCCGAAGGTAGACCGAAGATGAAATCGAAGTTAAGCCTGATCGCCGCTTCAGGAATTATCGTACTAATGTTGTCTTATTCCGCGCACGCCGAAACCGAAATACAGGACGACGAAAGCCGGCAGACGCCGGGATCGCACTCAAGCGCCGATGAATCGAATATTTACGACCTCGCCGGATCGCAGAGCGGGTTCGACAAGATAGAGGTCATAAGCAGGGGGACGCTCATTGACCTTATCGAGCATCTGGTGCCCGGAAAGTATACGGCATTCTATTTTTATGCCGACTGGTGCAGGCCCTGCAGGGTATTGAAACCGAAGCTCGAAGATTTCGTCGAAAGCGGCGAGAAGCTCGCTTTGAGAGAGATAGACATAATAAACTGGGAGAACCCCCTCGTAATGTATTACAAGCTTCCGTCTATCCCCTACTTTATTATCTACGGCCCCGACGGGGAATTCCTCGAGCGCGGGCCCGGTATTTCCAACGAAGTAATGAGAGAAGTTTCAGCCCCTGATTAAGAACGCTCTCCGCTCTCCACCACGGAAGCCATAAGCGGTATTCGATTCGGGAAATCACTTGTACTCGGTAATTTCGAGGAGCACTCCGTCCGGGTCGTGAAAGTAGCAGAGCATCTTGTGACCCGCGTCGTGAGTGACAACGGTCTCGGGGACGACGACGGGCTCGCCTATGAGCTTCACCCCAGCGTTCTTCAGCTTTTCAGAAGCCGCATATATATCATCCACCCTAAACGCGATGTGCCTTATCCCGACCGTGTTCGCGAGGGAATTAGCGGGGATTGCTTCGCCCTGCGGTGTCTTATAGCATAGGAGCTCTATCCTCGGCTCGCCCGCGGGGGCGACGATGAACGCGACGTCCGCGACGACGCCATTCAACCCCACGATCGACTCTATCCACTCGCCTTCTAGGTGCGCCCTCTTCGATTCATTGAATCCGAGGAGCTCCGTATAAAATTTCACGGATCTTTCGAGGTCCGAAACTACGATGTTGATGTGGTCTATAGCGAGGGGCATATATTGTTTAGTTATTCAAGATTGCGGCTCGTCAAGCGAGAGAATAATACAAGAAAAACGAGATTCTGAATCGAGTTCAGAATAACAAATAATTTGCTAATGTCCCTCGAACTTCACCTTCTTGTCTTTTAGGGCCTTGATAGCATTCTGCAGTCCTGAAAGGGTGAGGGGGAACATGCGGTCGTTCATGAACTTCCTCACCATCCCGATAGACTCGGTATATTTCCACTGCTTGACGGGCACGGGATTGAGCCAGACGATGTCGGGATACTGGGACTTCAAACGCTCTAACCACACGAACCCAGGCTCGTCGTTATTGTGCTCGACGCTCCCGTTCTGATATAAGAGCTCGTATGGAGACATGGAGGCGTCGCCCACGACAATAACCTTGTAATCGCTGTTGTACGTGTGGAGCACCTGGAAAGTGGGGACAGTTTCCTGCCACCTGCGCCGGTTGTTTTTCCAGACGAACTCATAGAGACAGTTGTGGAAATAGAAATGCTCCAGATGCTTGAATTCATATTTGGCGGCCGAGAACAGCCGCGAACAGAGCTCTATGTGGTCGTCCATCGACCCCCCGATATCGAGGAAGAGGAGCACCTTCACGTTGTTCTTTTTCGCTGGGACCATCTCGAGCTCCAGCAGTCCGGCGTTCCTCGAAGTCCTGTCTATCGTCTTCTCGAGGTCGAGCTCCTCCTTCACCCCTTCGCGCGTGAGTATGCGGAGTCTTCTGAGCGCCATCTTCATGTTCCTCGTCTGAAGCTCGATGCCGTCGTCGAGGTCTTTGAACTCCCGCTTGTCCCAGACCTTTACAGCCCTCCTGTTCCTCCCCTCTTCCTGCCCTATCCTTATGCCTTCGGGATTGAACCCGTAAGCCCCGAAAGGAGAAGTGCCTCCAGTCCCTATCCATGTGTTTCCGCCCTGGTGCCTGCTTTTCTGCTCCCGCATCAGCTCCTTAAGGCGCTCGAGAAGCTTGTCGAGGCCGCCCATGGACTTTATCAGCGCCTTCTCCTCGTCCGTAAGGGCGTTGACGAAGCTCTTACGGAGCCAGTCCCCGGGGATCTTCATGAGGTCGTCTACGTTTATCTTCTCGACCCCTTCGAAGAAATATTTGAACAGCAGGTCGAACCTGTCGAGATGGTGCTCGTGCTTGACGAGAGAGGTGCGCGAGAGGTAGTAGAAATCGTCGACGCTGTACTCGGCTATGCCCTCGTCGAGGGCTTCGAGAAACGTGAGGTATTCCTTTATCGTTACCGGGATGCCGTCTTTTTTAAGCAATAGAAAAAAATCCAGAAACATATTCTCACCTTTACTAAGACCGCCGCGAGTATCTCAATCTTTCCCGTCGCCCATTTCTCATCGCCTGAACCTGAGCCTTATCCGGGTGAGCAGCTCCTGGTCCTGCTCGTTCTTGAGGAGCGCTCCCGCGAAGGGTGGGAGCTTCTCCGCGAGGTCGACTGAGCCGAGCTCGGCCTCCGTTATCTTTCCCACGATGATGAGCTTGAGCCAGTCTATGAGCTCGCTCGTTGAGGGCTTCTTCTTGAGGCCGTCTATTTCCCGTAGGTCGTAGAATATGCCCATAGCGTTATCGATGAGCTTGTCCTCGAGCTTGGGGTGATGCACCTTCACTATCGCCTTGAGCGTTTCCCTGTCGGGGAAGCTGATGTAATGGAAGAAGCATCTCCTCAGAAACGCGTCCGGGAGCTCCTTTTCGTTATTCGAGGTTATTATCACGATAGGCCGCTCCTTTGCCCTGATTGTCTTGTGGAGCTCGTAGCAGTAGAATTCCATCCTGTCGAGCTCAAGAAGCAGGTCGTTCGGAAACTCGATATCGGCCTTGTCTATCTCGTCGATCAGCAGCACGACCTGCTCGTCTGAATCGAACGCTTCCCAGAGCTTCCCCTTTTTTATGTAATGCGAGATGTCGTTGACGCGCTCGTCGCCGAGCTGGGAATCGCGGAGCCTGGACACGGCGTCGTATTCGTAAAGCCCTTGCTGCGCGGTCGTGGTTGATTTCACGTGCCAGGTGATAAGCTCTTTGCCCAAGGCTTCGGCCACCTCGAAGGCGAGCATGGTCTTGCCCGTTCCGGGCTCGCCCTTAATTAGTAACGGCCGCTGAAGTGTGATGGAAGCGTTTACCGCGAGATTCAAGTCCCTCGTGGATATATAATTTTCAGTGCCTTCAAATTTCATTCGTTAAACCCCGTATACATTGAGAATTTGGTCCGCTACCGCTCGTTAAACAAAGCGGACACGGACATTACCAGTCGTAAAAATTATACTTTCACGGCAGGCATAATCAAATTATGAATAATTCCCGACCACAAAGCGCCGTATATCAGATCTTCGCCGACGGGTTTTCATCGTCCGCGTGGAACGGCGGGACGCTCACGACGCAAAGCCTGTTGTGGTCGGATGCTCGGACGACTTTATGATGCACGCCTTTCGAGACAACTACCAACTCGTTCGCGGACAATACTTCGTTCCAGGTCTTATCCGCATCCGGGTCGTAGAACTCGAGCTCGAGCTCGCCGTCGAGAACGAAGTAGATCTCGTCGAAGGTTTTGTGATAATGCGCCGTGGTGGGCTTGATATCGACTGCAACCGCTATGCCGAGCTTGTCGTAATCCCTCCCGCTAATTATTTCCCTTATCTCGCCGCAGTAGGGGGAATGCACGATAAGGTGGTCCGCAAGTTTCTTCGTGAGCATAGTATTCCTCTCCTGATTCTAAGGGGTCAAACTCTTTCTAATGCATATACGGACAACTCCCCGGAGTATGCAGGGAGAATATCACCTCATGGCCTTATAAGTAATTCCAGAGATTTTATTCACAAGCAAGATAGAATAGCTTCATATCGGTTAAGTGACTAATGTAACCTCGCCGGTCACGAGATCGTAGTTCCCGCCTACGACCTTGACCTTATCTTCCTTGACCATAGGCGCGATAACCGGATCGCTGTCGCTTATCCTGCTTACGCCAAGCTTGATATTATCGAGTATTGCATTGTGGAGCAAGTCGCCAGGCTCACTTTTCGCCCTTTCGACAGAGGGCTTGATAGCCTGAACTATGGTCCCTATCGAGCCCGGATAGGCAGTCCCGGTTTTAATTGCCTTGATAGCCGAATCCACGGCCCCGCACCTGCTGTGCCCCAGCACCATGATGAGGTTCACGCCGAGAGCTTTGACACCGTACTCTATGCTCCCTAGGATGCCGTAGTTTTGGGGAGTGACGATATTCCCAGCGACCCTGACGACGAAGAGGTCCCCTATCCACTGGTCGAATATAATCTCGGGGGAAACCCTCGAATCGGCGCACGCCAGGATTATCGCGAACGGGTTCTGACCTTCTGCGACCTCCATGCGGCGGTCAGGCGTCCTGAGCACGCAGCTGTCTTTCATTGATTTAATGAAACGCTCGTTCCCGTCCATAAGCTCCTTGAGCGCTTCGTAGCTAGTCATGGGTGAAGTGACTTCGGCCGCCCTGGCCTCATGCGGAGCGAAGAAATTCCTTCCCGATTTAATGAACTCTATTCCCAATACCCCCGCCCCGGTAAGCTGTATAAACTTCCGCCTCGAAAAATTATCATAGCCGGACATGGCATTCCTCCTCATCCGAAAGATTCACGATATCCTAATTATACAACCCTCTCGATTCCGTTTAACATTTTTTATGTAGTATAATTTCGAGGCCGGTGTTTCCCCGGACATATCTATGAAGAAAGCAAAAAGCCTCACCCGGTTCGTATGCCAGAATTGCGGGAACAGCTCCCCGAGGTGGCTCGGCAAATGCCCCGAATGCGGGAGCTGGAACTCGTACGTCGAGGAAAAGCTGGAAAGGCAGAAAAAGACCGCGAAAAGGGCCGATGTATCGGAGCCCGTCGCTATAACGGAGATAAGCAGCGGGGGCGAGGAGAGAATACCTACGGGGAACAAGGAACTCGACAGGGTCCTGGGCGGCGGGTTCGTCCCCGGCTCTGTCATATTAGTCGGGGGAGACCCCGGTATAGGCAAGTCGACGCTCGCGCTACAGATGCTGAACGACATCGGGAGGGAGAGGGATAAACGGGGTTCATCTCAATCGAGTTATCTATACGTGACCGGAGAGGAATCACCCATGCAGGTGAAGATGAGGGCTGCGAGGACGGGAGTATCGTCCGAAAGCGTATACGTCCTGACGGAGACCTCCGTCGAGACGATTCTAGACGAGATCGAAAAGCTCTCCCCGGAAATAGCAGTGATCGATTCAATACAGACCATGTTTACCGAGGATTTCGGGTCGGCGCCGGGGAGCGTCGGGCAGATAAGGGAATGCACGGCCAAGCTCATGCAACATGCGAAGACGAGAGGGACGGCGATATTCCTCATCGGGCACGTGACAAAGGAGGGGACCATAGCGGGGCCCAAGGTGCTCGAGCACCTCGTCGACACGGTGCTCTACTTCGAAGGGGGGAAGGATCATCCCTACAGGATACTGAGAGCGGTCAAGAACAGGTTCGGCTCTACGAACGAGATAGGGGTATTCGAGATGCTCGACAGCGGGCTCCGGGAGGTAAAGAATCCGTCCGAGATATTCCTCTCGGAGCGCCCCGTGAACGCGTCGGGCTCGGTCGTGACACCGAGCATAGAAGGGACGAGGCCTATACTGGTCGAGATACAGGCCCTCGTCTCGCCCTGCGGGTTCGGGGTGCCGAGGCGGACGACGATAGGGCTCGACAACAACAGGGTCTCGCTCCTGCTCGCTGTATTGGAGAAGAGAGCCGGGCTCCAGATACTTGGACAGGACGTGTTCATGAACGTCGCTGGAGGGGTGAAGATAGAGGAGCCCGCGATAGACCTCGCGATCTCAATCGCGCTCGTATCGAGCTTCCTCAACAGGCCTGTCGCGCATGACACTATCGTGTTCGGAGAGGTAGGGCTCGCGGGAGAGATAAGGGGGGTCTCGCAGGCGGACCTGAGACTCAACGAAGCTGTGAAGCTAGGCTTTACCCGATGCGTCCTCCCCAAGATAAACCTTGACAGATTGAAGTCCGGGGATAATTCTATTGCCCTTATCGGCGTGGATTCAGTCGAAAGGGCCATAGAGGCATTCTTCTGATCCCGGGCCGAATATCCTGGAATAGAAAGGAAGAGCATGACGCGAGATACGAACAGCGCACCGATCGGCGTATTCGATTCCGGTATAGGCGGGCTTACGGTCGTAAGAGAGATAATAAAGAGACTCCCACGGGAGAACATTATTTACCTGGGCGACACGGCGAGGGTTCCTTACGGGACGAAATCGAGCAGGACGGTCGTCACATATTCCCACCACAACGCCCGTTTCCTGGTGTCTAAGGGTATAAAGATGCTCGTCGTCGCCTGCAATACATCCTCGGCCGTTTCTCTTCCGAGCCTGAGCAGCGAGCTCGATATACCCGTAATAGGCGTGATTGAGCCGGGCGCGAAAAAAGCCGGAGCCGCGACGAAGTCGGGGAGAGTGGGTGTGATAGGCACACCGTCGACTATCAAAAGCAGCGCTTACAAGAAGGCGCTCGAAGACGTATCCACCGACATAGAGGTTTACTCGAAAGCGTGCCCGCTCTTCGTTCCGCTGGCCGACGAGGGATGGACAGAGGGAGATATATCGGAGCTCATTGCCAAGGAGTACCTCGCGCCCTTTAAGGAATACGATATAGACGTGCTCGTCCTCGGGTGCACTCACTATCCGCTCCTCAAACGCACGATAAAGAAAGTAATGGGCGAGGGGATAACTCTAGTGGATTCGGCCGAGGAGACGGCAAAGGAAATCGAAAGGGTGCTAAGTGAGAGAGGGCTACTCAATACCGGGAACGAGGCTCCATCGAGGGAATACTATCTCACGGACGTTTCCGACACGTTCGTCTCAGTCGCGGGAAGGTTCCTCGGCGAGAAAATAGAAAATATCGAAATGGTGGATATAACGGGGACGGCTTTATAACCGCCCCCGGACGAAGTTTCTAGCTCTGTGATACGAGCGCTTTCACCTTCTCGGTGAAAGGCGGAAGCACGTCGAAGAGGTCGCCCACTATACCGTAATCGCACTTCTGAAAAATCGGCGCTTCCGGGTCCTTATTTATCGCGACTATCACTTTCGAGGAGCCCATGCCTGCGAAGTGCTGGACAGAGCCCGAGATGGCGATCGCTATATAAAGGTTGGGCGACACGGCCTTCCCCGTCTGGCCGACCTGCATATCGTAAGGACAGTAGCCGGCATCGACCGCGGCGCGTGTAGCGCCCGCTGCGGCCCCGAGTATATCGGCGAGCTGATATATATATTTGAAATTCTCCTCGCTCCCAAGCCCCCTTCCACCCGAGACCACTCTCTCAGCCTCGGTGAGCTCAGGCCTGTCCGATTCTTTCGTCTTTATCTCGACCACTTTCGATTTTATGTCCCCAGCGTTGACCGTTACGGAGCCGTCTACCACTTCGGGGCTCTTCGACTCCTCGACCGCTTTAAAGGAGTTGGGCCTGACGGTCGTCATCATAGGGTTGTGATCGAGAAAGACCTGGGTCGGTATCGCCTTGCTTGAATGGGAAAAGCGTTTTATCTTGAGTTTCTTGTCGTCTGTCAGATCGATCTCTATAGCATCCATGGTGACGCCTGCTCCGACCCGGGCGGCGACCGCAGGGAAATAGTCCTGTCCGAATACCGTGTTCCCCGCTATCACCACCGCAGGGCTGTGCTTCTTTATCAATTCGCTGAGGGCGATCGTGTAACCCTCGGTGTTGAAGTTCTTTAGAAGCTCGTTATCGACGACGTAGACCTTCTCGGCCCCGTATTTGCCCAATTCGGCTGCGTGTCCCGACACGCCCGAGCCGATCAGCACTCCGCAAAGCTTTCCCCCGAGCTTCCCCGCGATCTTGCCCCTCGCTTCGGATAACGCCTCAAAAGTCACCTGCCTAACACTGCCGTCTATTTTGAGATCAGCCACGACCCAAACTTCGTTACTCATATTATTCCTCCTGAAATGTCTATAAACTTAGGTGCTATATAACTTTGGCCTCATCCCTGAGGAGGGTTACCAGCTCTTGAGCGGCATTTTCCACCTCGGCGCCTTTCACCATAGGCTCGTCCTGCCCTTTTATTATCTTGAGCTTCCTCTCTATCTGGGGGACCTTGATCTCGACTGTCTTGACGCGCGCGAGGCCGTCCGTGCCGATATCGGAAAGTTTCACTTCGGTGAGCGGCTTCTTTTTGGCTTTCATGATGCCAGGGAGAGATGCATACCGTGGCTCGTTCATGGCATCGGGGCACGTTATGAGACAGGGGAGCGGAACTTCCACCACCATGTGTCCGCCGTCGATCTCCTTCTGACACACCGCTTTTTTCGCCGACGGGTTTATCTCTATAACCTTGCTCACGAGAGATACGTGGGGGATTCCCAGCTCCTCGGCTATCTGGACGCCGACCTGACCCGACTCTTCGTCTATTATCTTCATGCCTGTAAAAGCTATATCGAATTCACCTAGCTTCTTTATCTCGCCCGCGATAATCTTGCCCGTTGCGAATGAATCCACGTCAGGGGACCCTTCGTCAAGGATATGTAAGGCGCTGTCTGCCCCCATCGCGAGCGCCTGCCTGATGGTTTCGACCACCCTCGCCGGGCCCATGGAGACTACTACCACCTCTCCTCCGTGCTTCTCCTTGGTCTGGATAGCTTCCTCGACCGCGAACTCGTCGTAGGGGTTCATGATCCATTTCATGCCTTCGGTATCGATCGAGTTGCCGGCCGCGGAGACCTTTATCTTCGCCTCCGTATCCTGTGTCTGGCTTACTATTACGAGAATCTTCACCTCTAGCCTACCTCCGAATTTTTATGATTTAATAAACCGAAACAGATATTTAATCATGGAAATATTAACGAGGTTTTTTGAAACCAACTTAGTTTAGCACCCCTCTAGCTCTTTTCAACCCGGGCCGGATATGTAAAATAAGTAATGAATTTAACGGAATAAAGAGTTATTTTATCCGGTAGTCAAAAGCTGTGTAATTATAAATATTGACCATTCCTTGTCAAGACGGCAAAACCGTCCAGGATAAGGCGTGCATGCGCTATACACAGCCGGCAAAACTCCTCTCGGGAGAATCCCGGCGGCACGGTTCCGAATCAATAAAATATAATGAACCGCTCGGTAATGAATATCCTGCTCCTCGTTTTCGTAATAGTAACCTGGGGGTACTCATGGGTACTGATGAAGATGGGCCTCGGCTACATGGAGCCCTTCACACTCGCCGTATGGAGGTGCGCGATAGCGGCGGTCACACTCCTGATATTCGTGAAATCGAGGTCGATCAAGCTCCCCCACCCGCGAAGGTGGCCCGATTTTATCGCCGTCGGGTTATTTCAGACCACGTTCCTCTTCGGATTCATGCTCCTCGGGATGAAGCGCATCACGGCGGGAAAGACGTCGGTGCTCCTCTACACCATGCCAGTTTGGACGATACTCCTTGTGCACTTCTACCTCAAGGAAAAGATAAACACTAGGCAGTGGGCGGGAGTACTGCTCGGGTCTCTCGGGATTGTATCAATACTCGGATGGGACGTTATATCGAAGCAGAACCCCGACATATTCCTCGGCGAGGTGCTCATCATTATCGCAGCCGTATCGTGGGCAGTATCGAACATATGGGTGAAGAAGAGGATGGCCGGCGAGGACGTTTACAGAATAAGCGCGCTACAGCTCGTTTTCGGGACGCTCGGCCTCTTACTCTTAGCCATACCTACACACGGGGTATTGACCGTCGAATGGACGCCGACCTCAGTATACGTGCTCCTCTTTACCGGCCTCATCGCCTCGGCTGTCGACTTCACGATATGGTTCTATCTCATAAAGAAGCTCGATATCAACATCACGACCTTCTCATCCATGCTTGTGCCCGTCTTCGGCCTATTCTTCGACTGGCTTATCCTGGGGAGCGGGCTCGACTGGGGGACGATAACGGGAGGGGCGCTCATACTGGCGGGGATTTACATGGTGTCGAAGAAATAATCCTCACTCCGCCCTGCTCTTTCGAGGTTCATTTTAAGAGTCCGTTCATGTATAATTGTGTCAAAGCCTGACGGCGTGAAGTTTCAAATGAAACATTCATGATAACAAGATCTGATCATTGCTTTAAACTCACGCTCCCTGAAAAGCCGCCTTATGCGTCATAAGATACTGATCACCGCCGCTATAATATTCGGATTGTTCGTACTCATCACGATAGCCGCCTACTACTTTACACAGACAGCCTATTTCAGAGCGCTCGTCAAAAATACGGCGGAGCGGATCGTCAGCTCTTCGACGGGCCAGTCCTTTAAGATAGGCGAGGTCGAAGGCAACTTTTTTTACAACATTAAGCTCAAGGACGTTTCGTTCGAAGTCGAAGGCGAAAGCTTCGTTTCCGTAAACGAGCTCTCGGTCACGTACTCCATCCCTCAGATGCTCAACACGGCGGTGCTGCTCAGTAAAACCGTTCCAGTAGACAGTGTGGCCGTAAACGGGGCGCGGGTAAGGCTCATCAAATACGGGGACGGCTCATGGAACTTCAGCCGGATCGGGAGCCGCACCGAAAAGGAGAAGGAGAGAGATAAAGAGAAAAAGGGCCCTCCGGAGTGGAGCATCATAGTTTCCGACCTGCTCCTCGGGCGGAGCGATCTCACCATAGACGACAGGGAAAATAAGAAAGTCTCGAAGTTCTCAGTTGACAATACCGAGCTCTCGGCGAAGCTACTTCATATCATAGAGGAGATACACGTAGACCTCAAAAACGCCGACCTCGATGCGCCCTCACTGGGACTCAGCGTCAAGAACCTGAAAGCCGAAGCGCTCTACACGGGCGACAAAGCCCGAATTAAAGACCTCGGGGTCCTGCTGAACGGAGCCGAGATCAAGCTCGACGCCGAAGCCGGCAATCTCGAAGGAGACCCGGAAATTTCATACAAGGTGTCGGCCCGTGACTACAAGGTCCCGGACATCGGCATATTCAGCCTGGAATCGGAGGGAGAAGGCGTATTCAAAGGCCCGAAAGATATAGATGCACTGATAAATATAAATATCCCCGAATCGGAAATCTTCGGGAAAAAGCTCTCCGGGTCTCTCGATAAAATCTCGGTCACGGGGACGGGAGTGGACCTGGGTGAAGGGAACATCAAATCAGGCCTCGGCGAGCTGTTATTGAGCGGGAAGGGGGACCTGGCCCGCTTGATCACGGGGGAAGGAAAGAACAGCTTCGACGTCAAGCTCTCTCTTAAAGATGTGAAGACGACAGAGATATTTTCCCTCATAGAAGGGAGAACCGAAAAGAAGACGGATGCTGTCATTGCGAAGCTGGGCGCGGTGCTCAATGCCGAACTGCAAGCCGAAGGAACGTGGGCCGAGTTCAGGGACATGACGGTCAAAGGAAAGATCGAGCGCCTCGACATACAGGGAAAGGAGGCGGGGGATCTGAAATTGACAGGGACCGCGGGCTATTCGCCAGACGGGGTAGGAGTGGACGTCAAAGCAGCTTTTAAGAACGTCGACCTCGGGACGATCCTCAGCAAAAAGAACCTCAGAAGCAAGATAAATTCCGATCTGGCTGTTAAAGGGCTTATCCCCCTTCAAGGGGACGTGCTCCAGAAAATGAACGCAACGGTGAAGGGGAATATCGGACCGTCAGGCATCTTCAACGTAAACCTGAAAAGAGGGAACGTGGATGTCTCATACGATAAGGAGAGGCTGATCGTGAAGGCTTTGTCGCTGGACGGGGATTCATTCAAGCTGAGCGTAAAGGACGGCACCGCAAGCAGGAAGGGAATGAGCCTCGGTTACGACCTCGAAGTCGGGGACCTGGGCCTCATCTCAAGATTCACGCCCGGGACGGAATTCGCCGGGACCCTCAAGGCCGCGGGGAAGGTCGAAGGGGACATCAGGAATCCGAATATAACTATCAAAGCCGAAGCGGGGGACCTCGAGATAAACGATGTGTTCGCGGCTCAATCCGTAACAATAAAAGGAGACGGCTCAATAGACCTCGATAATCCCGACCTGCGAGCGGAAATCAGGACCGGGAACGCAAAAATCAAGGATAGGAATATAGAGAGCATCGCGATCGACGCCGAAAGTGAAGGAAAGGGTATAAATGTAAGCGCGTTGATAACGGAGAACGACCAATTCGAGTATGAAATTGCAGCTGCGCTCAGAGACCTCGGGGCGAGCGAGAAGCACATGGAGATCAGCAAGCTCAGGCTGGATATGGAAGAGACCGAGCTTGTGAACAGGGACAAGATTCTTCTGACCGTTTCACCAAACAAGCTTATAGTGGATTCATTCAACCTCTACTATAATGATTCTTCGGCGCTCGCTGACGCGAGTATCTTATACGACGGCAATGTCGACGGGCATGTAAAGCTCAGCAACCTGGCTATTAACGATATAGTCAAGCTCCTGAATCCGAAGGCTGATGTCTCGGGGACTCTGTCAGCCGACGCCCGCATAAGAGGGACTATGGCGGCGCCCCAATTCAACGCGAAGCTCAATACGAGCAACCTGGCCTATAAGGATTTCAAAGACGATATATCGCTCGACCTCGATTACTTCGAACGAAATCTCGGCATGAAATTTCTCGTAACGGGCGACTCGGGCGTAGTTTTGCAGGCAACCGGGAACTCGGACGCGAACCTCGATCTTAATAACCTGGGAGAGAACATCAAGCAGGCGAGGTTCAATCTTGCAATCAGCTCGAGCGGGGTTGACCTGAGCCCGTTGACGAGCGTCAGCAGCGAGATCGAGAAATCCTCGGGGCTGCTCATAATCGACGTTAACGCAAAGGGCACTCTGGACAATCCCGTAGCGTATGGACAGATAACACTCAAAGATGCAATGTTCAAGATCAAATCCCTCAGGAACGAGCTCAATGTCTCGAACGCCTTGATAGAGCTCGATGGGCAGAAAGGGTTCTTGAGAAAGGCCGAGATCGTTTCCGGTAAGGGGAAAGGGACTTTCGAAGGGCAGATCGACGTCCCTACAATGACCTACGACCTCGACGGGAATATGAAGAACTTCCTCCTGAAGCCGAAGAGAATAACAGCAAATATAACCGGAAACCTGGGACTCAAGGGGGAAGGGACCAAGATAGAAGTCGGTGGCAAGCTGACGGTCGAAAAAGCCCGGATCACTATCCCCGAGCAGCAGGAAAAGGAGATAGAGGAGATTAAATTCGTCGACGAAGACAAGGAAGAGTTCGTAGTCGGCGGCCCGCCGACGGACTACTTTAAAGAAAACGTCGCGCTTGACCTTTCCATCAGGATGAGACAGAACAACTGGGTAAAGGGACGGGGCGCCAACATCGAGCTGAAGGGAGACCTCGACGTCAAGAAGTCGTATGGTCACGACGTCAGGATCGCGGGCACCATCAACACCGTCAGGGGCACTTACGAGACCCTCGGCAAACTTTTTCGGATCCAGGAAGGAAGCGTGAACTTCACCGGGACGGAGAAGATCAACCCGCTCCTCGACGTAACCGCGCTTTACCGCGTCTCGAGCGTCCAGATTTATGTAAATATCAGCGGGACAGCGGAAAAACCTGTGCTCAAGCTTTCGAGCGACCCCCCGATGTCTGAGACCGACATCGTTTCATATATCGTGTTCGGCGCTCCTTCAGATCAGATCGGCTCCGGGAACAGGGCGTCTATTCAGGGAGTAGCCACGGGCGTGGCGGGAGGCATAGCCGCCGCGCAGCTCGAGAAGCTTCTCGGAAGCAAGCTGTCGCTCGACGTCATAAGCGTTGGAGGAGGCGCCGACGGACCGCAGGTAGAGGTCGGGAAATATCTCACGCAGGACCTTTACATCGCTTACGAGAGGGAAACCACGGAGTCCCTGCTCGATTCGACGACCATAACGGAGAACAGGGTCCTGCTCGAATACACGATCTTTAAAAACGTAACGATAAACGGGGACGTCGGAGGGGAAAACCCCGGCGTCGACGTATTCTACAACTTTAATTATTGATTCCCGGAAGATTATTTACTGAAGATTCTGATTCGATACGGCCTCGCCGGCAGGCACGGGTACGGGGGAGGCGTGGTGAAGGACAAGCCGCCACGAAGGTCCCCTGAGCTCGTACACGTTCGTAGACTGGGCATAACCGAGCCGCGTCTCATCCCCCGCCTTCTGGCTTATCTTTTCTATACATATCACCCAAGCCAGGTCGCCCGAGACGTGTACCCTTACGTCGGAAATTTCAATACGTGCGGGCGTGCCCGCCTGAAATATATTTTTCCAGCTCTCTCTGATGGCTTCCCATCCGTAGAGCATAGGCCAGCCGGGGTGAACACACTTAGCCTTGGGCTCGTTCAACCACACTTCCCTCATCGAAACGAGATCGCCGTTGCGGAGAGCCTGATAAAACCTCGAATTCGCTGTCAACACATCTTTTTTTAGATCAGCTTCCATGTGTCACTCCCGTGCATTCGGGTTTCTCACTCCTCTATTCCGTGCACAAGTTTACCCGTCCCGCAGCCCATAGACCACGGGCCGAACCCCTCAGCACCGAATACCCTTGAGAATCGCACCTATTTCCTCAACCACGAGAGGGTCGTCCTCAACCCTAAGACGCTCGAGCAGTCTGTCTCTGGATTCCTCACCTTCGAGCTTCCAGAGCGCCCAGGCCGCGTGAGCCCTCACGAGCGGCTCTGCGTCCGCAAGGTATTCCTCGACAACCGGAACCAGGTTCGTATCCCCCGAATTGCCCATAGCTGTGAGGACACTCCGCAGTAACCCCTTCCTTTTCGTCCGCTTTATCGGGCTTCCACTGAACCGCGCGCTGAACTCGTCCGGACCGAGCCCGGCGAACGAACGGAGGTCGGGGTTATAAAGGCCATCCTTCGGATGAAAGCCCGGCTCCACGGTCTTTTCGGCATTTCTGTTCCACGGGCAAACGTCCTGGCATATATCGCATCCGAATATATTGTTGCCGATACCGTCTCTCAACCGAGCCGGTATGCCGCCTTTTAACTCTATTGTGAGATAGGAGATACAGAGTCTCGAATCGAGCACGTAGGGGCCGGTAATAGCGCCCGTAGGGCAGGCATCTATGCACCGTGTGCACGTGCCGCACCTGTCGGGGACGGGGCTGTCGTATTCGAGCTCAAGGCCCGTGATGATCTCTCCGAGGAAGATCCAGGAACCTATCTCCTGGTTAATGAGGCAGGTGTTCTTCCCTGTCCAGCCTATGCCGCCGTATTTTCCGTAAACCCTTTCCAGTACCGGCCCGGTATCGACGTAACGGCGGGAGGCAACCCTCTCCCCGGCTTTCCGCGAAACAAATCCCTCGAGCGTCTTCAGCTTATCGTCCATAACCGTGTGGTAGTCATCCCCCCATGCGTAGCGTGCGATCCAGCCCCTCCGCTTGTCGCCCGCCGCCGTCGAGTAGGGCAAATCGGTATTGTAATTGAGACCGCACGTAATTACGGATTTCGCGCCTGGAACCACACGGCCCGCGTGCTGCCTCCTTTCGGGGCTCCTCTCCATATATTTCATCTCCCCCGCGTACCCCCTCGACAGCCATTCTTTATAGTACTGGCTTTCCGGGAAGTGTCCGACCGGAGAAACTCCGACCAGGTCGAATCCGATATCGTACGCCTTCGACTTTATGGAATCCGTGATCTCCCTGATCCCCATGGAGTCTAATTTTATCACAAAAGCGGTATCGGAAGTGAATTTGAAGAATGCAGAAAGATGGCGGGCTATTCGGACCAGCCGCCGGGATATTTCTTGGCCGTGAGTATGAGCTCCGCGACCTCGCTAACGACCCCGCTGCCCATGGTATAAGCGGCGAAATACGATTCCGCTTTCACTTGAAGCGGGGCGTCCGGCGTGACCGCAGTGAAGATGACCCTTTTCATTACGGGGATGTCCTCTCGGTCCCTGCATATGAACGCTATCTCTTCGTCGGATACTGAGTAGTCGCTCTTTACGACGGTAAAGAACCGGGGATATTCCGTGACGCCCTGGTGGAGCGTTATCCCCAACCGCTCGGCGGCCGATGAAATGAGCTCGTCCTTCGACCTGGAGAACGCCACGAACTCCACGTCGCAGTCCCTGAGCGCACGGATATGATGGCCGTTCAGCCCGCGATCACCTCCGGCGCTCGCGCCGTCAGATATAAACCCGTCCGCGTTGATCAGAACGAGCTTTATCCCGGCGAGCTTCTTATAGAGGTCTGATCTGAGCTTCTGAAACATATTTACCCGACCCGTTTAATAATAACACGCACTCAATTTTATGTAATCGTCCCTATATTGCAAGTGGTGAGGGTGGGACGCCCTATGTATAATCTAAGGGAGATGATACCCCTCCGAGATACCACCAAATCTCCCGGATTCCCGTTCGTGAACATCATGCTAATTGTAATCAATGTACTTGTTTTTTTATACGGGTATTCGATCGGCGAGTATGTAAACGTATTTATCTTCCGGTACGGCCTCATACCTGCTAACGTATTTTCGTCCTCGCCAGACATCGCTTTCACCGACCGTGTATACCCCTTCCTGACGTCCATGTTCCTCCACGGCGGATGGCTCCACCTTATCGGCAACATGCTCTTCCTATACATATTCGGGGACAACGTCGAAGGCAGGATGGGCCATTTCAGGTATCTCGCTTTTTATATCGTATGCGGTCTCATAGCGGCCCTTTTTCAATTCGTCACCAACGTCCGTTCCGTCATACCGATGGTCGGGGCCAGCGGAGCGATCTCGGGCGTGCTGGGGGCCTACATGACTTTCTACCCGAGGTCCAAAATACTGACCCTCGTGCCGGTCTTTTTCTTCATACAATTCATACACATCCCCGCCGCGGTGTTCATTTTCGTCTGGTTCATAATACAATTCCTGAGCGGGCTCGGCACACTGAGCGCGCCAAAGGAATCGGGCGGTGTGGCGTTCTGGGCTCACATAGGGGGCTTCGTCGCGGGCCTCCTGCTCGCGCGCTTCTTCGACAGGAGGCCGTATATACGGGAGGCGTCCATGGGCAGGTATTTTCATTAGCTTCACAAGTGCCATTTAATTTCCATGCGACTTGTTCATATTATATAATGAGCGGCAGGTTGAAACACACTGAGAAGGTAAGAGGATATGCCCCGAAAGAAAGAACCTAACAGAAACAGACTCGCCATACTCGTAGGGGGCGGACCTGCGCCGGGAATCAACGGTGCAATCAGCGCCTCGACGATCGAAGCCGTCAACAGGGGCATAGAGGTGATAGGCATAAGGGAAGGCTTCAGATGGATCGCTGAGGGCGATACAAGCCAGATCGAGAAGCTGACGATACAGAACACGTCGCGTATACACAACACGGGCGGCTCCGTTATCGGCATATCGAGGGCCAACCCCACGTCGAGCAGCGAAAGGATGAATAACACAATAAGAAGCCTCACTAGGCTCGGTGTGAGATACCTGATAACGATAGGCGGAGACGGCACTATGTTCCTCGCGAGCGAGGTAGAGAAGGCCGCAAAGGGCAGGATAAAGATTGCGCATATCCCGAAGACCATAGACAACAACATTCCGCTGCCGGGCTACATACCGACGTTCGGCTACGAGACAGCCCGGCACATAGGCTCTCACCTCGTCCATTACCTCATGGAGGACGCGAGGACCACAAAGAGATGGTTCATTGTCGTAACGATGGGGAGAAGGACGGGCCATCTCGCCCTCGGGATAGGTAAAGCCTCGGGGGCGACCCTGACCCTGATCCCGGAGCAGTTCGGCGAGGGCAAGATATCTCTCAGGAATATAACCTCTATCCTCGAAGGGTCGATAATAAAACGCCTCGCGCACGGGAGGGAGGACGGCGTGGCTATACTCGCAGAAGGGCTCACGGAGAAGCTCGACGAGGAAGAGCTCAAGCATCTGAAGGATCTGAGCAGGGACGAGCTCGGACGCATAAGGCTCTCCGAGGTTGATCTCGGAGAGCTGCTCAAGCACGAAACGATGAAATCACTGGCCGAGAAAGGAATCACTACGAGGGTGATAGAAAAGACGATCGGTTACGAGCTCAGGTCGGCGCCGCCCATACCTTTCGACGCGAAATACACGCGCGACCTCGGCTACAGCGCCGTGAAATATCTGCTGAGCGGCGGCTCGGGAGCGGTAGTATCGATACAGACCGGAAGGATGATCCCCATATATTTCGATGAAATCATAGACCCGGTGCTGAATCAGCCCAGGATAAGGTACGTCGATATAAACACCGAATCGTATGAAGTCGCCCAGAAGTATATGATCAAGCTCAGTAAAGACGACCTCACCGACAAGCGGAAACTGAGAGCGCTCGCGAAGACCGCCAACATGAAGCCCGAAGACTTTAAAAGATATTTTTCGGGTGCTGTATGAAGAGAAAATCACGTAAATAAAATCTTCACGACAAGATTCTGAGCCTTAAAAACGGCGCAGAAATCAATCAGAGTGCAGACGGGAAGTCGATATTATTCAGCGTGATGTTTGGCTTTTTTAAGAAGAGCGCTTAAATTTGCATCTCAATCCATTGACATTCAAACCAAATTATGATAAAAAAAAGCCAATGTTTTACAAGCACTTACTCCCTGTTGCCGCCGTTATAACTCTCCTTCTGATCGGTTGCGGAGCCAAGTCACCCAGTACCGGCATGTCAGGTCCGGCGATTTCCGGAATCAGACTCGAGGACACGGAAATCGATTCCGAAATCAAAATAGTCGACGAGGATACCGGAGACGAGACCACAGAAGACGTGAGGTCGAGCTTTTTCATCCTCAATCCTCAGGTGCAGGGCTGGAAGACCTATTATTACATCGAGAACATATTCGAACAGTTCCCGGACGTCGCCCCCGAAACCGAAAAAGAGATACCGGTGGTGCTCAACGACAAGGTAATCCACTACATGGTTTATTTTCAGAACCAGGGGCGGAGGTCTTTCAGCATATGGCTCGAACGATCGGGTAAGTTCATCCCGCTGATGAAGGAGATCCTCTCGCAGAGAGGGATGCCTACTGACCTCGTATATCTCGCAATGATAGAAAGCGGGTTCAACGTCAAGGCCGAATCCAGGAGCGCAGCCGTAGGGCCGTGGCAGTTCATAAAGCCCACCGCACTCCGATACGGTCTCAGGGTCGACTCCTGGGTGGACGAGAGGATGGACCCGCGAAAGTCAACCAACGCCGCAGCGGATTACCTTAGCGACCTCTACGCAATGTTCCAGTCCTGGGAGCTCGCCGCAGCCGGCTATAACTGCGGGGAGGACCGTGTCCAGGCGGCCATAGACAAATATCAGATCAACGACTTCTGGCAGATCTCCGAGTTCACTCTGCCGACCGAGACCAAGAACTACGTCCCCAAGCTCATGGCCGCTCTCATCATAGCCAAGAGCCCGGATAAGTACGGGTTCGTCGGAATCGACTATCACGAAGCCGAATTCTACGAGACGGTGATGGTTCCTCCTCAAAAGAGCCTCAACGACATAGCGAGAGTAATAGGTGTGAGCCATTACACGCTCGTCGAGCTCAATCCCGCGATCCTCCTCAACGCGACACCTCCCGGAGGTCCTTACCAGATAAACGTCCCCCAGGGGTATTCGACCATCGCGTCCCAGAAGAGTAAAGAGCTCTATGCCCTCAAAGACGTAAACCCGGTAATTGCCCAGAGGAGCGTAGGAGGCACGCATAAGGTCAGGCGCGGGGAGACCCTCGGCAGGATAGCCGCACGCTACGGCGTCAGCGTGTCGAGCATAAAAAGAGCAAACGGCATGAGAAGCTCGACCATCAGAACGGGTCAGGTGCTGACTATACCCGGACTCTCAGGGCCGTCGAGCTCATACGCGTCGAATGACGGAGGCGGTACTACCGTCGAGTACAGGGTGAGGCGCGGAGACACACTGGGCGCTATAGCAGCCAGGCACAGGGTGAGCATCGCTTCTATAAAGAACGCCAACAACCTGAGGAGCTCCATGATAAGGTCGGGACAGGTGCTCACGATCCCTGGAGCCACGGGCCGTTATTACGATACCGATGTCGTGACGACCAGCTCCACCAGGATAGCCAAACATATGGTGAATCCGGGCGAGACGCTGGGCGGGATTGCGGCGAAATATAACGTCAGCATATCGACAATAAAGCGTGCAAACGGCATCAAGGGATCGACGATAATGTCGGGACAGGTATTGGACATACCCTACATAACCGACGGAAGCACATATATAGCGAGCTCGGAAGGTAGATACGACGATTCTTCCGTAACCTCGACTGCGGCGGCTTCACGGACTTCAACTACCCGCTCCTCGACGCGCTATACGGTAAAATCGGGAGACACGCTCGGGAAGATAGCCGCGAAGCACGGCGTATCAACCGCATCCATACAGAGCGCTAATAATATGAGGGGTACAGTGGTAAAACGGGGAGAGGTATTGACCATACCCGGGACCTCCTCGACGGCCTCTACCGGCACCGAGGTCTCTGAGAGAGAGCGCTATAACGGCGCCGGAAGCAAATACACAGTCGCACGAGGGGATACCTTAGGCAGCATCTCGCGGAAGTTCGGCGTATCGGTCGCGTCCATACAGAGCGCCAATAACCTGAACGGCTCCGTTATCAAGTACGGGCAGGTTCTGACTATTCCCGGAACGTCGAGCGCATCGTATTCGAGTGCGAGTGTAGAGACAGCGAGCGTTGCTACAAGCAAATACAGAGTGCAGCCGGGCGACACGCTAGGCGGCATAGCGGAAAAGCACGGCGTCGCACTGTCGTCGTTAAAGAGCGCCAACAACCTGAACGGCTCCGTAATAAGATCGGGGCAGGTGCTCGTAATACCGAACGGAAGTTACGCCTCGTCGAAATCATTCTCGAGCAGCAGCGATGTTATCAGCTACAGGGTCAAGAAAGGCGATACGCTCTGGGAGATCGCTAGCAGGCACAACGTGTCCGTAGCGAGCATCCAGAAGTGGAACAACCTGAGATCAGCGGAGCTGACTCCGGGAGTGAGCCTCACTATCTACAAATAAAACCGTCGAGCATCCCGCGAGCAGTATCCATACCCTCCCACGGCAGTGATAAATGAATAAAGAACTTTGCGATAAGCTAAGGGTCTCCTATAAAGCGAAGAGGGGGATTATCAGGGAGAGGCTCGAAGAATTCCGGGACGTTTACAGGTATGGCGATGACAGGAGGATATTCGAAGAGCTCGCGTTCTGCATATGCACGGCCGGGGCGAGCGCCAGGATGGGGTTAAGGTCCATCGATGCTTTGAGGGATATACTCCTCGAAGGGAGCCTCAGAAAACTGAGCAGCAGACTAAAAGGAATCCACAGGTTCCCCAAATATAGACCGGATTACATAATCCACACCAGGGAGTATCTAAGACGCGAGCACGGGTTCAGGCTGAGGGACCTGATCGAATCGTTCGGAGACCCTCTCGAAAGGAGAGACTACTTCGCCCGGGACAAGGACATCAAGGGTATAGGGTACAAGGAGTCGAGCCATTTCCTGAGGAACATCGGCTATAAGGGTTACGCAATTCTCGACAGGCATATACTGAATACGCTGTGCGAGCTCGGTGTGATCGGGAGCCCGAAGCCGCCCGGCACGAGGGACAGGTATATCGCTATAGAAAACAGCTTCAAGCAATTTGCGGAAGATATAGGCATACCGTTCGACGAGCTCGACCTGCTCCTATGGAGCGAGAAGACGGGGGAGGTGCTGAAGTAGCAAGTGTGATGCGGGATGCAGGATAAAAGTTGAGATTCACGATTAAAACATTCGGGGATGACAACAAAAAATCCTCCCTACCCCTCCTTTTACAAAGGAGGGAATGAAAGGACAAAAAACGAGATCCTGAACTTGTTTCAGGATGACAAAAATAAAAAAACGACGAAAAGATAAGATTGCCGCGGTCGCACACTTCGTATTTTGGGTTGTATTACCCTTGTGCATCAATCGATGAGCGTACTTGCAATCAGCCAGTGGCGTCCGGTTGCTCGCTTGTTCGCAACCGTTCCTCGCAATGACATCCTTCGACAAGCTCAGGATGCGTGGGTCTGTTAATCGCGGTGTGAGGCCGTTCCTACGGATTCGAGAAAAGATGCCAAAACCCTAAGCCGGTTTGCTCGATCCGCGCTCTCTGAGAGACTCGATTATCACGTAGAATACGGGCACGATGATGAGGCTCAGGAGAGTTGAGACTATCATGCCGCCGAATACGGCCGTCCCTAACGAATGACGGCTGTTGGCGCCCGCCCCTGATGCGACTACGAGGGGGAATACGCCGAGTATGAACGCGAACGCGGTCATCAGGATCGGTCTCAGCCTGATGAGGGCGGCCGTCATCGCGGCCTCCTGGATCGGCATCCCCTCCTCCCTCCGCTGCTTCGCGAACTCGACTATAAGGATCGCGTTCTTGCTCGCGAGACCTATGAGCATGACGAGCCCGATCTGGCAGTAGATGTCGTCCGAGAGGCCGCGGAGCCACTGGGCTGTCATCGCGCCCAGGAGAGCGAGGGGAACCGCGAGCATGACCATGAACGGCATCGCCCAGCTCTCGTAGAGCGCTGCCAGGAAGAGGAAAACGAATACGAGCGATAGGCCGAATATGAGGGGTGCGAGGTTCCCCGCCTTTATTTCCTGATACGAGATGCCCGACCATTCGAACCCCATGCCTTCCGGCATAAACTCGTCCGCGAGCTCCTCCATAGCCTGCATGGCCTGACCCGAGCTGTAACCGGGGGCGTTGTCGCCGTCGATCTCGGCCGAGCGGTAAAGGTTGTAATGGGTGATCGTCTCGGGACCGACTATCTTCGTCACGTCTATGAGCGTATCGAGCGGCACGAGGTCCCCTCTGTTGGTGCGCACATACAGGCGCGATATGTCGTCTATCGTGTTCCGGTACTGCTGGTCCGCCTGTATGAAGACCTTGTAGACCTGGCCGAAGAGGTTGAAGTCGTTTACGTAAAGTGAGCCGAGGTAACTCTGGAGCACCTGGAATACCGCCGAGATCGAAACGCCCTGCGTCTTCGTCTTCGTCCTGTCGAGCTCGATATAAAGACCGGGGGTATCGACCGAGAAATATGCGAATAGGCCTACGAGCTCGGGCCGCTTCTGACCCGCCTCTATGATTTCTCCCATAACCTTCTGAAGGGTATCGAGACCGAGGTCGGTCCTGTCCTCGAGCTCGAACTGAAAGCCGCCGGTCGAGCTCAGGCCCTGTATGGCGGGGGCGTTGAACGCGACCACTTCGGCCCCCTGTATCCCCGCGAACTTCTTCCGCACGGAGGCAAGAATATAATCGATCTTGGTTTCCTTGGACTTCCTCTCGTTCCACGGCGCGAGCACGGGGAACATGGCGCCCGAGTTAGAGTCCGAGCTCGACGTAAGGAAGTTAAGACCCGATATGGATACAACGTGCGCGATCCCCGGCGTATTTATCAGTATGTCGTATACCTGCTTCATGGTCGCGTTCGTGCGCTCGAGAGAAGAGCCCTCGGGCCCCTGTATATTCACGATGAAGTACCCCTGGTCTTCCTCGGGGACAAATCCGGTAGGGACTATCTTGAACATGTAAGCCGTTAAACCCATCAGCACCGCGAAGACAAGCACGACGAGCTTCCACCGCGCGGTCAGATCCTTCACCCGGCCCTGGTAGCCGTTCCTGAACCTGTCGAACCCTTCGTTGAATTTCCTGTAGAACCACCACTTCCCGCCCGTCTCCTTCCGGAGGAATAGCGCGCATAGAGCGGGACTCAGAGTGAGGGCGTTTATTGCGGAGATGCCTACCGAGAACGCGATAGTCAGTGCGAACTGCCTGTACATCTGGCCGGAAATGCCGGGCATGAAGGATACCGGGACGAATACCGCCATGAGGACAAGAGAGGTAGCGACGATAGGCCCCGTCACCTCTTTCATTGCAGCGCTCGTCGCTTCCCTGGGGGAAAGGTCCTTTTCCTCGAGGAGACGCGAGACATTTTCCACGACCACTATCGCGTCGTCGACGACGAGGCCGATAGCGAGTACGAGGCCGAAGAGGCTGAGCGTGTTTATGGAAAAGCCGAACGCGTTTATAAGTGCGAACGTTCCTATCAACGATACGGGTATTGTGATTGCGGGAATGAGCGTAGCCCTGAAATTCTGGAGGAACACGAACACAACGATGAATACAAGCACGAACGCCTCGAAGAGTGTCTTTACCACCTCCTCGATGGACGCCTTTACGAATTCCGTAGTATCGTAGACGATCCTGTAGTCCACGCCTGATGGAAAGTTCTTCTTGAGCTCCTCCATTGTGGTCCTGACCTGCTTATCGACATCGAGGGCGTTTGCGCCCGGGAGCTGATAAATGCCGATCCCGATTGCGGGCTTACCGTCGAGGAGGCTGTCCTGGTCGTAGCTCTGGGCTCCAAGTTCCACCCGGGCCACGTCTTTTATACGGACCACGGTGCCGTCCGTCTCGGCGCGTACGATTATGTCACCGAACTGCTCTACGGTCTCGAGCCTGCCGAGCGCGGTGATCGTGTACTGGAACTGCTGTCCATCCGGCACAGGCGGCTCGCCAATCGCGCCCGCGGCGACCTGGAGGTTCTGCTCGGATATGGCGTCGATGACGTCCGCGACCGTAAGCCCGAGGCTCGCGATCTTGTCCGGGTTAAGCCACACCCGCATGGAATATTCCCTCTCGCCCCATATCGTAAGGTTGCCGACACCGGGGATACGCTGGAGCGTCTGGTATATCTGGATGCCGATATAGTTGCTGAGGAAGAGCTCGTCGCGGCTCCCGTCGGGGGATATGAGGTGTACGGCGAGGATAAGGCTCGGCGACTGCTTCTCTACCGATATGCCGTACTTGCCCACCTCCTCGGGGACTAGGGGTGTCGCAAGCTGGACCTGGTTCGTCACGTCTACATTTGCGATGTCGAGGTCATAGCCGACCTCGAATGTGACGTTGATATTCATCGTGCCGTCGTTCGAGCTGTAGGACTCCATATACGTCATACCCTCGACGCCGTTTATCTGCTCTTCTATAGGGTCGGTGACTGTCGTCTCAACGACCTCGGCGCTCGCGCCCGTGTAAGTCGCCGAAACGTTGACGGTCGGGGGGGCGATGTCGGGGAACTGAGCAACCGGCAGTATGGGTATGGAAATAGCGCCGACGAGTGTTATCAATATTGCGACTACTGTGGCCAGAACTGGACGCTGTATAAAAAAATCAACCAAAACAGATCTCCTTAAATGATTGCAAAGAACCCTGTATTATTTGTCCTTTTCCCCAGGTGGCGAAGGGTGGGGAGAGGATTCCTGAGATTTCCGGGAAGCGGTCTCGGGCACGACGGTCATGCCGGGCTTGACCTTCTGAAGGCCTTCCGTTATGACCTTTTCTCCCGCTTTGACCCCGGCCTCGACAACGACGAGCTCCTTGTACTCGGAGCCGGTCGTAACGTTCCTGTATTCGACCTTGTTGTCGGGGCCGACGACGTACACGTATTGCTGTCCCTGGAACTCGCCTATCGCCTGCTGCGGAACAAGAAGCGCGCCAGGCTGTTCCTTGAGGAGAAGCTGGACCTTTACGAACTGCCCCGGGAGCATGGTCTTGGAGCTGTTAGGAACTACAGCCCTCATCTCCATAGTCCCCGTATTGACGTCGACCTCGTTGTTGATGAAATCGATCGTGCCGTCCTCCGGATGCTTGCTTTCGTCGGGCAGCACGATGCTTACAGTCAGGTCGTTCTTGCTGTGCTCCTCGAATATCTGGGGTATGTCGCGCTCGGCGACGCTGAAATATACGTACATCGGGTCAAGCTGGACCATGGTGGCGAGCTTCGTGGGAGCGCCCGCTGCGCCGACCAGGTTGCCGACGTCCACGTACCTCCTCCCGATGCGCCCGTCGAAAGGCGCATACATAGTACAGTAGCTCAGGTTGAGCTTCGCCTGCGTAACGTTGGCCATGTCGGCCTCCACCGCGGCCCTCGCCTCGGCGGCTTTCGTTACATAGCCGTCGTATGTATCCTGCGTGATGTATTCCTTTTCCACTATGGGCTTATAGCGCCTCACCTGTTCTTCGGCATATGCGAGGGCGGCCCTGTCCTCGGCAAGCTGGGCCTGGGCCTGCTGGAGAGAGGCCTCGAACGGCCTGGTGTCTATAACAAACAGCAGGTCCCCTTCCTCAAGATCGGCGCCGTCCTTGAACGCCCTCTTGACGAGAAACCCTTCGACCCTCGCATTGATGTCGACAGTCTGAATGGATTGGGTGGTCCCGACGTACTCGAGATAAAGGGGAACAGTCTCGGACTTCACTTCAGCCACTATAACCGGCATAGCGGGAGGGGCTTTCTTCTCATCCTTGCCGCACCCCGTAAGGATGAAAACCAGGAGCGTGAGAAGCGACGCTGCTTTTAATAAATCCGGGCGGGCCGGTATCGATCTATTTCGATTCATCATCCTGATTATTACCTCCTTCTTCAGCCGGGCTCAGCTCCTCGGGCATGCCCGGGGTCGGAAGATCCGTGCCGATCGCATTTATTAGATCGGCGTAAGACGTGAATATGTCCGTTTTTGACTGTACCTGCTCCGCCCTCGCCTGAGCTAGCGTGGCCTGAGCATTGAGAAGCTCCACGATATCGCCTACGCCCGCCTTAAAACGGGCAAGCGAAGCGTTATAGGACTCCTCGGCGCTCGCGACGAGACTGTCGGCCGCCTGGAGCGACTGGACGGCCGTGGTAAAAGTGTAATAAGAATTCCAGACCTCGTTTATGACGATCTGCTCCTGGAGCTCGAGCGCGGCGCGCGCGGATTCGAGCTGTGCTTTAGCTCTGCGTACGGAGTTCAAAATCTGAAATCCCTGGAATATCGGCATCTGAAGCTGAAGCCCCACCAGATAGTTCGTGAAGAACTCGTTGTCTTCCCCTTCCGGCCTCACCCACCATCTGAGGAGCTGGGCAGTGGCGGAGATTTCGGGGAAAAACTGGGATTTGGCTTCCCATAACAACGCTTCCCTGCGTCTGACCGTCGCCTGGACCGCTGCCAGGTCCGGCCTGTTCTTCATCGCGAGCGCTATGAGGTTGTCGACATTATCGCTTATCGCAGCGACGGGCAGCTCGCTCAGATCGCCGTCCACGTCGAATACGGTGTTCGCAGGCCAGCCCACAGAGGTCGCGAGCAAACCGCGATTTATCTCCACGTTCCCCTTCGCGTCGACGAGATCGAGCTCGACCTGGGCCATTTGCGCCTGGGCCTGGAGCACGTCGGGAAGAGTGCCAACGCCAGCCTCGAGCCTTAGCTTGGCGGCGTCGAGGCTCGTCCTGGCGTCCTCAAGACTCGCTTCGTCCGCTATTACAAGCGCCTTGCTGCCTATGTAGTTGTAAAAAGACACTGCTACGGCCTGAAGCACGTTCTGGATCGCCTGGTTCTGGTTCCAGTTCGCGTTAATAAGCGCAAGGCGGGCGGCGTCGATCTCTGCTTCGCGTCCCCCGAAATCAAAAAGAAGATAATTGAGGGTAAGACCGACATTGCCGTACTGCTCCTGATAGGGATCGGTCCCAACCGACGATCCGCCTCCTTTGGCATAAGCGTATTTAGCAGTACCTCCAATATGCGGGTAGTAGAGACCCCTCGATTCAGCCCAGGCGGCTGCGGCTGCCCTCGCGTCCTCCCATGCCACCTGCGTGGTAGGGTTGTTTATAAGCGCGACGTCCACGAGCTGTGAGAGGTCGAGGTTCCCGGAATCGGATTTCAGGTCCTCAGGTATTGCCGGCAATTCTTCGAGCTGAAACGATTCACGTAACTCCTTTTCGGATGGCTTCCATTCCACCCCGGGGGCGGAGGACGCTTCCTTGTAGGGGTTTAATTCGGGAAGGCCGTGAGAGCAGGAGAGAACCAGTGCGGATAAAATGATGATGGCATACAGAATCACAGATTTCGAGCTTGGCAAATCGAATCTCCACATCAGATCAGAAGGATTAAGGTGTAAGGCGGTTTAAGCTCCCGCGCTCCGTTGAAAAAGCACCAAGAAACTACACGAAATAATAATCTCGTAAGAGAATGATTGTCAAGACGCAGCCGGCATAATATAAAGAAAAAAAACCGGTCAGGTCGCCACACTCAGGTCATTTATTTTATCAGCGCTCTTCTTAGCGTCGATCATGGCCGCTATCAGTATTACGGTCGCCGCCGCGGAGTAAATAAGCAGTTTGAGGAGCTGAGACATATCGGGAGGCGTATCCTGAAACGACCCCCAGGATTTCAGAAAGTAGACAAAAGGTTCGTAAGAAAAAAAGCTGAGGACGATGTTGAGCGCAAAGAAGACAAGCCCCTTCGGTATCTGGTTGTTGTATAGCTGCCCGAGTCCCGGAAGCAAACCCGAAAGCACGAGCGCGAGTACGGGATTTTTCCTTTTCTTACCCTGTGGCATTTTATAAAACTATATATCGGATGGGGCCGAATGATAGGATATTTTTTGGTTGCGTTTACACTTTACTCAAGAACCACACAGACGGCAGAAGGAGGTGATGAAAGGAATCGCGGCTGGAAGCCGCTCCTACGGAGTTATGACTCGTTTCAGTAGGAGTGCCATTACTTCGACCTTGCTCAGGACAGGCTTGGCGCGATCTTTTCTTTACCTGTCATTGCGAGGCTCCAAAGGAGCCGCGGCAATCTCATGAAAAAGACGAGACCCTGAATATTTCGGCTTGATAAATGAATATGCAAAGAATAGTTAGATCATTGGATTCAGCCAATGGCGTCCGTTTCTTGCTAATTTGGCTTCTGATTCAATAGTGCGGAGAGCAAAAAAGGTTTGTGCACTCAGCCGTCAGAGACCAGTTTATTTTGACTTCGATAGATCATCCCATGCACATAAATGTCTGCGTATTCAGCCTGAAGAGTCCGGATTGTATTGGCTTCGTCAGGGTGTTCCCAGGCATAAGCATCGTTGCAATCAGCCAGCTGTGACCAATTGCTCACTCGTTCGCAACTGTTACTCGTTCGAATCCGTTACTTGCTCAGAACCGTTGCTCAGAAAAGTAATTAAGGGAGACAAAATACCGATATACCCCCTCACCCTATCCCTCTCCCTCAGTGGGGAGAGGGAATAAAAACTGTACCCTTCGACAGGCTCAGGACGAACGGGTTGTGCTTCGTTGCTGATTTATGCAGAAGAGGTACAGGAGAATCGTATACGAGCGCAGGTTCTGCGCCACACAGCGTGTGCGAAAGACGAACAGCTGATGGATTAGGAAGATTGAAGGGACGAGAGGAGGTTCTTTAATTCAAGGCCGGGGTCGGCAGCCTTCATGAACGTCTCGCCTATGAGGAAAACACGGACGCCTTGCGCCATGAGCTTCTTTATATCATCGCGCGAGCTTATCCCGCTTTCGGCGATAGCAATCACTCCTTCAGGTATATTCCGCGAGAGCCTGGCGGAAACTCCGAGGTCGACCTCGAACGTCCTCAAATCCCGGTTGTTTATTCCGATTATCCTGCTCCCGGCGTCAAGCGCCATATCCAACTCCCTCTCGTCGTGAACCTCCACGACAGCGTTCATGCCGAGAGAGTGAGCGAGGCCGAGCAGCTCCTTAAGCTCGTCCTGTGCAAGGGCCGAGACGATGAGGAGGACGGCGTCCGCCCCGTAAAGCCTCGCCTCGTAGACCTGATAGGGGTCGATGATGAAGTCCTTCCTCAGGAGAGGGATATCGACTGCCTCTCCGATCGCCCGAAGATACGAGAGGCTCCCCATAAAGAATTTCTCGTCCGTGAGGACCGACAAAGCCGCAGCGCCTCCTTTCTCGTAGCCGAGCGCGATCTTCACGGGATCGAAGTCTCCCCTCAATACCCCCTTGGAAGGCGATGCCTTTTTTACCTCGGCGATTATCCTGATGCGGGCACCGTCGACGAGGGCCTTATAAAAATCACGGGCCGGAAGCGCGCCGTTAAGCTCGCGCTCGATCGATGCGAGCGTGCGCGTCTCCTTCGACTTTTTTACTTCCGACCTCTTGTTTTCAAGAATTCTGTCGAGAATCATATCCGCAAGCGATACCGTCATTTATTTTTAGTGAACTTCACGAGCCCGTCCAGCTTCGAGAGAGCCTTCCCGGAATCTATGGAATCGACGGCCCTCTCGAGCGCTTCCTTCATGTCGGGGCTCGTCTCGGACACATAGATCGCGGCTGCAGCGTTTATTAAAACTATGTCCCTCTTTGCTTCTCTCTCTTCGCCTTTGAGTATCGACTTGAGGATACGCGCGTTCTCCTTCGCCGTGCGGCCGCCCTTGAGATCGCCTGCGCTCCATCTCTTTATGCCGAGATCAGAGGGGTCGAGCTGATATTTCCTCACCATTCCGTCCCTGAGCTCGGCTATTACCGACTTGCCCGTGACCGTTATCTCGTCCATCGAGTCAGATCCGTGAACGACCATGGCGCTCTTATGGCCGAGGTTGCGGAGCACCTTTACCATGGGGTCGAGAAGCATTTCCGAATAAACGCCCACGACCTGATGCCTGACCCCCGCCGGGTTCGCGATGGGGCCCAGGATGTTGAATATCGTTCTCACGCCTATCTCTTTCCTGGGTCCGGCGACGTTCTTCATGGCGGGATGGTAAAGCGGGGCGAATAGAAAAACTATACCTGTCTCGTCGAGACAATTCCGCGCGACCTCCGGAGAATAGTTTATATCGACTCCCAGGGCTTCGAGGACGTCGGCGCTTCCCACGTAGCTCGACACAGAGCGGTTCCCGTGCTTGGCGACAGGCACGCCCGCGCCCGCGACAACAAATGCCGCCGCGGTCGAGACATTGAAAGTGCCCTGCCTGTCCCCTCCAGTCCCGCAGAGGTCGACTAATACCTCGTGCCTCGAATTTATCCTGGTCGCCTTGTCCAGCATTACCTTTGCTGCCCCTGTTATTTCCGCGACCGATTCGCCTTTCATCCTGAGAGCGACGAGGAAGGCCGAGATCTGGGAAGGGGTTGTTTCACCTTCCATCATCATCTCGACGACTTCGGACATCTCGTGCTCTTCGAGGTCGATCCTCTCTACGACTTTAGCTATCGCTTCTTTTATCATTTACAGCTCACCTTTGTCCCGTGCGATCCTGATCTTATCGAGTATCCCGTTTATAAAAGAGCCAGATTCCTCGGTGCCGAACCTTTTCCCGAGCTCGACCGCTTCGTTTATGGTAACGGCGGGGGGGATGCCGCTCAAATAAAGGAGCTCGTATATCGAAAGGCGGAGTATGTTCCTGTCTATTTTCGACATCCTCGAAAGCCTCCAGTGTTCCGAGAACCTGCCGATGATATCATCGATGTGCGTGATGTTCTTGCAGGCGCCGAGTATGAGAACGGAAGAAAATTCTTTCATATCATCCGGTACCGGCGAATCGCTCCTCTCCCAGAATAGAGCAAGCTGCTCTTCGGGCGAGGGGGGCTCGCCTGAAGACTCGGTCAACGCATCGTATTGATAGAGGAACTGGAGCGCTAGTTCCCTCGCGCGTCTCCTTATACCCATCTGGAAGACATCTACCCTTTTCGGGAAAGAATTTTAGTGAGATTAGCCATCTCGATCGCCGAATAAGCGGCCTCGGCTCCGCGGTTCCCGGCCTTGGACCCCGCCCTTTCTATCGCCTGCTGGACCGTTTCGGTCGTGAGAACGCCCGAGGCGACAGGGACGTCCATTCCGAGGCTTATCGTGGCTATCGTCGAAGTCACCGTGGACGAGAGGTAATCGAAATGCGGGGTTTCACCCCTGATAATAGCCCCGAGTACGATTATCGCGTTGTACTTCTTCCTCTCGGCCGCTTTCTTTACCGCGTAGAGGAGCTCGTACGATCCGGGGACCCTGATGAGGTCTATATCTTCATCCGAGGCGTTATGCCTGTACAGCACGTCGAGAGCGCCGCTCACGAGCCTTTCGGTTATGAAATCGTTGAACCTGCTGACCACGACCGCAAACCTCAGCCCCTTGGCGTCGAGGTTCCCCTCGTATTTTTTAGGCATTTTTATCTCCTCTTCAGTCGACCATCGAAAGAAGGTGTCCGAGCTTGTCTTTCTTGACCTTGAGATACGACGAGTTCCTTCCGTTGGGCGGTATCTCTATGGGCACACGCTCGACTATCTGGAGTCCGAACCCTTCGAGCCCCTTTATCTTCTTCGGGTTGTTGGTAAGGAGCTTCATGTTCCTGACGCCCAGGTCTAGGAGTATCTGCGCCCCTATGCCGTAGTCCCTGAGGTCGGGCTTGAAACCCAGAACCTCGTTCGCCTCGACGGTGTCGAATCCGTCGTCCTGGAGAGCGTAGGCCTTTATCTTGTTAATGAGGCCGATGCCCCGCCCTTCCTGTCTCATGTAAAGTATAACACCCGTACCCTCGTCGTTGATAATCTTCATGGCCTGCCTTATCTGGGACCCGCAGTCGCACCTGAGCGAGCCGAAAACATCGCTCGTGAGGCATTCGGAATGCACCCTGACGAGCACGTCCTTTTCGGGGTCTATTACGCCCTTGACGAACGCGACATGGTGCTGGGGGTCGATGTCGCTCTCGTATACGATGATCTGAAACTCGCCGTACTCGGTCGGGATTATGGCGGAAGCCGCCCTCCTCACGAGGCTCTCGGCCCTCAGACGGTAGCTGATCAAGTCTGCAATCGAGGCAATCTTTATATCGTGCGTTTCCGCGAATTTTTCAAGGTCGGGAAGTCTTGCCATATCCCCGTCATCGTTCATTATCTCGCATATCACGGCGGCGGGCTTGAGCCCCGCCATGCGTGCTATGTCGACTGATCCCTCCGTATGCCCCGCCCTGACGAGCACTCCTCCCTTCCTGCATATGAGGGGGAATACGTGTCCGGGGCGTATGAAATCCTCAGCCTTTGAATCGTCGGATATGGCGTAGCGTATGGTGGAGGCCCTGTCGTATGCCGAGATACCGGTCGTTATGCCGTGGCTGGCGTCGATCGAGATGGTAAACGCCGTGTATTGAGGGACGGGGTTGTATTCGGGCTTGATGGGCTGGAGGCCTATGCGGTCCGCATTCTCCTTGGTGAGCGCGAGGCAGATGAGACCCCTGCCGTTCTTGGCCATGAAATTTATGGTTTCGGGAGTCGCGTACTCGGCAGCGACGACGAGGTCGCCCTCGTTCTCCCTGTCCTTGTCATCGACGAGTATGACCATTTTGCCGCTTTTGATATCTGAAAGGGCTTCTTCTATGGAACTGATTGGCATGTTTTCTTCTACCTCAACCCTGAAATAATTGAAATCGCTTATGTTTTTACCAAGGTTATCCGACTTACAATATAAGCGACAGCCCTGTTTTGTCAAATTAGAGTTGAGCGCGCCGTAAAATCCAGTCGGGACACGCCTTTATCCCACGGCATCCGTCCGCCGGGAACATGGCGGAAAGGGAGAGGGAAGGCTCGTTTTTCAATTATCATCGCATCTTAAACCCCGGACAAGTCTTTTCATGCTTTCGTTGCAGTAGACTTCGCGATCAGGCATGACGGCGAAGACCCCGATCTCGGGATGCTTTTTTAAAAACTCGACGGATTTGTCTTTCCCCATTACGAAAAGAGCCGTAGCGAAGGCATCGGCCAGAGCGCTGTCCCCCTCGAGAACTACCGTGACGGAAAGGAAATCCCTGCCGGGCTTCCCGGAAGCGGGGACGAGGAGATGGTGATAGACCTTCCCCATAGGGTCTATGACCCTCTCGTATCCCCCGCTCGTCGATATGGCGAGCTCGTGAGTGCCCGTATGAAACGAAGCTATAGTCCCTTCTCGTTTCGGATCACGAATCCCTATCTCTATATCGTTGCCGAAAACCTTGATGTCGCCCGAGAGCGAGACCATGCCCCTTTTAATTCCCCTTTGCTTAAGCTCACGGACAGCTTTTTCGACGGCATACCCCTTGCCAATCCCGCCAAGGTCGAGCTTCATGCCTTCTCTTTCAAGATAGACTTCTTCTCCCGTAATCAGGAGCTCCCGGTAATTGACAAGGGATTTCGCTCTCCGCACCTCTTCGTCGGTCGGGACCCCGGCTCCTTCCCGCCCGAACCGATAAACGCCGATAGTCAGAGCGCCGATCGTAGGGTCGAATGCGCCGTCCGTCTCCCCGGCGACGTAGATGGCCTGTTTCAGCACTTCCAGAACCTCCGGGCTGACCTTGAGAGTGCCCTTCCCGGCCATTCCGTTTATTTCCGATATCTCGCTGCCGGGATCATAATCGGAGAGCAGGGCGTCGAGCTTCTTTATCTTTAAAAAGGCGGCATCGGCGTCCGCATTTGTCCCGCCGTAAATGAGCACGCGGGCGTAAGTCCCCATGTGAAACTGGGCCCTCTCCAACGCACCTTCGTCAGGGGAGCCCGCCAAGGCGGGAGTGATTATCGGGACGGCAAGAATGCAGAGAAAGAGTGAACGCATAAATTGAACCGGGTTAAAAACGGATATCACATATTAGATATAATTTTAGAGGATAGCATAATTGACAGTGTATACACCGACTTTCACAGGACCCCGGGGTGGGCGGGTATCTGGAAATAACAATCAATATTTCCATGTATTGACTTTGGTAAAGATAGCATTAGTTTTTACAATGTAACGAGTTCATATCATTAGAAATATATAAGCAAAGGGCAGGCCGTGACAATTCAGTGCGAAAAGTGCGGGAAAAATTTCGATCCAGACGAGGGCGGCATCAGGCCCGCAGGGAGCGATGTCAGATGCCCCGAGTGCGGTCACATCACACTCGTCCGGATGGAAGACAGCTTCGGCGGAGAGGCAGTAGAAGGTTTCGAATTCAGGTATCCGATAAACAGCGAGGGAACTAAAACAGCGGAAAAAGAGATGCACAACGGCGGGAGTAACGAACACGAAGGCGTTCGTGATGCGGAACCGGCGCCCAGAGACGAGGGGAACTGGGAGGAATTCGTAAACATCAGCAAGACCGAAAGGACCACTGACGACTTCAGGATAGAAGATCACCGGGACACGAAAAGACAGGAATCGGATTTTAACTGGGAGAGTCTCAGGATAAACGAAGAGCCGGTCGACGCCGTCAGCAGGGTCCCCAGGATGTTCGAAGACGAAGGTACTGACGACGAGCTCATGATAATGAAGGACGAGGCGACCCACGTCGTGGCGGTGTCGGATACCGTCGGGGAGGAAACCCGGCCAAAGGAAAGGGCGTATGTGAGACATTCCCCCGAGAACCTGAGCGTGGACATGGACGTCCTCGCCGGGAGCGCGCACGCGGCCGGGAGCTACCGGAGCGCGCCCGGCCCCTCGTATCGCGACACGTTCAGGATCCATCCGACGAGAGAGAGACAGGGGGGCGGTTTTTTTGCGAGAGCGGCATACACGCTCCTCACGCTGATCGTATTTGCCGTGATAGTCGGGGCTTCTTATATCATCCTCTCGAATACAGGAATTATCCCCAAGGAGAGCGCCGACAGGATAGAAAGGCTGGTGAGCTCGCTCGTCCCCGTCGGCATAACCGGGTCTCTGAAACACGATATCATGATAACCGCGCACGGGGGTAAATGGCTCGATACGAGGAACGGACCTATGTACGTCGTATCAGGAACCGTTACGAATGAATCCGAACACCCGGTCAGTTACATAAAAATCAGGAGTGAATTTATATCGGAAGGGCAGATCGTTTATGATAACGTCGTATATGCCGGCAATACCTTCACCGAAAACGAACTCAGGGTATCTCCGCTCCAGGACACGCTGCTCAAACTCAAAAAGAGGTCAGGCGATGTAGATTTTTACAACGCCGAGAAGCTCGCCGGGCTCAATTCGAACATACAGCCTGGGGAGTCCATTCCGTTTTACACCGTATTCCCGGCTTCAGGGAGGATGCTCGGCCTCAAATATGACCTCGAGGTCGCCGGTTATGAGTGAGCGGGCGGGGTGTAAAGACCGCCCTGAATAATCGAGCGGCACGGCTCCGGAGCCGTCTTCCGCTTGATAAATCTTCCAGAATCAATTACAATAATTAGCTTAATAGCGGATAAGAGGGCTTTACCTTTCAGTCTGATTTCTGGGAAAAACAGAAATTCAAGTTGGGCGTATAATTAAGCATTTATCAAACACGGAAGGGATGTTTATCATCTCCGCAAGGTGAGGGAATATATGAAATCGACCCGTCTAAAGATCAGTGTAAGTCAGGACGGCCTCCTGCCTCAGGAAACGGCGGAAATCGCGACTCTCGAATTCCCCGCCCTCCCTAAAAAATTACTCAAGGCCCTAGGGTTCGAGAGGGTCGATGCCAAGACTTACGTAGGCGTGCTGCCCGTATTCATAAACCTTGGAGAAAAAGACCAGGAAATCGAGATAGAGCTCGGCGTGACGCTGCCGGAAATGAGAAAGAAGATAATAGAGATCGTTAAAACGCCGGCAAGACTTATAGCCGTAGCGGAAGAGAAAAAAGCCCCGCCCGCGGCGAGCAGGAAGAAGAAAGCTCCGGTAAAGACCGCTTCCAGAAGAGCTGCATCCAAAAGGTAAAAAGGAAAATTTTTATGCGCGTTGAAAACGTGGAAGAATGTCTAACTTTCGATGACGTTCTTTTAGTGCCGGCCTATTCGGAGATACTGCCGAACGAGGTCGACGTATCCACCCGGCTCACCCGGAATATCAAGCTCAACATACCGCTCATCAGCGCCGCCATGGATACGGTCACTGAATCGAGCACCGCTATAGCCATGGCCCAGGAAGGCGGTATCGGGATAATACACAGGAACCTGGACATTCAGGACCAGGCCGCGGAAGTCAAGAGAGTTAAAAAGTACGAGAGCGGAATGATAGTGAACCCCCTCACCGTAAGGCCCAAGCACAAGGTCAGGGCCGCCCTCGAAATAATGCTCAAGCAGAACATCACGGGCCTCCCGGTCACGAAGGAAGACGATACGCTCCTGGGAATTATTACCTTCAGGGACCTGCGGTTCGAGAAAAATCTCGAATTCAGGGTCGAGCAGATCATGACCCCCAAGAAGAGGCTAATAACGGTGGGCGAAGGGACCACGCTCGAAGAGGCGAAGGAACTCCTCCACAAATACAAAATAGAGAAGCTCCCGGTTGTCGACAAGGAGTTCAGGCTCCGCGGGCTTATTACGATGAAGGACATAGAGAAGATAGAGAAATATCCGACGGCGTCCAAGGACCTCATGGGAAGGCTCAGGTGCGGGGCAGCCGTAGGCGTCGGGCCCGACAGGGAAGAAAGGATAGAAGCGCTGATCGGGGTCGGGTGCGACGTGATCGTGATAGACACGGCCCACGGCCATTCGAAGAGGGTTATAGACGCGGTAGAATCCACGAAGTCGAATTTCCCCAAGGTAGACCTGATCGCCGGGAACATCGGAACGGGGGAAGGCGCAGACGCTGTCATCAAGGCAGGCGCCGACGGCGTGAAGGTAGGCGTAGGACCGGGCTCCATATGCACTACCCGCGTTATAGCTGGCATCGGAGTTCCGCAAGTTTCGGCGATACAGGACGTCACGCGGGTAGCCGAGCTCCACGGAATACCGGTAATCGCCGACGGGGGGATAAAATACTCGGGCGATATAGTCAAGGCTATCGCGGCAGGCGCCCATTCGGTGATGATAGGGAACCTGTTCGCGGGGACGGACGAGGCCCCGGGCGAGGTCATACTGTTTCAGGGCAGGACGTACAAGGTATACAGGGGAATGGGTTCGATCGAGGCCATGAAGAAGGGCAGCAAGGACAGGTACGCGCAGAACCTGGGCGACGACATGATAGATTCAAAGCTCGTGCCCGAGGGGATAGAGGGGCGGATACCTTACAGGGGGCCGATAGGCGGCACAGTCTATCAGCTCATCGGCGGGCTCAGGGCCGGCATGGGGTATACCGGGTGCGGGACAGTAGATGACCTCAGGAGCAACGGGAAGTTTATAAAGGTCACCAACGCGGGACTCAGAGAAGGCCACGTCCACGACGTAATAATCACGAAAGAGGCGCCCAATTACAGGATCGAATAATTCGCCGGTCCGAAGCTCATTATTTACCGTCGCACCAATCCCGGAAACGATAATGCACTACTACAGGCAATATGCGTGAAACTATTCTAGTACTCGATTTCGGCTCCCAGTATACGCAGTTGATCGCCCGCAGGATAAGGGAGCTGGGCGTGTATTCGGAGATAAAGCCCTACGGCACGCCGCTCGAAGAAATAGAGAGAACGGAACCTAAGGCCGTGATACTGTCCGGGGGCCCGGCGAGCGTCTGGGACGATAACTCCCCGACCGTGGACAAGGGTCTTTTCGAGCTCGGAATACCGATCCTCGGAATATGCTACGGGATGCAGCTCGCGGCGCAGCTCCTGGGCGGGATCGTCGAGCGGTCGAAGGTGCGGGAGTTCGGTCCTGCGACTCTCACGATAACGGACGGGTTCGACCTCCTGAGCGGGATCCCGGACAAGAGCGACATCTGGATGTCTCACGGAGACCGCGTGCTCGAATTGCCGCCCGGCTTCGAATCCATTGCGGAGAGCGAGAACTCACCGAGGGCGGCCATGAAGAACCGTGAGATGAAAATCTACGGGACCCAGTTCCACCCGGAGGTCGTCCACACGAAATTCGGCAGGGAAATATTATCGAACTTTTTATTCAAGATCGCAGGCTGCAAGGGGGAGTGGACTCCCAAGTCCTTCGTCGAGACCGCGATAAAGGATATAAGGCAAAAGGCGGGGAACGCGACAGTCATATGCGGCCTGTCCGGCGGAGTGGACTCCGCCGTCGCCGCGGTAATCATACAGCGCGCCATATGGGACAGGCTCCGCTGCATATTCGTGGATACGGGGCTCCTGAGACTGAACGAAGCGGAGGATGTAGTTGAGTCGTTCAGACACATGGGCCTCAACCTGGTGCACGTGGACGCGAGCGAGAGGTTCCTGAGAAGGCTCCGCGGCGTTACCGACCCCGAGAAGAAGAGAAAGATCATCGGCGAGGAGTTCGTGAACGTTTTCGATGAGGAGGCGTCCAAGATCAAGGACGCCCGCTTCCTCGCGCAGGGGACACTATATCCGGACGTGATAGAAAGCGTCAGCGTGAAGGGCCCGTCGGCGACAATCAAGTCCCACCATAACGTGGGCGGGCTCCCGGAAAAGATGAACCTCGAGCTGATCGAGCCGCTGAGAGAGCTGTTCAAGGACGAGGTGAGGGAAGTGGGCCGCGAGCTCGGTGTGCCGGACGAGATACTCGGCCGCCATCCGTTCCCGGGGCCGGGGCTCGCCATCAGGATCATAGGAGAGATCGACGAGGAGAGGCTCGGTATACTGAGGCAGGCCGACAGAATATTCATCGAAGAGATAAAAAAGGGCGGGGTCTACGACGACATATGGCAGGCGTTCTGCGTATTCGTGCCCGTCAAGACCGTAGGCGTGATGGGTGACGAGAGGACGTACGAGAACGTAATCGCTCTCCGGGCGGTAACGAGCCTGGACGGAATGACGGCCAAATGGGCGCGCATACCTTACGACCTGCTCGAAAAAATATCGGTCCGCATTATCAATGAGGTGAGGGGCGTCAACCGGGTCGTGTACGATATATCGACCAAGCCCCCGAGCACGATCGAATGGGAATGAGACGGTCCGCGGACGAAGCGGCCACATATCTTAATTTTTAGGTTTTTTGAAAATTCCGAAATCCCCGGCTATCGCGACGAGCTCCCAGGACTCCTCTCCGAGCTCGTTAAGCGTGTTTTCCATGCCGTGACCTACCTTGTTCCTTCTGGCCATTGCGGCTTCTTTGGATACCGCTATATCGTGGTCTTCGCTGCCCTGAAAAAGCTTGTCTACAGAAATTACCTTATAGTCCCATTTCATCGAATTCATTCCTCTTCACGCCCGGTCTCCGCCCGGCCCTCTTCATTCTCATCCTCGATTATGAGAGGCTCGCTCTTGTCTTCGACGTCGGGAAGGCTGCTTAAATACTTGTCGTAGTCTTTTTTCGTGATCACGCCTTCTCTGATATGCCTGTTGGCAACCCTCACGTCGTAGAGAAAATCTTCTTTCTTCTTCATTAATTTAACCTCCGAGGTGTTTAAGGATACACTAAGAGCCCGGTTTCGCAATCGGCCGCGGGGGCTCCGGTGACTTCCTCGTACGCCTGCAACCGGGACACCCGGACGTCTCTTAATTTTTATCCGTTCCGGAGCGGCCGGCCTTGAACCACTCCCAGGTATTTTTTATGCCCTTGGCAAGAAAGACGCTCGGCGCCCAGCCGAGGACCCTGCCCGCGAGCCTCACGTCGAGGCTTATCCTGCCGACCTCTCCAGGCCGCGCGTCCGCATAGTTAACCGGGAAATTTATTCCCGAGGCGGCTTCGAGCTCGGTTATGAGACCGTTCACCGAAGTCTCGATCTGCGTGCCTATGTTGTAGCTCCCGGAGGGAGACGAAAGGGCGCAGAGGTTTGCGCCTGCGACGTCTCCCGCATAGACGTAGTCTCTCGTCTGATTGCCGTCCCCGAACACGACGCAGGGCTGTCCCGAAAGAATGCGGCTGCAGAATATGGCGATCACCCCCGCCTCTCCGTGCGGGTTCTGTCTCGGTCCGTAGACGTTCGCGTATCTGAGCGCGACGTAATCAAGTGAATATATGTACCTGTAATACTCGAGGTATTTCTCGACAGCGTATTTCGACGTGCCGTACGGGGAGATCGGCATCGGCGGTGTCTTTTCATCGGCAGGAATGTTGGCGGGCTCGCCGTAAATCGCCCCCCCGGTCGATGCGAATATGAACTTCTTTACGCCGTTCCTGATGGAGGATTCGAGGAGGCGGATCGTCCCGATTATGTTAACCGATGCGTCGTACGCGGGGTCCTCGACCGATTTCCTCACGTCGATCTGGGCCGCGTGGTGGTTTACCGCATCCGGGCGGAATTGGGTAAAAGCCGCGCGCACGGCGTCTTCATCCCTTATGTCGCACTTCGTGAAAGACGCTCCCTCGGGAATGTTCTCCATCCTCCCGGTCGAGAGGTCATCGAGTATATGTACTTCGTGTCCTTCCTTAATATATGCTTCGGCAACCCAGGAGCCGATAAAGCCGGCGCCGCCCGTTAGAAGAATTTTCATCCGATACGCCCCCGCGAAATAATTTTTTCGATAGAAAAATTCCCGGTGGTTTTCCTACCGACCCCGCTAATATTTACTTTAATCGAAGGTGTTGTCAATAAACCTTATATACCCGTTATGCAGTACGGACCGCCCTGTAGAGATCTCTTATTCCGCTCACGGCGGAGCACGCGGACGATCGCCTTATGTCCGCCGGCAGACCGAATCGAGGCGGAAGGCGTAATATTTTTGGTAACCGCCGCCAACACTTTTTGCGTTCAATTTCCGGCCGAATATCCGCACAATGACATTTTTTGTCATTAGCCGGAGACGCAGCCGGGGAAGCCGGCACCCGGCCGTGGATGAGATTAATTAATGATCACGGGCTATTGTATTAAATATTTATTTTATGGCATGAACATTGCATCTGAAACAGTCCGAGGATTAAAAAATCGGAGGATATTCAAATGGGTCGGAACATCAAAGAATCATCTCATGCTTTAATGACGGGCGGTTTGATGGGCAACCATGATTTCGGCAGTCAGAAATCGATGCCGGGTGATTACGCTTACGAGCAGAATATCATGAGCGTAACAACCACTGGGAAAAGCAACGGGAAACAAAGGGTGATCCCAGACGAGGACTACAAGCTCCTCCAATCGTATTTCAGAGAAGTGGGGACGGAATCGCTTCTAACCGCAACAGATGAACTCCGAATAGCGACCAAGATAAAAAAATATAACGCGAGGGCCCGCAAGCTCGAAGCCTACATAAACGAGCTTACGGAGAAACTGAGCGGCAAAGTTAAAGTGCAGAAGGTCTGCGATTGCCGACAGAACGGCAAGAGCCCGAAGCGGCGCGGCAAAACCGGCGGGACTCACGTTTCTTTAAAGATGACCCTTAACAGGATGTCCGCGCTCCTGAGGGCGTACAGGAACAAAGAGATATACAACAAGGACAAGTTCATTAAATCGAACCTCAGGCTCGTGATAAGCATAGCGAAGAACTATATGGGAAGAGGACTCCCGCTCGCGGACATAATACAGGAAGGCAATATCGGGCTTATTAAAGCTGTCGAGAAATTCGACCCGTCGAAGGGCTACAGGTTTTCGACTTACGCCTCGTGGTGGATAATCCAGAGCATAACGCGCTCGCTATTCGACCAGACGAGGGTGATAAGGATCCCCGTGCGCGTGCTCGAGCAGGCGAATAAAATTACGAGGACGGCCAACATGCTCAGGCACGAGAACGGCGAGAACCCGGACATAGAGAACATAGCGCAGGAAGCCGGACTCAGCGTAAAGAAAGTCAACAAGGTGATCAAAGCCACTTCCACAAATATAGTCTATCTCGACGCCGTGAACCCGAACAACGGAGAGGCCAAGAACAGCTTCATAGACTTTATTCCCGATACCAGGCCCGCGACCGACACGCTCCTCGCAAAAGTCTCCATGACAGAAAAGATCGAGGAAGCGCTCTCGAACCTCACAGACAGGGAGGAGGACATACTCAGGATGAGGTTCGGCATAGGATACGACGAGTCCTACACGCTCGACGAGATCGGGAACAGGTACAGCCTGACCCGGGAGCGCATAAGGCAGATCGAGAGACGCGCTCTCAAGAAGCTGAGACAGCTCAGCAACGGCGGAGTCCTGAAAGATTTTATAAGCTGCTGAGGGGTGCCTCATGCGGATCGAAGACCGGCGTCCTTCGACAAGCTTCCGTCTTCGCCTCGGACTCAGCTATTCCCCCTACGGCTCATAGCCTCCGGGCGACGTGCCGAGATTCAACCGACAAGAAAGCTTCGCCGGACAAGCAGGACGAACGGGTGGGTTCACTTGCAGGTTAGGCAGAGGAGATTCGGAAGAATCGTATATGCGCACACATTGTGTGCCGCCGATACTGTGAATGTCGGAGAAATGGCAAAAACGAGATGCTGAATATTTTGGGTTAACCAAAAAATATCCGAGGAACAATTTACACGTTGCATTCTTCCTATGGCGTCCGGTTCTTGCACTTGTTCAGAGCCGTAGTTCAGCAAGACAACGATAGATTTCTCACCTGCGGCTCGAAATGACAGATGAGAAAAAAACGGGATTGCCGCGGTCGCATAATACGCTCCCTCGCAAAGACAGAAAAAGATAAGATTCCCGATAAAAAATTTCGGGAATGACAAAATGCTAAATTCACCCCTCGAATACTAAGCCCCCGGGGCGAGGCTTATGATGGACTCTCTCACAATTTCACGCGAGGCTTTGGGCGGGAAGACGAGAACCGGAACGTCGGCGCCTTCTTTGTAATAATCGGCAATCATAGCCCTCCCGTGCGCGGGCGAGCCCGAGACGGAAAGCGAATCGAGCATCCTTTCGCTCACCGCCTCCACCGCCGCGCTCTTCTTTCCTCCGTCCCACGCGCTCTTGATCGCAGCGGCTTCGTCCCCGAACCCGTACCTGCACACGGTATTGAAGTAGAAAGTCCCCATGCCCCCGATGTAATAGGCGATGTGCTCTCTCACGGCGCTTTTTGCGGTATCGGCATTCTCCGAAACCGAAGCGGTAACGTAGGGACAGACGATGATTCTATCCCCCTCCCTGCCGGAAGAGAGAGCCCCTTCCCGGAGGTTCTCCCCGGTATCCCTCAAACCCTCTTTGGGTATGAGGAACGGTATCCATCCGTCTGCGCACTCGCCCGCGAGGCGAATGTTCCTGGGGCCGATCGCAGCGACCAGAACCGGGATATCGCTCCTCAAAGGCTTGAACTGGAGCCTGAATCCCTTGAGAGAGAATATCTCGCCTTCGTAGTCGACGCGGCCTCCGCTAAGGATCATTTTAATTATTTCGACGTACTCCTTCGTCCTCTGAAGCGGCTTCTCGAAACGGACGCCGTGCCAGTTCTCTATCACGGCAGGGCCGCTCGTCCCGAGGCCGAGCATCATGCGTCCGCCCGAGAGCTCGTCGAGCGTTGCAGCCGTCTGGGCGATGACGGCGGGGCTTCTGCTGTAGACAGGGATTATCCCTGTCGCGAGCTTTATCCTCTTCGTATTAACCGCTATGAGGCCGAGGATCGAGAAGGCGTCCCTACCCCACATCTCGGGCACCCATATGGAATGATAGCCGAGCTCTTCCGCGAGCCTCGCCGTTTCGACGAGCTCTTCCGTTTTGAGGTCGCTCCAGTAAGGGGCCACGAGGCCGAGATCAGGCATTCTCACTCCTCTCCATACAGCGCCAGGATTTGCAGGGCTATGCAGGATGGGCATATTATAATATCGGATTTTTCACGCACGACAAACGACGGAGGAGAAAAGAGAGATGGATAAACTCAAGAGCGCGGCGATGATCGCGGTGAGAGACTGTATGGCGGTAAAGCGCGGCGAGAACGTGCTCATCATCACGGACGAGCCGTTAAGAAAAATCGGGTACGCGCTCTGGGAGGCGGCGAAGAGCCTGGGGGCGGAGGCGGTCATCACGGAGATAATACCCAGGAAGTCGAACGGGGAAGAGCCGCCCGGGCCGGTGGGTGAATTTATGAAGCTCTTTGACGCGGTGCTCATACCAACAGAGAAATCTCTCAGTCACACGGAATCGAGGAGGAGCGCCAGCAAGGCAGGGGCGAGGATAGCGACGCTCCCGGGGATAACGGAAGACTCGATGGTGAGGACGTTGAACGCCGACTACGGGCTCATCGCGGAGAGGAGTAACAAGCTCGCCGATATAATAAGCAGCGGCTCAAACGTGAGGATCACGACCGAGAAAGGCACAGACATAAATCTCGTCGTCGAAGGGAGGGAGGGGCACGCGGATACGGGGCTCAACCACAATCCGGGGGACTTCAGCAACCTCCCCGCGGGGGAGGCTTACGTAGCGCCCCTCGAAGGGAGGTCGAGCGGGGTAGTCGTATTCGACGGCTCTATGGCAGGGGTAGGCAAGCTCGTCGGCGAGGTGATAAGGGTGAAGGTGGAGGACGGGTTCGCGACAGAGATCACGGGCGGGCGCGGGGCGGAGAAGCTGCTTTCTATCATGACCCCGTTCGGCAAGCCCGCGTTCAACCTTGCCGAACTCGGCATAGGGACGCACGACATGGCGCTCATCACGGGGAGTGTGCTCGAGGACGAAAAGGCCATAGGAACTATACACATCGCATTCGGAGACAACAAGAGCATGGGCGGCACGGTGAGGGTGGCGAGCCACCTCGACGGTGTAGTCATGAAGCCCACGGTCGCGGTCGACGGCGAGCTCATAATGAAGGAGGGGAAGCTCCTTGTATTCTAGTCCGCTCTGAAAACGGGGTAGTCGTGTGGTAAATTTAATGTGATGGATTCAGCGGTAAGCAAATTCGCTCTACTCAACCCGCCGGGGCTTGCGGAAATCGCCCTGATACTGATTTTATTCACGATAGTGGTCTATGGCTCGCTCAGGAGCTCGAGGCATCTGAAGAGCTCGAAAAGAAGGATCGTCCTGGCCTCGCTCCACGCGATTGCTTTCATTACCGTTATATTCATACTGACGAACCCGGCTCTCAAGGAAGAGAGCTACAAGGAAGAAAAGAAGACCCTCGCTGTGGTCGTGGACGGGTCCTGGAGCATGAACCTTGCGGGCGGGCACGACGGCGGGAGCAGAATCGAATCGGTGAGGGGATTTTTCGGCAATAACGCCGATTTCTTTACACGGCTCGGGCAGAATTTTTTGCTCGATTACTACACCTTCGACGAGACCCTGAAGCCTTCCTCGCAGGAATCCATACTGAAGCAGAAACCCACGGGCAAGCACACGAACCTGGGCAAGCTCCTCGACGAGCTCGCCGAAAAGCAGAGTCGCGGAGAGCTCGACGAAGCGCTCATCATATCGGACGGCGGGGGGAGCCGGCAGTCCCCGGATGCCGCCTTCGATGAAGCACTCGGAAAAGCGGATTTCAGGATCAACACGGCCGGCGCCCTCACCGAAGACGCGACCGACGACATCTGGATAGACAAGATCAGTTCGAACGAAGTCTCGTTCCTGAGATACCCCTATTCGATAAGCGCCGCAGTGAAGTCGGGCGGGCCCGCCGGGATGAGAATCCCCGTGTCGCTTTACGAAGGAGACAAGCTCGTCTCCATTAAAGAGGTCTACATCGATCCCAACACGAAGCAAGGCGAAGCCGAGTTCGAAATCAATCCCATAACGCTCGGGAGAAAGATATATACCGTATCCATACCTGTCTTGACAGACGAGCTCGTGCCCGAGAACAACCGGAAGTCCTTCTACACCGACGTAATAATAAACAAGATACGGGTCCTCCACGTAGCGGGCAGCCCTTCATGGGACGTGAGGTTCCTGAGGAAGGCGCTCAAGAGGAACCCGAACATAGACCTCGTTTCGTTTTTCATTTTGCGCGACCCTTCGGACCTCGTTTTCGCGACTGAGAACGAGCTCAGCCTCATTCCTTTCCCCGTGAACGAGATATTCGGAAACGAGCTCCCGACATTCGACGTAGTGATATTTCAGAACTTCAACTTCCAGCCTTACGGAATCTTCGGTTTCCACCTGAGGAGCATCAGGGACTACGTGATGAACGACGGCGGGGCGTTCCTGATGATAGGCGGCAACAAGAGCTTCGACAGCGGCAATTACGGAAGGACGCCCATCTCGGAAATACTGCCCGTTGAGCTCGGTTACATGGCGCGCACGCTTACCGACACGATCAGCGGCGAGGTGTTCCGGCCCAAGCTGACTTCCGCGGGTAAGAACCACCCGATAATGAGGATAGTGCCCGACAGGGAGGCGAACGAGAAGCTGTGGAACGCCATGCCCGAGCTCGAAGGCTTCAACATGGTCGAGGGAATGAGCCCCGACGCAGTCCCGCTCCTGGTCTCGCCGGAAGGGGAGCCGATACTCGCCGTAGCCAATGTCGGGACAGGCAAGGCCGCCACTTTCCTATCCGACTCGTCCTGGAGATGGAATTTCGTTTACGGAAGCGAGGGGGACGTTTCGCCTCTCTATGAAAAATTCTGGAACAGGCTCTTCCTCTGGTTCGTCAACGACCCGGAATTGAAGGACATAAGGGTCGAGACGGACAAAGCCGTATACAGCCCGGGAGAAAATGCCGAAGTCGGCATATGGGACCTGAGCGGGGACGGATCCGGGGAAGGGCGCGTAAAGACCCGGCTGACCCTGCCCGACGGAACCTCAGCCGAGATCGAGCCCGAAAGGGACTCGCGGCAGAGGCTCGCGGCAAAAATCATGCTTACCGAACCTGGCATATACGGTATCGCCGCCAGTCCCGATGACGGCGCTGATTTTTCCGACTCGCAGACCTCGGAAGCGTCTTTTATAGTAGAGCCGCCCGGGGACGAATTAAGGGGAGTAACCACAAACCTGAAGCTCCTTAAATCCATAGCCGGGGCGACCGGCGGAAAGTATATAACGACCCGCGACGACCCGGAGGGACTCGACATCGAAAACTCCCGCAAGAAAACGATAACCGGATATAAAACCGTCCTCCTCTGGGACAACCCTTTATTCTTTATGCTGATAATGGGGTTATTATTCTCCGAGTGGTCGCTCAGGAGAAAGTGGGGTCTAAAGTAGAAGAGTACGCGGTCAGGCTCGCCCTCCCGCTTGAAATAAAAAATAATGCGGTTTTACTTGTAGGATCCGGAGAAGAAGAATGGTCCTCGCGGTCGATATAGGGAATACGAATATTGTCTTCGGCGTCTTCGACGGCGGCAGGATAATGTGCCACTGGAGGATAGGCACCGACAAATCCAAGACATCGGACGAATACGGCATATTGTTCAGGGAGCTGATGAAGATAAGGGACATCGACCCGGATTCGATAGACGGGGCTGTAATCTCCTGCGTGGTGCCGACGATACAGTCGACGGTATCGAGCGCAGTCAAGACGTATTTCGACGTGAACCCCGTCGTCGTGAGCCCCGGCGTAAAGACGGGAATGCCCATACTCTATCATAACCCCAAGGAAGTAGGCGCAGACAGGATAGTGAACGGGGTGGCGGCTTACGATAAATACAGGAGCGCGGTGATAGTGGTCGACTTCGGAACGGCTACGACTTTCGACTGCGTGTCGGACAAGGGGGAATACATGGGGGGAGTCATCACGCCCGGGCTCATGATCTCGGCGGAGGCCCTTTACCGGGAAGCGTCCAAGCTGCCGAGGGTGGAGATCGCAAAGCCCGAGAACATAATCGGGAAGACAACAGTTGAGAGCATTCAGTCGGGGCTCATACACGGATACGCGGGACTCGTCGACGGAGTCGTTACGAAGATAAAATCGGAAATGAAAACAGAGCCCCGCGTCATAGCGACCGGAGGAGTGGCCGGCCTGATAGCGCCAGAAAGCAGGACTATAGAGGAGGTAGACGAATTCCTCACTCTCCGCGGGCTGAAACTTATCCATGAAAGGAATGTCTAGGTTCGTCGTCTTCAGGCACAAGAGCCCGAATAAACACTATGACCTCATCCTCGAAAATAAAGGTGAGGCAAGGCATTGGATCGTCCCTAAAAAAATCCCCGGCAAATACAGGGAAAAGAGGATCGTCATAGAAGAGAGGGGTCCTGCCGGTTTCCGGCAGGACGCGGGCAATCAACATACGGCCGGGGACAGCTGGGGCAGCGGACCGCTCGAGATATGGGACGAGGGTGTATACGAGACGGAAGCGGTTAACAGTATAAAACTCGTAATAAAAGCGTCGGGCGAGAGATTCAAAGGCAGGTATCTGCTCCTGGTCCCCGGCTGGGGGAGATGGACGGGGAAGAAACTCTGGGTGCTTGAGAAAATTAGGGAGGTATAGGTTTTTCCCGAATGGCAAGATTGAGCCTAGTCCATCCTGTGCAAAGTCGAAGGGAAGCAGCTCTTACCGATTTAAGCTACGAGATGCTGAAACGAGCCTGCCCTGAACTTGATTCAGGGTTCAGCATGACAGATTAAAGAAAAATCCTCCCTAACCTTCCTTTTTCTAAGGAGGGAATTAAATAAAAGCAAGAGATAGATTTCTCCCGTTTTATGTTCTACTACCCGGATGCAGTTTGAGAAGTAAATGTGCAATCAGCCGAGGGCATCCTACTTCTCGCTTGCTCGAAGCAGTGGTCGAAATGACAACCCCACCTTAACCTTAATTTAACTCAGCTGATGACGAGCTTTATTAATTTATATTGCTGGCTGTATTGAGAGAGCGACCGATTGCTCTTGTCCATCGCAATCGTCCCTCAAGGGGGAAGGGATTAAAAGAATGTGGAAAGGTCTATCGTTAATGCAAAGATTGAAGTAGATTTAATCATGTCTCATCGAGCGAAAAATTATCAGGCAACCGAGGCAGGATTCTCCCGCATTTGACACCGACACTCCGATGAATAAAAACCTGATAATCCTGACAAGCGGTATTGTATCGCTTGCCGTATATTTTTTCTTGCCCGTCGACAAGGGCATACTGAAGGGCCTTTCGATCCTGGTTTTCATAGCGGCGCTATGGTTCACAGAGGCCCTGCCGATAACGGTAACCGCCCTGCTCGTGCCTATTCTGGCCGTACTCACGGGCATATTCGACGTAAAGGAAGCGCTCAGCCATTTCGCAAACCCTGTCATATTTCTCTTTTTGGGAGGCTTTGCCCTGGCAGCCGCCCTCCATAAACACAGCCTCGACCGGCTCATCGCCGGATATATCATGAGGGCCGCGGGGGCGAATTCTCTACTCTCGGTGCTGGGACTATTCGCTTCCACCGCTCTCATAAGCATGTGGATAAGCAACACCGCTACGACAGCCATCATGCTTCCCGTAGCGCTCGGTCTCATAGCCAACCTGAAAGAGAGCACGGCATCGACCGAGGAATTCATACTTCTGGGAGTCGCGTACGCCGCGAGCATCGGGGGCATCGGGACGATAGTGGGAAGCCCGCCCAACGCGATCACGGCAGCCAACCTGGGGATGGATTTCAGGGACTGGCTCCAGGTGGGCGTACCATTCGTGGTTATCCTTCTGCCTGTAATGGTATTCGTCCTTTATCTCACGCTAAAGCCAAAGCTGCCTGAGGAAGGAGTTTCCCGGGGAGGGGCGCTCACTCAGATCACTATAGATAAAAACACGTACAAGCTCGCAGCAATTTTCGGCGTAACGGTCGCGCTCTGGATATTCAGCGGCCCTGTATCCTCACGGCTTGGAATTGAGAAGGAATTCGATTCCATCGTGGCCATAATGGCGATCTTCATGCTCGTAGTATCGGGCACTATAAAGTGGAAAGAGATAGAAAGGTTCACCGACTGGGGGGTGCTGCTTCTGTTCGGAGGGGGAATCGTGTTGAGCGCAGTGCTTTCAGAGACGGGTGCGAGCAAATACCTCGCCGATCTCGTGAGGGACCGCCTTTCGATACACGGCGCGTTCCCGCTAACACTCGGTTCGGTGCTGTTCGTTATCCTGCTCTCGGAGTTCGCGAGCAACACGGCGACCGCAGCCATAATGGTCCCCATATTCCTCGTTCTCGGACAGGAGACGATGCAGCATTCGCCCGAGGCGATCGCGCTCAGCGTGGGGATAGCCGCATCGTGCGGCTTCATGCTGCCGGTGGGCACGCCTCCTAACGCTCTCGTATACGGGACCGAGAAGATCCGCCAGAGTAGCATGATAAAAGCGGGACTCTATATCGACATAGCGTGCGGGATCATAATTACGCTCGTCAGTTACTTTTTCTTCTAGCGGAATCGGCGCTGAGAATCGCATACCCACGGGTGCTCAGCTGTCGCCGATTTGGTAATGTCATGTAAAAGCTACACCCTTCGACAGACTTCCGGCTTCGTCGAGACTGCGCCGGACAAGCTGCACGTACCGGTTTGATTGAATGAATGAAAGGTGACACCCCCACCCTAGCCCTCCCCCCTCCAGGGGGAGGGATATAATATGTAGGACAAATGGATTGAAACTAACCCCCCCCTCATCTGGTTCGTCAAAGTTGTAGCTTCGATTAAGACAGCCCTCTCTATTTAATCATCTCCGAACAATCCCTCCGATTTGTTGGAATTGCTCCCCTTTTTCTTAGCAGGAAATTAAAAGAAAAATAGATTTCTCACTAATAGAATTTGATTAAACTTCACAACGACGTTGATTGATCACATCTTGGTTAAGTGTTATTTCTCGATCTCGGCGAGCTCTATCAGCACTCCGTTCATCGCCTTCGGGTGTATGAACGCGACCCTCGAATTGTATGCGCCGGGACGGGGAGATTCGTCTATGAGCTTCACGCCCTCGCGCTTCAGCCTTTCGAGTGCGGCCTCTATATCGTCCACGAGGAAGCAGATGTGATGAATGCCCTCGCCCCTCTTGTCGAGGAACTTCGAGATCGGGGAGTCTTCGCTCAGGGGCTCCAGGAGCTCCACCGCGGCGCCGCCCTTTTCGGGTACGAGCATGGTCGTCTTCACCTTCTGGTCCTCCACCACCTCCCTGTGCCCGACCCTGAGACCGAGCGCCTTCTCGTACAGCTTCTCCGCCTCGCCGATGTCCCTGACCGCGATCGCCACGTGATACAAATTTTCCAATACGCCCTTAGCCATGATTTACGCTCCGTCCGTGTTATTGAAATACAGGGGGGATTTTACTTATGCCGGGAAAATTTGAAAGTAAACAGCTCACAACGAATATAAGCGAAGTGAGCCGTTACATGGACTGCGCCTTCTGCGAATCCGCTCCGAGCTTCCTTCTGATACCCCTTTCGAACCTCTCTTCGTTGATGATGAACATATCGTTGTAACCCGTAGCGATCTTCTCGACCTCGTCGTATGCATCGATCTTGAAATATACCTTGTTGGCCTCTATCCTGTCGATCTCGGCCCTTACGGTTATAGTCGATCCGATCGGGGTCGAGGCCAGATGGTTCATCTCCATCCTCACGCTCACGACCATCTCGGTCGGGTCGAGGAACGGGGCCATGAGGTCGGCGCAAGTCGTCTGCATGAAGGTAATGAGAGAAGGGCTCGAGAGCACGCGCGGGGAATTTTCGTGGAACCGGGAAGCAGCCATTTCCGCTTTCGTCTCTATCTTCTTTTCTATGAACATTCCCGCCTGAAACGACCTTCTCATGACGTCACCCGCTATAACTACGTATCCGACCTGAATTATTTGACCGGGACAAATTACGACCCGTAACAAAATAAAATATACCTGTGTTTTATAGAGCTGTGTAACAATTTCATGGATTGCTAACAATAGCGGGCGCGCCGGGTCCGATTGACATGCTATTCGACGGCTCCGGAATCCTGCTGCGGGTGTATGGATAAAGTCAGCTCCTGCCGGGACTCAGCCCCTTCCGAGTCCGTGACTATTACGGTCACTTTATAATCGCCCGCGTCCTTTTCACCGTACTCCCAGAGAATGAGGCCCGCCGCGGGCTCTATCGTCATACCGCGTGGTGCGCTCCTGAGGCTGAAATCGATGGGATCGCCGTCCGGGTCCCGGGCTTCCACGATGTAACTGAACCTCCCTTCCTCAAAGGACGCATCAGGCTCGGACGTAATGACAGGGGGCGAGTTGGGTATCGTGATGCTCCCCTCGGCAGACAACGCGCCGGCGCCGAGGTCGTTGTAGGGCGTGACGCTCAAAGTTATCGTATCGCCTTTTTTGAAGCCGTCCCTCCATTCGAGCTTCTCTTCGCTCGCGCCCGTTATATCGTTCCCGTTGAGCTTCCAGTCATAAATAAAACCCGTCCCCCCTATGTCCTCACCGTCATACTCTATTACGGCCAGAAACCCGTCCCTCGGGTTAGCGGACAGAGTGTTAATTTTCACGGATTTTATCTCCCCCAGGGAAGGCAGAGAAGGTTGGGAGTACCCGGCGTCGGCGGGTTCTTCCTCAGGGACGTCCTCCGTCTCCGTAACGGGCTCATCCGCAACTTCAGGAGCGGACTCATCCGTTGTTACGGATTCGCCCCCGTCCTCTCCCCCGCAGCCAAGGAGGAATATCAGGGCTATTATAAGCGGGTATTTTAGTGCACGAGTCATAAGCGAACCTACCCTGCGCTCGAATCCAACTATTAACTAATAATAGCGCCGAATTTGAGAATTGTGACAGCCGTGTTCCAGGTAATAGCCAGCCCTTCAGTCTGCTATGACCTCGAACCTGCCTATGCGCCCCTCGACGGGTTTATACGCGATCGCGACGCCGTGCTCCTTCTCGAGGCGCTTCAGGTTTTCGTGCTCGAACTCTTTAAGCCTGTGTATGACTTTCGCGCTCGCCTGGACTTCTATCCTCTTTACGAAAGGCTTTACGATCCTGCTCTTTATTTCCCTTATTATTTCGTAACTGATCGTGTCCTTGGATTTGAGATAGCCCGAGCCCTCGCAGTAGGGACACGGCTCCGCAAGCTCGGTGAGCAAGCTCTCCCTAACGCGCTGGCGCGTCATCTGTATAACCCCGAAGGGGGACATCTCGAGAACAGCGGACCGCGCCCTGTCCTGCTTCAGCGCCTCGACGAAAGCCTCGTATATCTGGTCGCGGAGCTGCCGGTTTTTTATGTCTATGAAATCGACCACCACTATGCCCACAAGGTTCCTGAGCCTTATCTGTCTCACTATCTCCGCGGCCGCCTCGAGGTTAAGCGTATATATGGTCTCCTCCTGGCTCTTTCCGCTCTGATACCTGCCGGTATTCACGTCGACGACGGTGAGTCCCTCGGCCTCCTCGATTATTATATGGCCCCCTGATTTAAGCCAGACCTTTTTATTGAATATCTTTCTTATCTCGCTCTCGACGCCGTACCTCGAGAACAGGGGCTCCGGGTCCTGATACAGCTCGACGCTTACGGAGGCGTCGGGGAAATTGCGCCTGAGGTAAGCCGTGACCTCCTGATACACGGGCTCGGAGTCGACGACGATCCTGTTGTATTCGGTCGAGACGAAATCCCGCACCGCTTTAATATAGAGCCTGGGCTCTTCGTAAAGGAGACTCGGCGCTTTCTGTTCTTCGCTTCTCTTCCTTATGTCCTCCCAGAGACGGAGCAGATCCTGTATATCCTGCTCTATCTCATCCGCGCTGACGCCTACGCTGGCCGTCCTCGCGATAATACCTTTCCCTTCGGGCTTAATCCTCCTTATGATCTCCGCGAGTCTTTCCCTTTCGGCCGGGTCCTCTATCTTTCTGGATATCCCGACTATATCGGTCGTGCCCAGAAGGACGGAGTACTTGCCGGGTATCCCGATATTGGACGACAGCTTCGCCCCTTTCCCTCCGACCGACTCCTTAAGCACCTGGACGAGGACGTGCTGTCCTTCGCGGAGTATGTCCTGGATGAGCCCCCTGTCGTGTTTTCTCGACTGCTGGGATTCGCTTCCGCCGTCGAGGAAGTATTCGTAGAGAGAATCCTCGTGCACGTCCTCGACGGATATGAAGCCCGATTTCCCGAGGCCGATATCTATGAAAGCCGCCTGCATACCCGGCACGACCTTCCCGACGATGCCCTTGTATATGTTCCCCACTATACGCGGCGCGGACTTTCGCTCGATGTAAAGCTCCGCGACGACGCCGTTTTCCATGACGGCGACCCTCGTTTCATTGAACGTGATATTTATCAGTATCCTGTTGTCCATAGGGCCAAACGCGGGCCGACATTGTCCAAACTTTACAAGCGTTCTTAAGTATAGTCTATAAGTTCTCTATATGAAAGCCTAAAAGAATATAATAATACTTTCAATTTATCCCAAATGGGTGTAAAATCTGAATAGTGCATTAAGAACGGAGCCGGCCCGGCCGGATTCCTTATCTTAACGGAGGATTGACGGGATGTATTTAAGAACACTATTGGCAATTTTTCTACTGACCGGCATCGCCTTGGCGCAGGGCAGCCTGCCGCCCCCCAAGGACGGGACGACGATTTATGTAGTGGAGCCGGGGGATTCCCTCTGGAAGATCTCCGGGCGGTTCTTCGGCAACCCTCTCTTCTGGCCGAGGCTGTGGGAGATAAACCCCTACATAGACAACCCGAACCTCATATACCCCGGGGACGTAATCGCGCTAAAAGCCCAGCAGCCCGACATCCCGGTTGTAAAGGTCGAGCCCAAGGCGCACAAGGTATCGTTCGAGGACATCGAGCCGCCGCCGCCTGTCTACTATTACTCGCGGGGCGGAACGGAAGGGTTCATAACGCCCGGCGAATGGGAGCACATGGGCACCATACTGACATCGGAGCCGCCCAAGATACTCCTCGGCACGGGGGACATAGTGTTTACGAACGTAGGCTCCAAGAACGGAGCGGGCGTAGGCGACAAGTTCACTATATTCCGGTCATCCAAGCCCGTGCTGCATCCGATAACGGGACAGAGGATCGGGTATAAGGTGCAGATAGAAGGCGAGCTCGAGCTCCTGGAGATACTCGGCAAGAGGAAATCGACTGCGGTAATAACCTCGTCATACCTCGAGATAACGCGCGGAGCCAAGGTAAGGCCCCAGGAGCCGTTCGTAAAAGAGGTGATTCTGAGGAAGGGCACCCGTAGGGTGGACGGGTTCATAGTAGAGACGAAGAACAATACGGAGCTTAGCGGCAAGGGAGACATCGTTTACATAGACGCGGGCGAAGTGAACAACGTCGTGCCCGGAAACGTATTCTCGATCTATACGCAGCCCCGTAAGGCCCACGACCCCGACGCACACAAGGACGTAATAATCCCCGGCTCGCTGATAGGGAAGATCGTCGTGCTCGAGGTCAAGGAGGGCTGCTCGACAGGCATAATCACGGAGAGCTCAAGGCAGATAGAGCTCGGGGATTACGTGAGCCTGGACATATAAGGTTGTTTTACTAAGCAGAAAGGCCGGGCATAGCACTCTCAGGATTCCGACCTGCCCGTCATGGGGACGAAGCGGACAGCGGTTATTCTCTTCTTCGTAATCCCGGTATCGGTCTTTTCGATAAGCTGAAGCTCCTGGCTGTCGCCGCCTACAGGAATGACCATTCTTCCGTTTACCTTGAGCTGATCGAGTAGCTTAGCGGGCACGTGCCCGGGGGCAGCCGTCACTATAATGCCGTCGAACGGGGCGTGCTCCTCCCACCCCTGGTATCCGTCACCAATTTTGTAAGCGATGTTGGAATATCCTATTTTTTCCAGAACGAGGCGCGCCTTCTGCGCCAGGCTCTCGACGATCTCTATCGTGTAGAGGTCGCACCCGGTTTCGGCGAGCACCGCGGACTGATAGCCGGAGCCCGTGCCCACTTCCAGTATCTTCATGCCCCGCGCGGGGTTCAGGAGCTCGGTCATGAGCGCGACGATGTATGGCTGAGATATAGTCTGCCCCATGCCCACGGGTATGGGGTTGTCGTTATACGCCTCGTCCCTCATCTCCTCGGGCACGAACTCATGGCGCGGTACATTGAGCATCGCCTGAATGACAGCGGTGTTCCTTATGCCCCGGGCAATTATCTGGCTCTCGACCATGTCCCAGCGCTTCCCGGCATAACGGCCGTTACCCGAAGCGCCTGAGGCGAGAAGGAAGACGAAGAAAAGGGACAGGGGGATAAAGGACTCAAGCATAGTGATTATGATACCATTCCGTGAGAGCCGTTATAAGACATGGGCAGACGGGACGGGCGTTTATCGAGCCCGGAGCTTTGACAGGCTGATGTAAATTATAGGGTTGCACTACAGATGATTTTCGAGACGACGAGCACGGCGCCTTCGTAGGGGTCTATTTCCCCGCTTTTTACGCGGTCGTAAATCTTCTTTATCTCAGGGTCTCCGAGCTTGCGGGCGATCTCCTCGTCGACGAGCCCCCTTACTATCTCGGAAAACTCCTCCTCGATCCTTTTCTCTTTCTTCGTTATCAGCTTACCGCTCCCGGAGAGATAATCCCTGTGTTTTTCGACCGCCTCGATTATACCTTCTATCCCTTCGCCGCTGAGCGCGCTCGTGAGTAGCACGGACGGGGTCCAGCCGCCTGCCCTCCTGAGGGACACGACCTGCTTGATCTCGGCCGCGATAAGCGCAGCCCCTTCCCTGTCCGCCTTGTTTACGATGAAGACGTCGGCTATCTCCATGAGGCCGGCCTTCATCGTCTGGACCGAGTCACCCGCTTCAGGGACGAGCACCACGAGTACGGTATCCGCAACGCCCACGATGTCGAGCTCGGTCTGCCCCACGCCGACTGTCTCTATGATGACGTAATCCATGCCGTACGCCCCGTAGAGCTTCGTTATCTCGACCGTGGCCCTGGACAACCCGCCGTGCGTCCCCCTCGTGCTTATGCTCCTTATGAACACGCCGTCGTCCATCGCGTGGTCGTGCATCCGTATCCTGTCCCCGAGAATGGCCCCACCGGTGAAGGGGCTCGACGGGTCGACCGCGAGCACCCCGACCTTTTTATCCATATCCCTGTAGGAGCGGATGAGCCTGTTCGTGATCGTGCTTTTGCCCGCCCCGGGCGGGCCGGTTATGCCTATTATGTAGGGTTCGCGCATGGCGGGAGCCAGGCGCATAAGTATCTCGGGTAGGGATTTATGCCTGCTCTCGGCGATCGATATGAGACGGGCGAGAGAGGCGCGGTCCCCGCTCAGCATCTTGTCTATGAGACCGGATTCGTAATCGGAGAGAGTCATCGGGAGATACATTAATGGGGAGGTGGCGGATTGTCAAAACGGCTATTTCTTTACCGACCCCATGCCGAGAATGACGTCGTATTCATCCTTCGTAACGGGCATGACGGATAGACGGCCCTGTCTGATGAGCGAAATGTTCCCGAGCCGCTTTTCCTTTTTGATACCGTCGAGCGATACGGGTCTCTTTAAAGGCTTGACCGGTTCTATGTCGACGGCGACCCATCTCTCGTCGTCCGCGGTCGGGTCCCGATAGGACTCCCTGACGACCCTGGCGATTCCGACAATCCCGGGCGCAGCACCGCTGTGATAGTAGAGCACGAGGTCGCCCTTCTTCATGGCTCCGAGGTTATTCCTCGCCTGATAGTTCCTGACCCCGTCCCATCGCGTCCCGCCGTCCTTGACGAGGTCGTCCCACGAATAGGTAGAAGGCTCCGATTTAACGAGCCAGTAGCTCATGGGGTTAATTATGTTTAAAGCAGCGGATAATTCAAATTGCAGGAACAGGCCGCCCGCACCGCTTCCACTAATCCTATATTCCTGTATATTTATTAACAGATGAAACCGACAAGAAATTTCCTCCTTCTCTCCGCGCTTATAATATTATCTGCAATCTTCTTTGATTCCGGCCTGTTATCCTCCGCATTCGCGCAGAACGAGGAGACAGAAGCGCCCCACGCGCGCCTGCGGGACAGGATCAAATCCCTCGCCCTGATACCGTTCACGTCGAAAGCCTCTCTATCGGAATCGATGCCCGAAGAGACCGTTGAGGAGAAGGAGCGGTATCTTACTATCAACTTGTATGAAGCCCTCACGGCCGAGCTAATGAGAATAGAAATAATCCCGCTACAAAAATCCGAGTCGGAATTCCTGAGCACAAAGGCTGACAATCCTAAATTGTCTTACAGGGAGCAGGCCGTCGCTGCGGGCAAGAGCCTGGGCGTCGACGCCGTGATGACGGGAGCGATTTCCGAATACACGGAGAGGGAGGGGTCCGCCATAGGGGTGGAATCTCCCGCCGCCGTCACGTTCAGCGTCGAGGTGCTCGATACGCGGGACGGACGAGTATTATGGGAATCGTACTTCAAGGAGACTCAGAAGCCGCTCCTCGAAAACGTCTACGAGATCGGGAAGTTCTTCAAAAGGGGCGCGAAGTGGATCACCTCCGACGAGCTTGCGAAAGAGGGGGCCCGCGAGACAGCTCTTGAGTTCAGCCAGTACCTCCTGGAGAATTGAATGCACATCATACCGGCGATAGACCTCAAGGACGGGAGATGCGTTAGGCTCTTTAAGGGAGAGGAAGGGACTGAAACGGTGTTTTCGGAAAACCCCGGGGAGATAGCACGGAGGTGGGAAGAAAGCGGGGCGGAATGGATACACGTAGTCGACCTCGACGGGGCGTTTACCGGAGAGCCGCAGAACATGGACGTCGTCAGGGAGATCGCCTCTCAGGTCTCGTGCCCGGTTCAGGCGGGGGGAGGCATAAGGAACATAGAGACAGTCAGGAAATATTTCGGCCTCGGTGTAAAAAGAGTGATACTGGGGACAGCCGCTTTTTCGGACGACCTATTCCTTAGACAGGCGTGCGGAGAGTTCCCAGGGTGTATCGCCGTGGGAATAGACACCAAAAACGGCAAGATTGCCGTAAAGGGCTGGAAAGAGGTCATAGAGGCGGATACCGGAGATGTGCTCCGCAGGCTCGAGGATGCAGGGGTCTCGATGATACTCAACACGAACATCGACAGGGACGGGACGATGGAGGGAATCAATATCGAAGCGGCTAAGAAATTCATAGAATCTTCTCCTCTCCCGGTCATCGCTTCGGGCGGCATCGCCACGACAGATGACCTCGAAAAGCTGAAGCCGCTCGAAAGTATCGGGCTCTACGGCGTGATACTGGGGAAGTCGATCTACACAGGCACTATTAATCTTACGGACGCCATAGAAAGGTACTCCTAATGCTGTCGAAGAGAATAATTCCGTGCCTCGACGTCAAGGACGGGAGGGTCGTGAAAGGCGTTAATTTCGTAAACCTCAGGGACGCGGGCGACCCGGTCGAGATCGCGAAGAAATACAGCGACGAGGGGGCGGACGAAATCTGCTTCCTTGACATAACGGCTTCGCACGAGGAGAGGAAAACGATGGTAGACGTCGTCGAGAGGACAGCGGCGGAGGTTTTCGTACCGCTTACTGTGGGAGGGGGTGTGAGGACTATAGAGGACGTGAGGCAGCTCCTGCTCGCCGGGGCCGACAAGGTATCTATAAACACAGCCGCAGTAAAAGACCCAGATTTCGTGAAGAGGGCTTCAGAGAGGTTCGGGAGCCAGTGCATCGTCGTTGCGATAGACGCGAGGCGCGTCTCGGAAGGAAAATGGGAGGTCTATACGCACGGCGGGAGGAACCCTACGGGAATAGACGCTATCGAGTGGGCGAAGAAGATGGAGGAAAACGGCGCGGGTGAGATACTCCTCACGAGCATGGACAAGGACGGGACTAAATCGGGCTACGACATAGAGCTCACGAGGGCCGTATCGAGGGCAGTCTCGATACCGGTTATCGCTTCGGGAGGCGCGGGAAGCCTCGACCACCTGTCGGACGGCGTCAGGGACGGGGAGGCGGACGCCGTGCTCGTCGCATCCATATTCCACTACGGCGAGCATTCCATAAGAGAGGCGAAGGAGCATATGGGCTCGAAGGGCATATCTGTGAGGCTCTGAGGCTGGGTAACCGAATGAACATAAGAGAACAGTCGGAAGAGATAGAGAGGCAAATCCTTTCTCCTTACGCCGCCCTCAGCGCTCAGTCGAAGGGGAGGATGGTGGCCGAGGAGCCGTGCTCCATAAGGACCGACTACCAGAGGGACAGGGACAGGATAATCCACTCAAAAGCGTTCCGGAGGATGAAGCACAAGACGCAGGTGTTTCTTTCCCCGACTGACGACCACTACAGGACAAGGCTCACGCACGTGATAGAGGTGTCCCAGATAGCGAGGACGATATCGAAGGCACTGAGGCTGAACGAAGACCTCACGGAGGCTATAGCGCTCGGGCACGACCTCGGCCATACGCCCTTCGGACACGCGGGGGAGGCGGCGCTAAACGAGATTTATCCGGGCGGGTTCAAGCACGTTATTCACAGCCTGAGGGTAGTGGACGTTCTCGAGAAGGGCGGGAAGGGCCTCAACCTGACGTACGAGGTGAGGGACGGCATAGCCAAGCATTCGAAGGGCATGGGTGCGGTCGATAATCCGAAATACCGCCCGGAGACGCTCGAAGGACAGGTCGTGAGGCTGTCAGACCTCGTCGCTTACGCGAACCACGACCTCGACGACGCGATAAGGGCAGGGATCATAACCATCGACGACGTGCCCCGGCAGTGCGTCGATACGCTCGGCAGGACGAATTCCGAAAGGATAAACAGGATGGTCACCGACATAATCACGGAAACCCTCAAATACAAAGGCGAGAAGGTGGCGGCGAGCGCGGAGGTAGAGCAGGCGATGGTCGAGCTCCGGGGCTATCTTTTTAATACCGTCTATATGAACGAAAAGATAAAGAACAACTTCCTCAAGGCCCATAAGGTAATACGGGAGCTTTACCGGTATTTCTGCGAAAACGAGGGCGAGCTGAGGAGGTATTACACGAAGGGCGTGAGGGAAGGGGAAACCATAGAGCGCACGGTCTGCGATTTTATTGCGGGCATGACGGATTCCTACGCGATCAGCATGTATGAAAGGATATTCCTCCCCCGGAGATGGCAGGGGGATTTGAGCACATTTTAATCCTGATAGGTTCGGGTAATCTTATTGTCCTAATAAAACAGCTTTACCCCTCAAGATCATTCCCTTATATGGAATAAGAATGAAACTGTAAAGGTGCAATGTGATTAAACTGGGCTCTGTATGTTTCATGAATGCGAAACCGCTCACGTTCGCTTTAGAGAACGGCAGCGTAGAGCACGACTTCCAAATAACGCTCACGCCCCCTTCCGAGCTGTCGCTCCTGCTTTCGAGAAAGGAGATAGACCTGGGTCTCATCCCCGTCGCAGAATTCCTCAGGAAGAACACATACTCCGCCGTACCGGGAATCTCGATCTCGTCGTACGGGAAGGTGGACAGCGTGGTGCTCTTATCCAGGGGCGCGATCACGGATATTAAAAGCGTCGCCGTCGACAGGAGGTCCCAGAGCTCGACCGCGCTTCTGAAGATTATACTGGAGACGTTCCACAACCTGTCGCCCGTCTACCTGCCCAGAGCCGCGGAGGAGGGTTTCCTGAATGACGTCGATGCGGGAATGATAATCGGCGACACGGGCCTCGAAACCACCTGTCACCCTCCCGAGGGTTTCAATGTCTACGACCTCGGAGAGATATGGACTGAAGAAACGGGTCTCCCGTTCGTGTACGCCGTCTTCGCCGTGAACGAGGGGGTTGAGCTGGGGAGGAACCTGGGGGCGCTTCACGAATCCAAGGACTACGGGATCGGCATTGTGAGAGAAATTGCAAAAAATGAAGCGGCGAGGACGGGACTCGACGAATCAGTATGCTATCGATACCTGACCGAGAGGATAAAGTACGACCTCGGAGAAAAGGAGCTTGAGGGTATACGCCGATACAGCGAATACCTCTCCCGCCTGGGCGGGGCTGAAAAAATTTCCCGGATAAAAATCCATTCAGAGTAGATGAAATCGGAGGTAGAGAGATTGAGCAAGATAAAGATGAGACTCGGACACAGCCCCGACCCCGACGACGCTTTCATGTTCTACGGCATTGCCTCGGGGAAAGTGACATCGGACAAAATCGATTTCGAGCACGTGATAGAGGACATTCAATCGCTTAACAAGCGCGCGCTCAATAAAGAGCTCGAAACGACCGCGATCTCGGCGCACGGATACCTGAAAGTACAGGACGATTACAGGATCATGTCCTGCGGCGCGAGCATGGGGGAAGGGTACGGCCCTATCGTGGTATCGAGCGTGCCGGTTGACGACCTCCACGGCAAGGAGATCGGGGTTCCCGGTAAGCTCACGACCGCGTTCCTTCTCCTGAGCATCTATGCGGACGGATTTGTCCCGGTCGAAATGCCATTCGACGAGATCATGCCCGCGGTGGCAAAGGGCGATATAGAGACAGGGCTCATCATCCACGAGGGACAGCTTACATACAGGGACTACGGCCTCGAGCTCGTGCTCGATCTGGGCGAGCTGTGGCAAGTAGACACCACGCTTCCTCTCCCTCTCGGTCTCAACGTCGTAAGGCGGGACATGGGAGAGGAGCTCGAGAGAGAGGTCCTCAGGGTGCACAGGGAAAGCATAGAGTACGGGCTCGCCCACAAGAAAGAAGCCCTCGGATACGCGATGAAATACGGAAGGGGAATAGGCGAGGACGTTGGCGAGAAGTTCGTGCTCATGTACGTCAACGAGTACACCCGGGACCTCGGCGGGAAAGGAAAGGCCGCGCTCGAATTTCTTTTCAATAAGGCGTACGATAAAGGGATAATCAAGGAAGAGCCGAAGCTCGATATACTCGAAATCTAGAATCCGGGCACGTCATCTCCTCCTGATACCAGCCACCGTAAATATTCCCGGCCGAAATAGAGTAAGCTTTAAATAAGCCTTATAATAATCGATAACATTCGACACAGGAGAGGTGTAATGTCTAAGGAATTCGGTTACCTCCTTAACGGGAAATGGGTAAAGAGCGGGAAGAAAAAGGAAATAAAAAGCCCCTACAACGGTGAGGTCGCGGGAGTGATAAACGTTCCCGAGCGTGCTAAGGCTCTTGAGTCCATAGGATTCGCGGAGAGCGCGTACGAGAAATGGAGAGAGAGCCCGAGCCATGAGCGGAGCCGCATACTGAGGAAGATCGCGGACGGGATCGCCGCAAGAGAGGAGGAATTCGCGAGGATCCTAGTACTTGAAGGAGGGAAACCTCTCAAGACCGCGAGGGTCGAGGTGGGCCGCGCCGTAGTAACGTTCTCCGTAGCCGCAGAGGAGGCGAACAGGTTCAACGAAGGCGAGCTCGTCCCCATAGACATCGCGCCCGGGAACGAAAAAATGTTCGGGATCGCGAGAAGGTTTCCTTTAGGCGCAGTCGTCGGGATATCCCCTTTCAACTTTCCACTCAACCTCGTCGCCCACAAGGTCGCGCCGTCCATAGCCTCGGGGAACGCGATGATACTGAAGCCCGCATCCCAGACCCCGCTTTCGGCGCTCATGCTCGGAGAGATCGTCCTGGAAGCAGAGCTACCAGAAGGGCTTCTCAATATACTGCCCGTGCCGGGCGCGGAGATAGAGGCAGTAATAGACGACGAGAGGGTGAAGAAGGTCTCGTTCACGGGGAGCGACGCCATAGGGTGGGAGCTCAAGAAGAAATACCCGAAGAAGAAGGTCACACTCGAGCTGGGCGGGAACGCGGCGACTATCATTGACGAAGACCCGCCCGACCTCGATTTCGCCGCGGGCAGGAACGCATGGGGAGCGTTTTACCAGGCCGGGCAGAGCTGCATATCCGTCCAGAGGATGTACGTGCACGAGAAGACGTTCGATAAATTCATGAGCAAATTCATAGATGAGACGAAAAAGCTCAGGCTCGGCGACCCCATGCTCGAAGACACGGACGTGGGCCCCGTTATCGATACCGGATCGGCTGACAGGATAATGGAATGGATAGATGACGCGATAGGCAAAGGGGCGAAGCTGCTCACGGGCGGGAACAGGGACGGCTCTCTCATCGAGCCCACGGTTCTGACCGGCGTGCCCCCCGGATGCGACGTCAGCAAGAGCGAGGTGTTCGGGCCTGTGGTGCACGTGGAGAGGTATAGGGACTTCGACGAGGCGCTTAAAGCCGTGAACGACTCGCGTTACGGGCTACAGGCGGGGGTCTTCACGAAGGACATGAAGAAAGCGTTCAAGGCATACGGCGCGCTCGACGTCGGAGGGGTCGTGGTGAATGACTACCCGAGCTTCAGGGTCGAGAACATGCCTTACGGGGGGGTCAAGGACTCGGGCACGGGACGTGAGGGAGTGCGTTACGCGATCGAGGAGATGACCGAATTAAAGCTGCTCGTAGTCAACCTGAATTACTAATGAGACCGTATAAAGCCGCGGTCGATCATCCCCTGACCTTGCCGAGGATTTTTTTACTCAAGAGAAGCTCGTAGGTTTTCGTGTCGCTCTTTTCGGAAGCGAACAGCTTCAGATCGTCCGGGTGATCAACGTCGAGCCCTACCCTTGCGTTCTCGTAATATTCGATCCGTATGCCCCTCTTCCGGGCCTCCTCCGTGTGCTTCCTGAAGCTGTCGTGACCGAAACGTGATGGGATCGCGTCGGGCGGGTTCCGGAGTATGGCGTTCGTGCCCATCCTGTCCCGGGCAGGGACGAGTATTACGCAGGGAGGGTCCGATTCCTTTTCCGCAATGAAATCTATGTCCTCTGATTTTATAAGCGGGGCGTCCCCCGGAATAACGAGCACGGAGCCGGCTCCCATTTCCTTGCATATACGTGACGCCCGGTCGACGGAGTCGCTCTCGCCTTTCTGCTCCGTTTCCTCTATGACCTCTATCCCCATATCCCCTGCGATCCGTATCGCCTTCCTGTCCATGGTGACGATAAAAATCCTGTCGAGGAGCTTCGATCCCTTAAGCGCCGTGAGCACGTCCTCGAGCATAGCATAGGCGAGGTCCGTCCTTGCGTCCTGAGGCAGCAGCGACGACAGTCTTTCCTTCGCCTTCGATAGGTCTTTTACGGGAACGATTCCAAACCGCATATCAGCCTTTGTGTGCCGGGTTACAGACGGCGCGCGTGTTACAGCCGCGCGCTGAAAAAATCAGTTTATGATACCAGTATTTTATTAAAGTCTGTAATGCCGGGAGCCCCGGCCCGCGCATAACCCGCCTGAGGTAACTGTATATTTCACCAGCCGCCGGGTTATACTAATCCGGCATATGCATGACGCCGCCGAGTACATCATACGTGAAGAGCTCGAAGTCTTGCTTAAACGAAGAATAAAGGGCGAAGTGCGTTTTGATAAATTAAGCAGGACGCTCTACAGCACGGACGCGAGCAACTACGAGATCGAGCCCGTGGGAGTAGTGATACCCCGGACGGAGGAGGACGTATCGGCAGCAATAGAAACGGCCGGCAAACTAGGCGTCGCTATACTTCCGAGGGGCGGAGGCACGAGCCTCGCAGGGCAGGCCGTGGGCCACGCGCTCGTAATAGATTTCTCGAAATACATGAACGGCGTCATCGAGATAGACTCCGAAGCCGGAACCGCCCGCGTCCAGACGGGTATTTATTTGGAGCAGCTGAACAGGAGGCTCAGACCCTCAGGTCTCATGTTCGGACCCGATCCGTCCACAGTGAGGATCGCGACCGCGGGGGGAGCCGTCGGGAATAACGCCACAGGGGCGCATTCTATACTCTACGGCATGGCGGGGGACAATGTCGAAGGCGCGAGAATTATCAGCGGCGGGAGTTCCGTCGAGCTCGGCACGCTGAGCGAAGACGGGCTCAGGGCGCGCGCGAAGGAGAACGGGCCCGCGGGGGCGCTCTTCAATAATCTCGCCGCCCTCCGTGAGAAATACAGAGATGCTATAAAGCGCGATTTCCCCAGACACTGGAGAAGGGCATCTGGATACAGTCTCAATTATCTCCTGGAATCCCCCTTCAACCCTGCGAGGCTCCTCGCGGGCTCGGAAGGCACTCTCGGGGTGGCGACCGAATTCACACTCAGGCTGGTGCCCGGGCCCGCTTTCACAGGGCTCGTCATACTCCAGTTCGCGAGCATAATTGCGGCAATGGAGACGGTCCCCGGGATTCTCGAACACGGCCCTTCGGCGATCGAGCTTATAGACTCGATGCTCATAAGCCTGACGAGGGCACACGCGGGGTATAGCTCGATGCTCTCATTCGTCGAAGGCGAGCCCGAGGCGCTTCTCGCCGTCGAGTTTTACGGGACGAGCGAAGACGAAGTTAAAAAGAAAGCGGAAGGTCTTGCCGCTTCGCTCAGGGAAAAGGGCACGGGGTGCGGCATTAATTTCGCCCTAGGCAGGGAGGAGCAGGCGAATGTATGGGGAGTCAGGCGCGCGGGGTTAGGGATAATGATGAGCAGGAGGGACGAGCACAAGCCGATTCCGTGCATAGAGGACGTGTCGGTGCCGGTCGAGAGGCTCCCCGAATATGTTAGCGACGTTTCTGAATTGATCAAGAGCCTCGGGACGACAGCGGGGTTTTACGGGCACGCGAGCGCGGGCTGTCTTCACATAAGGCCCCTCGTGAACCTGAAAACCGAAAGCGGCGTGCTCACGATGAAGGAACTCATGGACGGCGCATTCGAGCTTGCGCTGAGATACGGCGGCGTGATGAGCGGCGAGCACGGGGACGGCATACAGAGGAGCTACTTGAACGAGAGGCTCTTCGGCCCCGCGTTATACGGCGCAATGAGGGAGCTCAAGGCCGCGTTCGATCCCGCGGGCATGTTCAATCCGGGCAAGGTCGTCGACCCGGGAAGCCCTCTTGAGAACCTGAGGTACGGGGACAGGAAAGAACCCTATGAAATCCGGACTAAGCTCGACTGGTCCCGGGACCGCGGCTTTCCGGAGGCGGTCGGGATGTGCAACGGCCAGGGAGTCTGCAGGAAGCTCGGCGAGGGGATTATGTGCCCCTCATACATGGCGACGCGGGACGAGAGGGATACGACGAGGGCGCGCGCGAACGCGCTGAGGGCGGTGCTCTCGGGCGCGCTCGGGAGGGATTCGCTCGCCGGGGAGGACATGTACGGCGTCTTCGATCTCTGCATATCGTGCAAGGCATGCAAGACAGAATGTCCCTCGAAGGTGGACGCTGCCAAGATGAAGACCGAGTTCCTTTCACATTACCACGAGAGGCACGGCATGAGCTTGAGGGACCGTTTCTTCTCGGACATCCACGGGGCGAGCCGCATAGCCTCGCTAGCACCCGCGCTCTCGAATGCGCTCCTGGGAAATCCGGTGACGGGACTGCTGCTATCACGCCTCGGTATTCATCGCGCGCGCACACTGCCCAGGTTATCCTCAAAAAGCTTTACGGAATGGTTCTACGGCAGGACAAAACGCGCCGGAGCGCCGGGGAGGAAAATCGTCTTCTTCCACGACACGTGGGTCACGTATTATCACCCCGAGGTTGGGAAGTCGTCTGTCGAGCTTCTGGAAGCCGCCGGCTTCGAAGTCATTCTAGTACGCGAAAGGGTATGCTGCGGTAGGCCTATGCTGAGCAAGGGGATGATAGAAGAAGCGAGGGAAAGGGCGCGGAAGAACGTCTCCACCCTCGCGCCGTTCACCAGGGAAGGTATCCCCGTCGTCGGAACCGAGCCGAGCTGCATACTCACTTTCAGGGACGAGTACATGGACCTCCTGCCCGGAAATGATGACGCACGGTCGCTGGCAGAGAATTCGTTCATGCTGAGCGAGTTCCTTAACCGCGTGCAGAGGGAGAGGGGTCTGAATATTGAATGGAGCGGGGACGCGCAGAATATCCTCTATCACGGGCACTGTCACGAGAGGTCGCTCGCCGGGCTGGCGGCTCCGTTGGGAATGCTCGCCGCGTCCGGATGCAGGGCCCAAGAGAGCGGGGCCGGGTGCTGCGGGATGGCCGGGAGCTTCGGATACGAGAGCGAGCATTACGATATATCGAAGACAATAGGCGAAGACCGCCTGTTCCCTGCCGTTAGAAATGCCGCCCCGGAGACTGTCATCGCGGTCTCGGGCGTATCGTGCAGGCATCAGATAGAGCACTTCACCGGAAGGAAGGTCAAACATATCGCCGAGGTGCTGGCGGGCAGGATCAGGAAAGGCGTCCGATAAAATCCCTGAGAAAACCGACGAGCCTCACGAAATCAGAAGGCGCGCTCTCGGGCTGTCTCAGGCGCTGGTTTATTTCGAGCTGCATCGACGGCACTCCGAGCTTAACCGCAGAATACCTCGTTACCGTCAACTGTCTCGACGCGGGGAAGACGTCCGGAGAGCCTAAAATGATGCCCTTTGATTCAGCCGCGGAGGCAAGTTCGTTAAGTGTGCCAAGCTTACCGTTCAGGAACTCGTGATTTCCGCCGACGCCCGGAAAAACGTCCGCGGACCTCTCCGAACCCGTCCCGTGGAGATCGATCAGGAATTCTATTCCGCTCCTTTCCGCTATCTGAGCGAGCTTTCCTTTAAACGGGGATTCGTCCGAGTAATTTGGATCGACCGGAGAGAGCCTGTCAGTGTAGAGGGCATGGCACCCCGTCACCGAATGAAGGAGCACGGCGAGCGCGCCGGTATAGAATTCCTGCCTCTTCAGCTTTCCCAGGCGCACGTGCGCGGTCGCGTGGGGAGCCGTGACGAAGACTGGGACGCTTCCCCTGATATAATGCATTCCGTCCGTGTCCCCGCCGGGATACTCCTTGTAGCTGTTTTTTATGTGCGTCTCGAACCGGATGGCGAAATCAACAGGATCAGTGAACGCGAGCGAGGAATGCGTCCTCCAGCTCCCGCCCGGAATCCTGCTTGACTCGTTCGCAGAACCATTCAGCTGAGGCCCCGCTTCGTAGCAGAAGAATTCGATACCGGAGCGCTGTATGTTCGATCTCTTAAAGAGACCAGACTCGGTACCCTCGACCCTGTCGAGCTCTTCGATCTTGGAATGCGGGTCCTCCATGATATAGAGCTCGCCCGACACCGATGAGTCCGATTCATCGCCGAATAATGCGGCCGGGTAACCCCGTCCGGTATCGTAAAGCCTGCCCGGGACTTCGAGTATACGGGAGAGCCTGCAGCCCCGCATGTAGCAGCCTCTCTCCTCGCCGCGGAGAAGCGTCCCGTAAACGAAGATTTTGTCGATCATGCCGGGCTCCTTCTATCTTTTCGAAAGCTTGTCATCGCCGGTATGGATGATCTCGCCGCGGACCATGACCATCCCGACGTCCCGCGCGGACGACGATATGACCGAGAGGTAAGGGTCGCCCGTTCCGGCCCTGTTGCCGAGGAATATCAGATCAGCCTCCTTACCGGTCTCGATGCTGCCGGTCTTGTCCTCGATATAAAGGGCTTTTGCCCCCCCGAGCGTCGCGGCATATACCGTGACAAAGGCGGCGCGCCGGCCCTGAGATGCGGACATGAGCAGGTGAAGGAACCTCATCTCTTCAAAAAAGTCGAGGTTGTAGTTGCTGGAGAGTCCGTCTGTCCCTATGCCGATCCTGTTAAACTCCGCGTATTCCTTCACCGGCGGGGCGCCGACCTGAAGAAAAAAATTGCTCCTCGGGCAAAGTACTACGGTCGCGTCCATATCGCGGAGCTGACGCGCTTCTTCGCCGCTCACCTGCACCATGTGTACGAGCGTAATCTTCACGCCGTGGAGGAGCCCTGCTTTCCCGAGATACGAGACAGGCGTTTCCGCCGACGGCCTTTTAAACGGAGTCTTTTTTATAAGCGGGAATATCTTCTTTTCTATGCTGTTTTCCTCGCCCCTCACGAACCTCACCTCATCGGCACTCTCGGCGAGGTGGATGCCGAGCGGTACGCCGTTCTTCCTGTAATACCTGAGGGCTTTTTTCAGCACTCCCGGACTGCACGAATAAGGGGAATGAAGGAAGAGTCTTTCCTCGAAGAGCGTCCCTTTTTCGAGAGAGGAGAAATCCGTCTTGTCTTCATTGCTGTCGAGCACTTCTCTGAAGAGAACCGTCCTCAGCCCCGAGCCTTTGAGGAGCGGCTTGTCCAGGCCGCCGTACGAGGATATCTCCCCTACTGTCGTAACTCCCGACAGGATGTTCGCCCTTATCCCCTCCACCGCGGACCTGACGATCCCGCCGCTTGCGACGCCCGCCCTTTTTTCCTTTATGATCTGCCCGAGCCAGCCGGTGAAGCCGCTGAAGCTGCGGAGCCTCCCGAATATCCATCCGAGCTCGAGATGCGTATGGGCATTGACGAAGCCCGGCAGCAATATCCCCTTCCCGAGGTCCATCTCCTGAGCGCCCTTGTATTTTTTCCTGAGGGCTCCCGATTTACCGACATCCCTGATCTTGCCGCCGGATATAAATACGGAAGCGTTTCTGAGAGGTTTTGATGAAACGGGCACCACCGTTTCGGCGGTCAGTATCAGCTTTCCCATGACGAGTTCGAGTATACCGGAATCAATTACTCAGGCGTGCGGAATATACGTATAACGGAGCTCGGTCGATCATTCCGCTCCCAGGGATTTTATCCTTTCGATCAAATCGTCGCTCAGCGTGCCGTAAGCGACCTCTTCGACCGCTCCCTTCATTTTTATAGACCAATCTTCCCTTATTTCTATATCGAGCTCGCCGCCCGGCATGGATACCGTCACTGTCCTGTCCGTAAGGCCGTTCTTCACGCACGCCGCGGCGACTGCGCACGAGCTGCTCCCTGAGGCGAGAGTCCAGCCCGCCCCCCGCTCCCATATCATTATCTCGACCCTGTCCCTCGAGACGACCTTCGCGAACTGGACGTTCGTGCGGCTGGGGAACAGCTCCGCGGTCTCGATCAACGGCCCCACGAGCTTCGTGTATCCTTCATCGAGGTTCTCCGCGAATACGACGCAGTGAGGGTTCCCGACGGAGACTGCAGTGAACCTGAGCACCTCGCCCTCTATCCTCATCTCCTCGTTCACTACCTCTCTCTCGTCCCCCTTTACGGGGATAAGTCCGCTGTCGAAAGTCGCGGTGCCCATCTCCACGGTGACGAACGGGACCCTCCCGCCGCTTACCTCGAGCTCGGCCGTGACCACTCCGCCGGGCGTGTCGATCCTGAATTCCTTCCTTTCGGTGTGGCCGTGCTCGTAAAGATACTTGGCGAATATCCTGAGCCCGTTCCCGCTCTTCTCCGCTTCGCTGCCGTCCGGGTTGAGTATCCTCAACCCGAAGTCGGCCCGGGCCGACGGGACGAGGAGAAGTATGCCGTCAGACCCTATCCCGTAGTTCCTGTCGCAGAGGAGCCTTATAACCGCTGGGGTGAGCCCGAAAGAGATCCGTGAGGCGTCGAGGACGAAATAGTCGTTACCGAGGCCGTGTGATTTTACGAATTCGTTCATAGGCGAAGCTTCTCCATACCCAACATCCGAATAGCGCTCATTATAATACACAACTACTCATGTTGAGCCAGTCCTTAATAAAACCCCGAATCGATCTGAGTAGGATAGTATAAAATTATTCCATTATTACTCTACCGTAATGCCCGTCGGTCCTTAGCCTGGAAGCGGTCTCGTCGGCGTCCTGCTTATCTTCGAACCGCCCGACCCTCACCCTCCAGTAACTATCGCCGCTCACCTCGATCGACTCTATCCTTACGTCGTCATAGTCGCCGTCGAGCGAGCGCTTGAGGGAAAGCGCATTGCCCTTGTCCGCGAACGACGCCACCTGCACCGTGTAGAGGGGCTGAAAATAGCTCCCCCCTCTCGTGGATGGTGTCGATATAACCTCGACCTTGACCTGTACCGTGCCTTCCTCGACCATTCCTATCGACTGCGCCGCCGTATAGGAGAGGTCTATTATGCGGCCCCCTACGAAGGGGCCCCTGTCGTTTATCTTCACTATAACGTCCCTGCCGTTCTCCATGTTCGTAACCCTGACGACCGTACCCATAGGTAGGCTCTTATGGGCTGCCGTGTACGCGTACTTGCTGAAACGCTCGCCATTAGCCGCGTGGTTATTGTGCTCTTCTATCCCGTACCACGAGGCGACGCCCGTCTGCGTCGAGCCCTCACCGAAATAACCGCCCGATGGAGCTTCTTCCCGCGGCGTGCGGGTCGACTCTACACTTTTTTTTGCGCATGAAAAAACGATGGGGAGGATCAACAATAATAGAAGTAATCTATTATTCATGCTCTCGACAATTGACGACAGGGGTCGGGCTCAGGGAAGAACCCCGCCTACGACGCGGAGCCCGGGTCGGCGCTCACCGGCAGCGAGATCACTTCGAGGCTGACCCTCGCCGTGCCGATGTTAAGGATCCCGAGCGTAATAGCCGCAGCCCGCGAGAGGTCGATTATACGACTCTTTATAAACGGCCCTCTGTCATTCACCCTCACTATTACCTCTTTCCCGTTATTTAAGTTCCTGACTCTCACCAGCGTCCCGAAGGGGAGCTCCCTGTGGGCGCCGGTAAATTCGTCCTTGTCATAACATTCGCCGCTTGCGGTCTTCCTGCCGTGGAAAGAACTGGCGTACCAGGAAGCGTTTCCGTACTGACGGACTTCCTGGGCGCAAACTAAAGGCACGGCAAACAAAACCAGCAGCAATATAGAGTATAGGCCTATATTTTTATTCATGACCCATAATTCCGGTTTTTTACTATTTTCGCTTAATTTTCTTGAGATTGTCAAGGATTCGAATAAAATTAACTGAAAATGAAAAAGGACCTTGAATGCAGCATATACCAGAAGAATTCTCTTTAATAAGAAGGCTTCCGCCCTACGTATTCAGCATTGTAAACGAGCTTAAATCGAAAGCGAGAGCACGCGGGGACGATATAATCGACCTCGGGATGGGGAACCCCGACCAGGCGACTCCCGATCATATAGTGAAAAAACTTATAGAGGCAGCGAAGGATCCGAGGGCCCACAGGTACTCGGCTTCGGCAGGAATACCGAAACTGCGGAGAGCCGTCGCCGCGTGGTATAAAAAGAACTACGACGTCGAGCTCGACCCCGACACGGAAGTAGTGACCACCATAGGCTCGAAGGAAGGGATATGCCACCTGATGCTCTCCATACTTTCCCCCGGGGACACCGTCATTGTGCCTAACCCGTCCTACCCTATACACATCTATTCCGTCATTATTTCGAGAGGGGACGTGCACAGCGTGCCGTTTACGAGGGACTCAAACATACTCGACGGCATTGAGAAGGCGGTCAAGGAGACCTGGCCTAAACCGAAAGTGCTGATGATCTCCTTCCCCAATAACCCGACCACGGCTGTGGTCGATCTCGGTTTTTTCAAGGACATCTACGAGCTCGCGCGGGAGGCGGGGCTGATCGTCGTGCATGATCTGGCATACGCGGAGCTGTGTTTCGACGGCTACAAGGCACCGAGCTTCCTGCAGGTGCCGGGCGCCCAGGAGATAGGCGTCGAATTCTACTCGCTTTCGAAGAGCTATAACATGCCCGGATGGAGGGTGGGGTTCATGGTGGGGAACGCGAGGATAGTGTCCGCACTCAAGCGTATAAAGAGCTATATGGACTACGGAATATTCACTCCCATACAGGTGGCGGCGATCGCGGCGCTGAGCGGCCCCCAGGACTGCGTCGAGGATATAAGAAAACTCTACAAGTCGAGAAGGGACAAGCTCGTGGACGGGCTCGCAAAGGCGGGGTGGGAGATACCCAAGCCGAAGGGGACCATGTTCGTATGGGCCGAGATACCGGACGAATTCAAGAGCATGGGATCTCTCGAGTTCTCGAAGCTCCTCATAGAGAAGGCGAAAGTGGCCGTCTCTCCGGGCATAGGCTTCGGAAACTACGGCGAGGGACACCTCCGTTTCGCGCTCGTCGAGAACGAGAAACGGATCATGCAGGCGGTGAGGGGGATAAGGAAATTCCTCAACAGCTACTGAAACGCCGTACGGTTGACTCAGTGTTTAATTGTGAGAGGTCGTGGAATAAAACTGTCAGTAGTCGAAATTGAAAAAGACGTCCGCCCCCGCCTCCTCCCCTATCTCGCTCTCGAGCGTAAGGAAATCGAACACCCTGTACTCGATTACGGCCCTGTTGGCGGTGACCGTCGAAGAAGGTAGACCGGGGCTGAAGAAATAACGCTCGTAGAAATACCTTTCGTAAGAAAGCCGCTCGTATCCCACGTAGAGGTCGTCGGTAAGGTATTTGCCTATCTCGAGGTGCGTATCCCTGAACCCGGTCTGGCCGCCCTTGATCGTCATCACGTCGATCGCCAGATCGTCGCCGATCGCGTTCCTCAGCTCGCCGACAGCCATCGTTCCCAGCACCTCTCCCGCTTTTTCCTGGAACTCCACCCTCTCGTCCGTACCGAGCTTGTCGGAGGAGGTGCCGAACACGAGGTACGAGACGATCTCGTTCTCGTCGAGCGGGGGGTCGCTCGATAGCTGTATCCTGGGCTTTTCGGCGGTTCCGGTGACGTTAATGAACACCTCCACGCTCGCCACCTCGTACGTCGCCCGCAGGTCTAGGAACGGGTCGATGATCTTCTTGCCCCTGAAACTCACGGTGCCGTTCTCGATCTCGAAGAACCTGCCCATGAACTGATAGTCGCCCCTGATAACGTCTATATTCCCCGTGATGAAGTAGGGCTCCTTGTAGTTCTTATCGATGTCGAGTTTCCCTTCGACCTCGATGTTCGCCCCTCCCCCCTTGACCCAGGAGTCCCCGGGTATGTCGAGACCGAGATCGAGCGCGATGAACTCTTCGACAAAATCCTCTTTTTTCTCGCCCGTGAAAATGAACTCATCCTTATCCGAGTCGCGCTCGTCTATAAACTTTATGCTCTCGATCTCCTTGAGGGGCTTTTCCGGAACCATTATTTCCAGGTTCCTGGCCGTGATATCACCCTTTATGAACGCATTGAGGAATTTCCCTTCTATCTCCAGTTCTCCGTCGAGGTTTGCGGTGACGTCGGCAGGGTAACTCTTCATCAGCATGCCGGACATTGTCCCCTTTCCGGTGTAGGAAAGGTCGCGGAAATCCACCCTGCCCTCGAATACACCTTCCCCCTCGCCTGTATCGATCTTGACCGGGCGGAGGGTGCCGTATTTACCCGACATGTCCATGACGGCGTTGTCTATATGTATCTTGTTCCTGAGAGCGAGCACCTTCATCGTTAGATCCCTCAACTCGAGCCTGCCGGAAACGTTGGGGTCCTCTCCCGTCCCCTCGGCAACCATATCTACCAGGAGCTTGCCGTCTAACTGCTGAATCTCCTCGTTGAATGCGGAGACGGGGCTTATATCGACCCCTTTTGACTTTATTACCGCTCTATAGGACGCTTGCCCGACGCTCTTCTCCATATTCGCGGGGTCGAAATTTATTGTCGCGTCGGCTACTGCGGACAGTATCTCCTCCTTATTGTCGGTGATCCTGAGATCGAGTCCCAGTTTGTCGCCGGAGTAGAGGAGCGAGAGCGTGAGCTGGTCGCTTCTGAACTTCATATATTCGAGGTCCTTCGCCGTAATACCGGCCCTGAGGTCGGGATGCCTGAGCGACGACCCGATTCTTATTTCCCCCGACATCTGGCCCTTTACGGGGAAATCGACGTCGAGGAGCTCGGAGGCGTCGAGCAGGCTCAGCTTCTCGAGCTTCACCGACCCGTCTATGCTCCCGTCGAAACCGAACGTAACATCCCCGACGACGAAATTCTCCTTGTGATAAAGGTTAAAAGAGCTCACTCTCACTTTATCCTTCGCGAGAGATATCGAGATAGGCCTCCGGTTTTTAAAGACAGCGTTTTCAAAATTCATTTCGACACCGCCGAGGTCGAGCCTCGCCTCGCTTCCTCCAAGCCCGTCGAGCTTAAAATCGAATGAATATTTTCTCTTGGTCGTTTCCTGTATATCGAACTCACCGTCTATCCGGCTGCCCCTGCTTGCGGCCTTGAAATTTACGACCTGGATTTCCCGTCCCCGCAGGTCTATTCCCTTAGCCTCTCCTCCCGCCGTGAGCCCGAGGTCGTTGATATCGAGACCGCTGTCGGCGCTGAGCTCGACCTTCTTTACTCTCAACCCTTTTTCCTCGTATATTAAATCCGAGCCCCTGGCGCTGGCTACGATCCTCGGGTTCTTGAAATCCCCCTTGATGTATCCGGTAAGCCCGAGACTCCCTCCGAGGTGATAAGCCGGCGCAAGCTTTGTGAGAAAATTCAGATTCTTTATGTTGAGGTCGTATTTAATGCCGCTCCCGCCGCCCCCCAGGCCGCCCGAAGCGCTCACGCTCAAGGGATCTGATTCGAGTACGAGCGATCTGATCGCGACCGATGTCCCGTTGTACGCGGCGTCTATGACTCCCCTTCTGAGATTTATATCGAATACCTTCGAAGGAGCCGCCTCCCCGGTGACCGCCGCCTCGAATCCATTGGGGAAAACCCCGGCAGCGCTCATCGACCCCTTTACTTTTAGGTTAGAGTTGAAATCGCTCGCGTACCTCTGATCGTTAAACAGGGGCGCAAAATTCGTCTTCAGGAAGCCGGCGTCGAGGTCGTATTCTATCCCGGAGCCCGAAATGGTGAGGGGACCCTTGAGCCTGACCTCTCCCACGCCGCCTCCCGTGAGGCTCATCTCCTTTATGTCGAGACCGGTCGTCGTTTCCCTGCCCCTGCTCCATGCTGCGGTTATTTTCAGCTTGGAGTCGATCACGGCGTCTATGTTACGGTTAATGTTCGCAGGAAGGGGCCCGTTTTTTTTCTCAACTAACTCGAGGAGGCGCGGAACCTTGAGAGACCCGAGGCCGAGGTCGATATCCAGAGTGTTATCCTTCCCCCTGTTGCGTATCTCGTTGAGGTCGATCGCTCCCTCGAAAGAAGCTTCTCCGAAATCTGCGCTCAGATTCCCTTTCTTAATCACAACGTGCTTGTTCTCGACCTCTACCGAACCGATTCCGCCGCTGACAGGGATTTCCATGAGCGACGAGTCCCTGAGCTTCAGCTTCCCGGATGCGTGCAGGTCCTTCCACTTGGCGGAATTCCCGTGCGCGTCGAGCTCGACGCTGAGTTCCCCAGCACCTGCGAGATCGATCCCGCTTATCGTCCCCCAGAGATAAAACCGGGGATTCATCATATCGTTTATGGCGCCCTTTCCGGCGACGGTCGCCCCCATATAATTGAATACGACGTCCAGGACCTCCAGCCTGTCAGGCAGTATTTTGTTCGAATAAACCGCCTTCCCTTTTATGTTTTCAAAATGCAGCTTTTCGAAGTCCATGCTCTCGTAGGCCACGATCAGGCGGGCGTCCCTGACGTCGAACTCGGCTTTGTCCGCTATTTTAAACAGGTTCATCGACAGGTCCGCGTTAGATAATTCAAAGATCGAGCTTTCCCCCCTCGACTCGTCGAGTATCGTCATCTTCGCGTCCCGTATAAAGCCGTTCTGAACGAAGATGTTCCAGTCGGGATTCGGTTTTTTTTCTTTTACCATCAATTTCTGAAGCTCCTGGAAATTCCACGTATCGTCCTTGTGATGAACGAGGTTTATCCGGACCCCCGTCACCCTGACTACATGGAGAGGGATCACCTTGCTGAAGAGCATCGAGCCGTCGAGAATAACCGGAAGGGAGTAATCGATGTATATCTCGTCACAGTCGATGAAGTTCTCTTTCCCGATGTCGAGCGATACGTTTTTGAGAGTGATCCCCTTAAGGAAGTTCCCTTCGATTCTTCCGATCGTGAAGTTCTGCGCCGTGAGGGTGGTTACTATGGCGTTGGTTGTGATCTTGACGAACTGCCTGAAGTAATGGGTCTGGATTATAAGAATGACTATTGCTGATAATAAGAGGAGTAACAGAAGGAATACGACTATAGGTTTTAGGACTTTCGAACGCATAGCCTATGCCGTGAATTATAACACATGCCCCCGCGGCCGGGATAAGGAAGATACGCGCACTCCGCTTATCAGGCTCAAGATTCGGACGTCCGGAATGCCGTAACCCCTCACCGAGACCGCATAAACTCCCTTGCAGGCACTGTAAAACCGGTACGGCGGCAATACACGACTATCCCCGCATAACTTGCTAAGGCACCCGCGGTCAGATAATATTTTCCCGACTCTCGCTTAACCGAATTTCCTATGCCCAAGCTCACGATAGACGGAATCGAAGTGGAGGTCGAAGAGGGCCTCAATCTTATACAGGCGGCTTCCCGCCTCGGAATAGACGTCCCTCATTTTTGCTACCACCCGGCCCTGAGCGTGGTCGCCCAGTGCAGGCAGTGCCTCGTCGAGGTGGAGGGCGTGCCGAAGGTCATGCCCGCATGCAACACCTTCGTGAGAGAGGGCCTCATAGTCAAAACCAATACCGAGAAGGCGGTAAAGGCGAGGAAGGCCACGGTAGAGTTCACGCTCATCAACCACCCGCTCGACTGTCCCATATGCGACAAGGGAGGAGAATGCCCGCTCCAGCTCACGACTATGAAGCACGGGCCCGGTTACAGCAGGTTCGAAGGGCCCGAAGAAAAGAAGGTAAGGAGGAAATACTACCTCAGCGACAGGATACTCTACGACCCCAACCGCTGCATCATGTGCACGAGGTGCGTCAGATTCACGGACGAAATCACGAAGACCGGGGAGCTCGGGTTCGACGGCAGGGGGTTCAGAAAAAAGATTGTCGTATTCCCGGGGAAGAACCTCGACAACGAGCTTTCGGGGAACGTCACCGACCTGTGCCCAGTCGGCGCTCTCCTCAACAAGGACAACCTCCACGAGGAGAGGGTGTGGTACTGGAAATTCACCGACAGCGTATGCGCGCTATGCAGCAACGGATGCAATATAACGGTCGGCGCAGACCCGAGGAAGGGTAAGGTATCGAGGGTAAGGCCCCGTATAAACATGGACGTGAACGAATACTGGATATGCGACAGGGGGAGATACGGCTTCAGGGAGGTTCAGGAGGGGGGGGTACGTCTCAAAGACCCGATCGTAAGAAAGGGAGAGGGATTCGAGATTACGGACTGGGCGGACGCGATTGAGCTCGCTTCTTCGGGACTCATGAGAGCGAAGGAGATGTCTCCCAACCCGATTGCGATACTGGCCTCACCATTACTCACGAACGAAGAATTGTATCTGTTGAAGAAGCTGGGAGCTGTTCTTAAAACCGAGAGGGTATATTCAAACACAGGCGATTCGAGCGCTCCCAAGCTCTACGGGCTTATAAGCTCCGACCCCTATCCGAACAGCGCAGGGGTTAAGGACATGGGGATCCTGTCAGGACCCGAGAGAATAGAAGAACTAATAAACGCCATAACAGACGGCCAGGTAAAAATACTCTACGCGGTGGGCGAAGACCTCTTCAGATTCGGAGCGCCGGATCAGCACGCGAGGCTAAAGGAAGCGCTCGCCGGTCTCACGCTGCTCATAGCGGAGGACTACAAGCTCACCGAGACGGTAAGGCTCGCCCACGTGATACTTCCGGGCGCGAGCCCTTATGAGAAAGAAGGGACGTTCACCAACGACAGGGGAAGGGTGCAGAGGGTGAGGCAGACTATACCCCCTCCCGGGACCGCGAAGCCCGATTGGGAGATACTGTCCCTCGTAGGCGCGGCTATCGAGGCCGAAAGCCTCGAGTTCCGGAAGCCATCCGATATAATGCTCGAAATTGCGGGGCACGTGCCCTCTTACAGCGGAATTAACTACGAGAACATAGGCATGCTCGGCGCGGAAAGGGCCGGACACGCCGCTTTTACAGAATAAACGGAATAAACATGGTTTGGGTCGAACTCGGGATAACGCTCGTAAAAATCGCACTCGTATTCTTCGTCGTCCTTACGCTCGTCGCGTACCTCACGCTCGCCGAACGGAGGGTGAGCGCCTTCATACAGGACAGGCTCGGCCCTAACCGCGTGGGGCCGTTCGGCTTCCTCCAGCCGCTCGCGGACGGGGTGAAGTTCATTTTCAAGGAAGACATAATACCGAGCCACGCGAACAAGCCGTTTTTTATAGTGGCGCCCGCTTTCGCCCTCATCACTGCGCTCATCGCGCTAGCCGTAGTACCCATAGGCAAGGGATTCAATACGACCCTCTTCGGACTCCTGAGCGAGCCGATATTCGTAAGGCTCCAGATAGCGGACCTCAACGTCGGCATACTGTACGTCCTCGCCATAGGGTCCCTCAGCGTTTACGGCGTGGTGCTCGGCGGATGGGCATCCAACAGCAAGTACTCTTTCCTCGGCGGTCTCCGGGGCGCGGCGCAGATGATAAGCTACGAGCTGGCGATGGGGCTTTCCATAGTAGGCGTGATCGCGTGGACGGGGTCGCTGAGACTGGAAGACATTATCGAGGCCCAATCGAAATACTGGTTCGCTTTCCCGCAGATACTGGGATGCATAGTATTTCTGACGGCGGCTTTTGCCGAGACGAACAGGCTCCCCTTCGACATGCCCGAAGCCGAGCCCGAGATAGTCGCCGGCTATCACACGGAGTACAGCAGCATGAAGTTCGCAATGTTCTTCATGGCCGAATATACGCACATGATAGTCGTATCGTGCCTCGTCGTGGCGCTCTTCTTCGGCGGGTGGTATCCGCTGCCGTTCGGCGGCTGGTTCGGGATAGACATAGATAAATACTGGTACCTCCCCCCGCTCGTCTTCATAGGTAAGGTTCTGACGTTCCTATTCTTCTTCATTTGGGTGAGGTTCACACTTCCGAGATTCAGGTACGACCAGGTGATGAACCTCGGATGGAAGGTGCTATTCCCCATAGCCGTCGCGAACCTGATAATAATCAGCATCGCCATCCTGGTGCTCCAGAACTACGGCTACTTCAAGGCATAACCTGTCCCTGTTGATTTATCACTTCTGAATGCAATCGAAGAAGTGCGGATACAGGAAGGACATCAGTCGCTTACGACTAATTTTAACACGTCGTCCCGGTTGGGGACCATGCAGAGGAACTCGAAGTTCTCATCGCCCAGCACCTCGTACCAGTGGGGGACGCCAGCGGGGATGTAGAGAATGTCCTCGGCCTTGACCTCGTAGACATTATCGCCTATGCCTATCCTCGCGCGGCCGCGGAGCACATATTGCTCGTGCTCGACAGTGTTGGTGTGAGCGGGGATGCCTCCGCCGGGCTCCATTATGAAGCGCCTCATGGCGAAGTTCGGCCCTTCGTCAGGACCTATAAGCACCTGGCGGTACGTATTACTCCCGGCACTCACCTTTTCCACCGGGATTTGATTTACGTGCTTTACAGACTCGGGCATCTTACTCATTACTGGCTTGCGGACCGACCGCTCACACATCGAGGTTTACGACGTTGAGCGCGTTAGTCTCGATGAACTCCTTCCTCGGCTCGACCTCATCCCCCATGAGGATCGTGAATATCTCGTCCGTGTCCACGGCGTCCTCGACCATTACCTTCTTGAGAACGCGGGTTTCGGGATTCATCGTCGTCTCCCAGAGCTGCTCGGGGTTCATCTCGCCCAAACCCTTATACCTCTGTATAGTCATGCCTTTCTTGCCGCGCGTGAGTATGTGCTCCGTCACGGCGGAAAGACTCGGGAGCTCTACCGCGGCCTCGTCGTCGTGAATGCCGTAGGGAGGGTCGCCGACTGCTTTTATAGATTCGCGGAGGTTTTTTATCTCGCCGAACTCGGGCGAGTTCAGGAAATCGAAATCGATCAGCGTGCTCCTCTGCCTGCCGCTCTCCTTGAAGGTGTACGAAATTTTGGACGACTCATGCTCGGGATCGTCGAGTAGCTGCCAGTCGAGGCCGGTGACTTCAGGATGCCTCTTCTCGATCCACTCCTTTATTGCTTTGAGGTGAAGGTCGAGCTCGTCCGACTTCTCCGTCTTGAGATGACCTTTTTTGAACCCTTCCCTGCTTGCGAAGGCGTCCACGATCCTCATGTCCCTACCCCATTTCCCTATTTTCTCGAGCGCCTTGCCGTAGGAAATCGATTTTTTTATTATGTCGAAGAGCCGAGCTCCTTTTATCTCCTTCGTCCCATTGCCGTTAGGCGATACGTTCAATACTATTCCGTCGGTACCGTGCTCGAGGAAATAGTCTTCGTATTCGTGGTCGTCTTTCAGGTATTTCTCCTCTTTACCGCGCTTCACCCTGTAAAGAGGCGGCTGCGCGACGTAGAGATGGCCCTTGTCTATTACCTCCGCGAACTGCCTGAAGAAGAAGGTCAGGAGGAGGGTCCTGATATGAGAGCCGTCCACGTCCGCGTCTGTCATGAGTATGATCTTATGGTATCTGAGCTTTGCGATGTCGAAGTCGTCAGAGCCGATGCCCGTGCCGAGGACAGTGATGAGGGTCCTTATCTCCTCGTTGCCGAGCATCTTGTCGAACCTCGCTTTCTCGACGTTGAGTATCTTTCCCCTGAGAGGAAGGACGGCTTGATTGTACCTGGCACGCGCCTGCTTGGCCGAGCCTCCGGCGGATTCGCCCTCCACTATGAAGAGCTCGCATACGCCTGGGTCGCGCTCCTGGCAGTCGGCGAGCTTACCGGGTAAAGAGCCCGATTCGAGCGCGCTCTTTCTCCTCGTGAGCTCCCTCGCCTTCCTCGCGGCCTCCCTCGCGCGCGCCGCATCGACAGCTTTCTCGACTATCTTCCTCGCGACCGAAGGGTTTTCCTCGAAGAACGTGCCTAGCTTGTCGTTGAGGAGCGTCTCGACTATGCCCTTCACGTCCGTATTCCCGAGCTTGGTCTTGGTCTGTCCCTCGAACTTAGGGTCGGGGAGCTTTACGCTTATCACGCCCGTGAGCCCTTCCCTCGTGTCGTCGCCGCTGAGAGCGATTTTAGCGGTTTTCAGAAGTCCTTTATCTTCCGCGTACTTGTTGATCGTCCTTGTAAGCGCGCCCCTGAAGCCCGTGAGGTGCGTTCCCCCCTCGACGTTGTTGATGTTATTCGCGTAGCAGAAGATCGTTTCCGTGTAGCCGTCGTTGTACTGAAGCGCCACTTCGACGATTATGTCGTCCTTTTCGCCCGACACGTATATAGGCTCCGGGTGGAGAGGCTTTTTATTTTTATTCAGCTCGTCGACGAATGCGACGATCCCGCCCTTATAATAAAATTCCTGGCTCTTTCCCGTCCTCTCGTCCGTGAGCTGAATGACGAGGCCCCTGTTGAGGAACGCGAGCTCCCTTATCCTGTGCGCCAGCGTGTCGTAGCTGAATTCGTAGATCTCGAATATCTGGGGGTCGGGCTTGAACCTTATCTTCGTGCCCGTCCTGTCGGTCTTCCCCGTTTCCTTGAGCTCGGAAACGGCGTTGCCGCGCTCGTATTTCTGGAACCAGACCTTGCCGTCCCTCCTGATCTCCAGATTGAGATACTCGGATAAGGCGTTTACTACGGTGACGCCGACCCCGTGGAGGCCTCCCGAGACCTGGTAGACCTTGCCCTCGAACTTGCCGCCGGCGTGGAGCATCGTCATGACCACCTCGGCCGCGGACTTGCCGGTTTCCTTGTGCTTATCGACCGGTATGCCCCTTCCGTTGTCCTCTATCGTGACGCTCTCGTCCACGTGGATCGTGACGCCTATCCTGTCGCAATAGCCGGCCAGGGCTTCATCCACGCTGTTATCGAGAACCTCGAACACTAGGTGATGGAAGCCGCGCGTGCTCGTGTCCCCGATGTACATATCCGGGCGCTTCCTGACGGCTTCGAGGCCGGGAAGGACTTTGATTTTTTCTGCCGTATACGAGCTGTCTACCTTGGTCTGAGACTCTTTTTTAAGGTCTGTTTTTACTTCCAAAATGTACTACCTCCGAACATGCCTGCAGGGGGGAAATTATTGAGTTAATAGTATACCATGACGGGCAAAAAATGGAAATAAAATCAAGGGGTTTTAGTATATTTATCGAAGTAATCCCTGAACCGGGGCGTGCCAAACCGGGAGCTCCAATTTTTCGAGTCAGGACGGGGTATTCCGTGCGCTCCGCTCACACCTTGGGCGGGGTGATCCCCACCTGCTTCTGATACTTCCCCTTCTTGTCGGCGTAGGAAACCTCACACATATCGTCGGCCTCGAAAAACAACACCTGGGCAATGCCCTCGTTTGCGTATATTTTCGCCGGCAGCGGGGTCGTGTTCGATATCTCGAGAGTGACGAATCCCTCCCATTCCGGCTCAAACGGCGTGACGTTCACTATGATCCCGCACCTGGCGTACGTGGACTTCCCGACGCAGAGCGTAATGGTGCTCCTCGGAATTTTAAAGTACTCGACCGTCCTTGCAAGAGCGAAAGAATTGGGCGGAATTATGCAGACGTCCGAAGTGATCTCGACGAACGATTTATCGTTGAACCGCTTCGGATCGACCACGGTGTTGTAGACGTTCGTGAAGACCTTGAACTCGTCGCTTACCCTGATGTCATAGCCGTAGGCGGAGAGGCCGTATGAGATCGCCCCTTCCCTCACCTGCCCGTCGACGAAAGGGTCTATCATGCTATGCTCCTTTGCCATTTTCCTTATCCAGGTGTCAGATTTAACTCCCATTTCCTTGCTCCTAAATTATATGGATTATTATGCTTAGAGGAAAAGCATATTACCACAGGCGGGGATGTTACTCAATCGGGGGAGGAAACTGCCGTACTTGGCTATGCGCTAGTCGAATAGACAAAGAAAGGCAATTATTTTCTCTTCTTTTCCTTGATGAAAAGAAGCAAAAATCATCCGACTGAACATAATTTGCTAAAAATATCATATTAAGGCTAAAATCGTTCAATTCCTCCCATAAGCAGCGTAGTAGCTTATATATGTGCCGATTTAATTTACATTGTTGCCCATAAGCGAGGGCGTCCGATTCCTCACTAGCTCGGAATCGTCCCCTGAACGATTTTCACGCCTTAATAATCTATTTTCTTAACGCAAATTCTGTAATGTCGGGAAAGGAAAAGACAAAAATTAGATTTCTCAGCTGTGCCTCGATATCACCGTTTCCAAGATGCTGAGAGCACGATCAGGTGAATTGTTTCAGGAAGCGGAGGTCGTTCTCGAAGAAGAGCCTTATGTCGTTGATGCCGTACTTAAGCATGGTTATCCTTTCTATCCCCATGCCGAAGGCGAAGCCCGAATACTTCTCAGGGTCGTATCCCACGCTCTTGAATACCTCGGGGTCGACCATGCCGCAGCCGAGTATCTCGAGCCAGCCCGAATTCTTGCATACCCTGCAGCCTTTCCCCCCGCATATCAGGCACGCGATGTCAACCTCGGCGCTCGGCTCCGTGAACGGGAAGAAGCTCGGCCTGAACCTCACCCCGACGCCTTCTCCGAACACGAGCCTTACGAATTCGGTGAGCACCCCCTTCAAGTCTCCGAACGTGACGCCTTCGTCGACGAGCAGGCCCTCTATCTGGTGGAACATCGGGGTGTGCGATATGTCGCTGTCGCACCTGTAGACCTTTCCGGGGGCGATAACCTTCACGGGCGGCTTACGCTTCTCCATGACGCGTATCTGAACGGGTGAGGTATGAGTCCTCAATACTATTTCGTCCGATATGTAGAACGTATCCTGCATGTCGCGCGCCGGGTGGTTCTTTGGGATATTGAGCGCTTCGAAATTGTAATAGTCCGTCTCGACTTCAGGACCTTCGGCGACCTCGAACCCCATCCTCTCGAATATGGTCGTAATTTCCTCCATGACCTGAGTTATAGGGTGCCTCGCTCCTATGAGCATGCCCCTTCCCGGCAGCGTGACGTCTATCCTCTCTTCGTCGAGAGAGCGCCTCTTCTTCTCCTCCCTTATCGTGTCGAGCCTCCGCTCGATGAGCTCCTCGACAAACGTCTTGGTCTCGTTGATGAGCTTCCCCATGCGCGGGCGGTCGGAGTCGGGTATGTCCTTCATCCCCTTGAGTATCTCCGTTATCACGCCCTTCCTGCCGACGAATTTGGCCTTCAGGTTCTGCAGCGACACCTCGTCGTTCACGGAACTCAACTCGGCTTCGGCCTGCTTTTTAACGTCTTCGAGCGTTTCTATCATCGATACACCCCGGCAGATTCATCGAAATCCGGTGAATAATCTACCACAACGAGAATTTACATCTACTCCCGCGAATGAATTGGAAAGACATGACCGGATTGCCATAAAATCGTCAACCCCGGACGGATCAGATGCAATAGCAACGGAAGAAACGGATTAATTATTGAGAACGGCCAGAACGGTTATAGCTATCATCGCAATCCCGACCGCGCCCTTCGATATGGTACCGGCGACCCTGCCTATGAACGCCCCCCACCCTGATTTCAAAGCCTCGTCCATCTTTTTTCCCTGCGAGAGCTCCATCAGTATAGCCCCGGCAAATGCGCCGGCGAAAGCCCCTATGACAGCCCCTATGCCGAAAAAGAAAGGGGCGCCCATTATAGCGCCTATGATGCCGAAGACTATAGATCCCACGATGGCCCTGTTGCTCGATTCGTACTTCTTCGAACCCAGTATGCCCAGGAGGAACTCGATAAGCTCCCCGGCCAGGGCGAGGACTACCAAAATTACGATTATCCTGACCGTTACCTCCTGAAAACCGCCGTACCACCCGTAGAGCACTGATCCGCCCAGTATTATGAAAGTGCCGGGGAAACCGAATATGAGAGATACGAGACCGGCGAGAGAGACGAGAAGGTATAATGCGAAAATCACGTAATCCATTACTTTATAGGTTTACCCGCGAAACTCTATTTTCCAACCGTAGTTTAATCGCCAGGGGTAATTGTAGATCTCAAGTAATTCGTGGACAAAAGTAGTCCCATCGGAATACATAAGAAAGCGATATATTTCTCTTCTTTTCCTTGATGAAAAGAAGCACACACGTAGTGTGTCTTACGATTGTTATGTGGCTGCAGGCGCAAATCTAACAATCGTAAAATTGAGCGGAAGCGGTGGTTAAGATCATTTGCCTGCGGGTGCTCACGCGCACAGAATCCTGGCTAAAATATCTTATTACGGCTAAAATCTATCAATTCCCCCCCAGACCTACGGGAGTTATACCCGTTCAACCCTTCGACAGGCTCAGGGCGAACGGGTATGGTTGAGCAGAGTCGGTGAATAGGACCGTATGCCCGCGGGTGCTCACCCGCCGCCGGATTCTGTGAATGTCGGGAAATACAAACCCCCTTCATTACACGTTATCCAGAAAAATTCCAGCCCTGAGTTATTTAACATTTACAGAAATGTCAGACTTGAGCCCGCTTACGGGAGTACAGGAAATAGATCAGTAGACCGATCGCCATCCAGATAATGAGCCTCAGCCACGTATCCATGGGAAGGGCCGCCATCTGAAGGAAGCTCACGGCCGCGCCAAGCGCCGGGATAACGGGAAAGAAAGGCACCTTGAACGGCCTCGGCAGTTCAGGATCGGCATACCGTAGGACGAGCACCCCTGTGCAGACTATAACAAAGGCGAACAGCGTTCCTATCGAGACGAGCTCTCCTAAAACACTCAGGGGAAATATCCCCGCGAAAAATGAAGCGGCTATGCCCGTAAGTACCGTCGTGAACACCGGCGTCCTGAATATAGGATGTATCGCGGCAAAGCGTCCCGGCAGCATCCTGTCCCTCGCCATTGAATAGAATATTCTCGTCTGTCCGAATAGGAGAACGAGGATCACGGATGTGAGACCCGCGATCGCGCCTATTTTGATCAAAGGACGGAGCCAGTAGAGCTTTTCGCCCATCATGTTGACCGCAACCGCAATCGGGTCAGGCACGTTCAGGTTCGTGTACTTCACGACGCCTGTCAGAACCAGCGATACCAGTATATATAAAACCGTCGCGACAATGAGAGACCCGAGTATGCCGATGGGAATGCTTCGCTGGGGGTTGCGCGTCTCCTGCGCCGCCGTCGAAACGGCGTCGAAGCCGATGTACGCGAAGAAAATAACGCCCGCCCCTCTCAACACCCCGCTCCAGCCGAAATGACCGAACGCTCCGTCGTTGGGCGGTATGAAGGGCTGCCAGTTCTCACGGTTTATATAAAAAAAACCTATGCCGATAAACACAAGGAGTACGGTGAGCTTGATTATTACGATTATACTGTTGGCCGCGGCTGATTCCCTTATGCCTATAATGAGGAGCGTCATCATTGCTAGCACTATGATGATCGCAGGCAGATTGATTACGGCGCCGGTGAGGGCCCATCCGGCGCGAGGGTCATGCGCCAGCGGCGCTTTCGACAGAATCTCGGGAATCATTATGCCGAAGTCGTTGAGGAAGCTGACAACATATCCCGACCAGCCTACGGATACGGTCGAGCTGGCGAAGAGGTATTCGAGGACCAGGTCCCATCCGATCACCCACGCAATAAACTGCCCAAGCGTTGCATACGCATAGGTATATGCGCTTCCGGAGACGGGGATCATCGAGGCCATTTCGGCGTAGCACAAGCCCGCCAGTACGCAGCCGAATCCCGAAAGAACGAACGAGATCGATATCGCGGGCCCTGCGTACTGCGCCGCAGCCTGGCCCGTTACGACAAAGATGCCGGCGCCGATTATGATCCCGATGCCGAGGCTCACCAGATCGAGCGGACCGAGCACACGTCTGAGACCGTGGTGCTCGTCGTCCGCTTCAAGGGTTATCTGGCTTATATTTTTTCGTTTCAGGAGCTGCTTCAGCATCGAGGGAGCCTCCTGAATAATACTCTCTAAAAATTAGATAAACAACGGAGCAAGCACGAGCGTAATCGTCGAGAGAAGCTTAATGAGCACGTGGATTGACGGGCCCGCCGTGTCCTTGAACGGATCGCCGACCGTGTCTCCGACTACCGTAGCTTTATGCGTCTCCGATTTCTTGCCGCCGTAATTCCCGAGCTCGACGAATTTCTTCGCGTTGTCCCACGCGCCGCCGCCGTTATTCATGAGCGTCGCGAGCAGGATGCCGCCTATGGTCCCGACCATAAGGAACGCGGCCACCGTCTCCGCGCCGAGACCGAACTGCTTGAATATGAGCCCTACGGCTATAGGCATGCAGACCGCGAGGAGGCCGGGAGGTATCATCTCTTTAAGTGCGCCCTTCGTAACGATATCGACGCACCTTGCGTAGTTAGGCTTGGAAGTGCCCTGGAGGATGCCGGGGTTTTCCTTGAACTGGGCGCGCACGTCGCTAATGACGTAATAAGCCGCTCTCGCGACCGCCCTGATCGCAAGCGCGCTGAACAGGAAGACGAGCATCGCGCCCAAAAGACCGCCCACGAAGACCTGCACCTGCGCGATGTCGACCGTATCGAAGAGCTTACCCGTAAGGTGAGTCACTTCGTCCATGTATGCGGAGAAGAGAAGGAAAGCCGCAAGCGCAGCCGAGCCGATCGCGTATCCCTTCGTCAGGGCTTTGGTAGTATTTCCGACGGCATCGAGCCTGTCAGTCTTGTTCCTTATCTCTTCAGGCTGCTTGCTCATCTCTACTATGCCGCCCGCGTTGTCGGTGATAGGCCCGAACGTGTCCATCGCCAGTATGTATGCCGCCGTGCCGAGCATACCCATGGTGGCGATCGCCGTACCGTAGAGACCCGCGGCGTTCCGGGATATGTCGGTGAATTCCTGGAGCCCGTAAATCCCGCAGTAATACGCGCTTACAAGCGCGGCCGAAATCGCGAGCACGGGGAGGGCGGTACACTCGAGGCCCACCGCGAGACCGGCTATGATGTTCGTCGCCGGACCCGTCTGGGACGCTTCGGCTATGAATTTCACCGGACGGTACCTGTATTCGGTGTAGTACTGCGTGATGTAAACGAAAGCGATACTGGTCGCGATACCGATCACGCCCGCGAGGAAGAGCCAGAGGTTGTTGTTGAGGAGGAGATACGTCGCCAGGAAGAATCCCGCGGCCGCAAGCAGGCATGTGATGTAGTATCCCCGGTTGAGCGCCCCCATGGGGTCTTCGTTATCGTTCTTCAGCCTGACCATGCCTATGCCGACCATGCTCGCTATGAGCCCGAACGCGCGGGCCACGAGCGGGAAGAGTATCCCCTTTATCCCGAAGTGGGGGAAGAGAGCGACTCCCAGAATCATAGCGCCTATATTCTCAGCAGCGGTCGACTCGAAGAGGTCGGCTCCGCGGCCTGCGCAGTCGCCGACGTTGTCGCCGACCAGGTCCGCAATAACGGCGGGGTTCCGGGGGTCGTCTTCGGGTATACCGGCCTCGACCTTACCCACGAGGTCCGCTCCCACGTCGGCAGCCTTGGTGTAAATACCGCCGCCGAGCTGAGCGAACAGCGCGACGAAGCTCGCTCCGAATCCGTAACCGACTATGAGGTATGGGACCCTCTTCAGCTCTTCGGCATCCGCGCTGTATCCGCCGTAGAGCACGAAGAGAATACCCACGCCGAGGAGGCTCATTGCGACGATCGTTATGCCCGATACGGCGCCGCCCCTGAAAGAGATCCTGAGCGCCCGGTCGAGGCTCGACCTCACGGCGCTCGCGGTACGGATGTTCGTCCTTATCGATATCCACATGCCTATATATCCTGCAAGAGCCGAGCAGCCCGCTCCGAAAAGGAACGCTACGGTAGTACGCCAGGCTGTGTCCTTATCGCCTGCCAGGAACCAGTAAACGAGGAACATCAGGGCAGCGAGTGCGAGACTCATCATGATGATCGTCGAGTACTGTCTCTTGAGGAACGCCTCCGCCCCTTCCTTGATCGCGTTGCTTATCTCCTGCATCGCGGATGTGCCCATATCGGAATCGAGCACGTACTTCGCAAGGTAACCCGCGAACGCCAGAGAAAGCACGCTTATGGCCAAAACAAGCAAAATTAATGTGTGGCTGCTTATCTCCATATCAAAATCTCCTTTGTTTTATTGATAACATTTTATAATTTTCAGATCATTTTCTGCTGGAGCGGGAGAGAAAACCGGGGGTTTTTCCAGCCATGCCGGAACTGCCTGAATTTAAAAATAAAAATGGGCGGGACACAGATTCCCGGCAGGTACTCATACCGATGTTTCCGTACCTCAATCGAAGCAATTTATAACCTCATTCCTCCCAAAGATGCGGAAAACATATCAGAATGCGCAATAAAGTCAAGGAAAATGCGGGGAAGCCGTTAAATAGATACCCGCGGGCCATGATCAGGCAGATATTTTGAGTTTATAATTGATTTGCTGTATCTTGTTACCCTGCCGCTCGCTTTTTAACAAGCAACGGCAGCTCACCGGCATGAAAAAACTCGTCGCACGGCAACATTCAGCTATGATAATAGCATATGACTATTTCAGTAGAGATATGAGGTCGACACTATGACCATTCATGCCATGCCTTTAGTCGTGGGAGCGCTCTGCGTCATGGTTATCTTCTACAGATACTATCACGGGTTCATCGCCGCGAAGGTAGCAGTGCTCGACGATTCGAGAAAAACCCCAGCTTACACCATGTATGACGGCCAGAACTATTTCCCGACGAACAAATGGGTCCTCTTCGGACATCACTTCGCCGCTATCACGGGAGCGGGGCCGCTCATAGGACCCGTCCTCGCCGCCCAGTTCGGCGTGCTCCCTGGGTATCTCTGGATTCTCATAGGCGTGGTGCTGGCGGGGGCCGTGCACGATTTCATTATATTTGTCGCCTCGGTAAGGCACGGCGGGAAGTCCCTCGCGGAGATAGCGAAAACGGAGATAAGCCCTCTTTCCGGGATCATCGCCTCGATCGCCGTGCTGTTCATACTCGTAGTCGCGCTGGCGGGACTCGGGCTCGCAGTGGTGAACGCGCTCGCCGAGAGCTCGTGGGGGGTGTTCACGATCGGGTGCACCGTCCCTATCGCGTTCTTCATGGGCCTCTACATGTACAGGTTCAGGAAAGGGAGGATAGTCGAGGCCACAGCCATCGGTGTCGTTCTCCTGATACTGGCCGTTTATTTTGGTAAGGACATTGCCCACTCCTCCCTCGCGCCTTACTTCACGCTACCCAAGACCAAGATCACGTTATTCATACTCATCTACGGCTTCGTCGCGTCGATACTGCCCGTATGGCTGCTTCTGTGTCCGAGGGATTACCTGAGCTCGTTCATGAAGATAGGGACAATCGTGTTCCTCGCCGCGGGGATAATAATAGTCAACCCCGAGCTAAAGATGCCCGCAGTGACGGAGTTTATAAAGGGCGGCGGGCCGATAATACCGGGTGCATTGTTCCCGTTCACATTTATCACTATCGCCTGCGGCGCTATATCGGGGTTCCACGCGCTGGTCGCCTCAGGCACCTCGCCGAAGATGGTCTCGAAGGAATCGGACATAAAGACGATCGGGTTCGTCGCGATGCTCATAGAGGGTTTCATAGCGATCCTGGCCCTCATCGCCGCAACCGCCCTTTTCCCGGGCGATTACTTCGCCATAAACGTCCCCGGGCCCCTGTTCGAAACGCTCGGGCTCAGCACGGTCAACCTCGACCACCTCTCGGCTCAAGTCGGGGAGACACTCAACGGAAGGACTGGAGGGGCGGTTTCGTTAGCCGTCGGCATGGCGCAGATATTCACAGCGCTTCCGGGAATGAGCCACCTGATGGACTACTGGTACCATTTCGCGATAATGTTCGAGGCGCTGTTCATACTGACGACTATCGACACGGGAACGAGGGTGGCGAGGTTCATGATACAGGAATTCGGCGGGAGGTTTTACAAGCCCTTCGAGAGGGTCGACCACCTGCCGTCGGCCGTCATATCGAGCGCGCTTATTTCCGCCGCGTGGGGGTATTTCGTGCTCACGGGGAGCATAAGCACCATCTGGCCCATGTTCGGGACGGCCAACCAGCTCCTTGCCGGTATAGCGCTCTGCGTGGGGACGACGTTCATCATCAAGCTCGGAAGGGCGAAATACATGTGGGTAACGCTCGTGCCGATGGCCTTCGTAATGGCGACTACTCTCACCGCCGCGTGGCTCAACATCACGAAAAATTTCCTGCCCCTCACGAGGAAAGAAGGCTCCGCCGTCCAGGGGTACGTGAATATCATATTCACGGCCGTCATGATGATATGCGCGGTAATAATAATCATTGATTCGATAAGGTTATGGACCAAGGCGCTTCCCGCAGAGAAGAATGAGGCGCCGGTCTCCAAAAAGGAGGCGGCTCACGATTAGCGAATCGACCGTTATCATAGTGAGGGAGAGCGATACGGGGAGCGGATGCGTCTGCTGCTCAGGCGGGATGGGGGAGCATGCCAAAAAGGAACCCTCATACCGCGAGATAAGGGAATCGGCGGGGGAATGCGGGAGGCTGCACAGGGAGATTCGGGAGAGGTACGGGGAAGACGAAGTCGAGATAATACAGATAGAGCCTAAAGACTATGTATACGTAATGCCAAGGGTGATTAAAGACATACTGAAGCACCGAGTGCCGTTTGTTCCCTCAATCAGGACGTTATTTCTCTGGTATCCTGTGCCCGCCGTCATCGTGAACGGGAAAGTTGTCGGAAAGGGTAAAGTGCCCGCCGCCGAAGAGCTTTATACGGAGATCGAAAAGAGCGCAGGCGATTCCTAAACGGTCATCCCCTTTTTCTTTCTCCAGAAGATGACTATCGCGCTCGCCACGAAGACCGAGGAGAAAGTTCCCACCAGAACTCCTACGATCAGTGCGAAAGCGAAGTCGTGTATAACCGACCCTCCCAAAAAGAAAAGGGCTAACAGAACGATGAAAACAGTCGAACTCGTCAGGATCGTCCTCGAGAGGGTCTGGTTAACGGAATCGTTCACTATCTCATCGAACGTAGCCCTGCCGCCCTTTTTCATATTCTCCCTTATCCTGTCGAATATGATTATCGTATCGTTCACCGAATAACCGATTATGGTCAGGAGCGCGGCGATGATCGTCAGCGTGAATTCCTTGTCCGTGACGGAAATCGCCCCGAGTGTGATGACCGTATCGTGCACGAGCGCGATCACCGCACCAAGGGCGAAAGCGAATTCGAACCTCAGCATGACGTAGATGAGTATCCCCACGCATCCGAGAAGGATCGAGATTATCGCTTTTTCGATCAGCTCGGCGCCGACTTTGGGCCCTATATAATCCACCCTTAGGATCGAGCCGCCCTTGAAATCGTCATTTCCGCTCATAATGCCTTCGAGTTTTTTCTGGAAAGACTGTATCTGGTCAAATTTAACCAGGTCGGCTGAAAACCTGATCAAATACTCGTTATCCCCCTGAAGCCCTATACGCTGCACCTCCTGAGGCGGGTAGCCCGCTTTATCGAGCGTGCTTTTTATCTGTTCGGTACCTACGTCCTTCGCAAGCTTTATCTGAATTTCCGATCCGCCCGTGAACTCCACGCCCCAGTTGGGACCTTTATGGTATATGAGCGAGCCTATTGAAATGAGAATCAGCACGATCGACAATAGAACCGCCTTGCCCATCTTGCCAACGAAATCTATATGAGTGCCAGGTTTAATTAAATCCAAGTTGCGATATCCTCCCGAGTCGTCCTTCAGATGCTTAATACAGGGACTTTCCTGTCCTGATAAATCAAATTGGTTATAACGCGTGCGACGATAACGTTGCTGAATACGGTCGATATGATACCGATCGAGACAGTCGCTGCGAAACCCTTTATCGGGCCCGTCCCGAACCAGAAGAGAATGAGGGCCGTTATGAGCGTAGTTATGTTCGCGTCGAGAACCGTCCAGAGAGACCTTGCGTAACCCGCGTCTATTGCGGCGACCGGAGATTTCCCCAGCCTCAGCTCCTCTTTGATCCTCTCCAGAATAATAATGTTGCCGTCGACCGCCATGCCCATCGTGAGGACGAGTCCCGCTATACCAGGAAGAGTCAGCGTTATGCCGAACGCGGAGAGGAATCCCAGGATAAAGAGCATGTTCAGCGCAAGGGCGAGGTCGGCGACCACACCCTGCAGCCTGTAAAAGAAGATCATGAAAATTATGACGAGCACGCCGCCCACAGCCATAGAGAGCATGCCGCTCTCGATAGAATCCTTACCCAGAGACGGGCCGACCGTCCGTTCCTGTTCGACGGTAACAGGTACGGGAAGGGCGCCCGAACGCAGCACGAGCGCAAGGTCCTTCGCCTCTTCCGTCGTAAATGTACCCGTGATCCTGCCCTGGGACGTTATTCTTTCCTGAATAGTAGGCGCCGATTTAATAGTGCCGTCGAGCACAATGGCGAGCCTCTGCCCGATATTCTTTTCCGTAAGCGCTCCGAATTTGCTCGCACCCTCGCCTTTAAAGCTGAAACCCACGGCGGGCCTGCCGTATTCGTCGAATATAAGCCTGGCGTCCGAGAGAGACTCGCCGGTAACAGGCGAATCAGAGGTCGCTATAAAAAATTTCTCGTTCTCGGTGCCCGTATCCCCCGGGACGAGCATCAGGCCCTGGGATTTGAGCTCATCGGGCGATTTGACGCCGTACTTCGCCATGAGGACGTCCTGGTCAGCCCCCGTGTCCCTGACAATCTTGAACTCGAGCACCGCCGAGCGTTTGATAATATCGATTATCCTCTGCCTGTCCTTTTCGGACGCACCCGGCACCTGAATCAAAATCCTGTCGGCTCCGGCTTTCTGTATCGACGGCTCGACGAGACCGAGCTCCTGAACGCGGTTCTCTATTACCTGCTTTACCTGATCGATGGCCCTGACCTGGATGTCGTCCAGGTATGAGCCCTTGAGAGCGAAGCTGAGAGACAGGTCGGATTCATTAATATCGGCCCTGTCGCTGAAGTTCTCCTCGGCGACCTTCAGCCCTTTGTCGAGGTCTTCTTTTGTGAAGAATTGCAGTGTGAGGTTATCGCCTTTAATTTCAGAACCTTTAATGAGTATTTTTTCACTCTTCAATTCCTGGGTCATAAAATCGTCGATCCCGTTAAGCTCATGATCTACCGCCTTCTCCGTATCGACGCCGATCAAGAGGAATATGCCGCCCCGGAGGTCGAGGCCGAGCCTGATACCCCTGTCTGGAAAAACCTTTCCCCACCAGCCCGGAAGAGCGTCGCCCGCGACCGTAGGGATAAGGAGAAGCGCCGAAAGCAGGGCAAAGACGAGAATCGTGATAATCCATCCTCTGGAAGCTCTCATTTCTTGGACTTATCCTCCTTATCCTTTGGCTCTTCCTTCCCCTGGCCCTCGAGTCCTGCGATACCTGAGCGTGCGATACGTATATTCACGCCCTTCGATATCTCGAGCGTCACTATGTCGTCTTCCGAAATGTTCATTATCCTGCCGTAGATGCCGCCCGCCGTGATGACGTTGTCCCCGCGCTTCAAGCTCTTGAGCATCTCTTCCTTCTTCTTGCTCTGCTTCTGCTGCGGCCGGAGAATCAGAAAATAAAAGAGAACGAATATAAGGACGAAGGGCAGGAAAGCGAGCGGAGAACTTCCGGCTCCGCCTTCGCCTCCGGGGGCCTGGCAGCCTCCCATAGCCAGGAAGGCTATGGATATTACCGCTATCAGATTTTTATACACTATTCAGTACCTCCAATGGATTTTACCCGATTCAACAGGGCAGGGTATTCGCCGCGGGCTATGCTCTTTCTGATATCGCTCATCAATTTTCCGTAGTAACTGAGGTTATGAAGTGTGAGAAGCCGCAGTACCAGTATTTCCTTCGACACGTAGAGGTGTCTCAGATAAGCCCTCGAAAAATTCCTGCACGTATAGCACCCGCAATTACCGTCGATCGGACCTTCATCCTCCGCATACCGGGCATTTTTTATAACCAGTTTTCCGTTACTTGTAAAGAGAGTGCCGTTCCGCGCGTTGCGCGTGGGAATGACGCAGTCGAAGAGATCGACACCCATGGAAACGGCTACGGTTATATCTCCGGGCTTGCCGAGGCCCATAAGGTAACGCGGTTTTTCAGCGGGCAGGTGCGCCAGGGTCGATTCCGCGATTTCATAGGTTTCGGCGGAATCCTCGCCTATCCCGAGCCCCCCGAGGGAGTAACCGTCGAACCCTATTTCCGTAAGCCCCTCCGCAGATTCGCGCCTGAGCTCCGGGTAGACACCCCCCTGAACTATGCCGAAAAGGCCGTTATCATGTCTTTTTTTCGCGTCCTTGCAGAGCCTCGCCCAGCGGGAGGTCAGTCCGACCGATTTTTTCATGTACTCGCGCGTCGAGGGAAATGGCGGGCATTCGTCGAGACACATCATTATATCGACACCGAGAGACTCCTGTATCCCGATGCATTTTTCAGGCGTGAGCACGTGCCGGCTGCCGTCGAGATGGGACTGGAATACTATGCCCTCTTCCTTAATTTTCCGGGTTTTGGACAGGCTCAGGACCTGAAAACCGCCGCTGTCGCTCGTGATCGGGCGGGGCCACGACATAAACCTGTGGAGCCCTCCCAATTTTTCTATCGTCCCGACTCCGGGGCGGAGGTAGAGGTGGTAGGCATTCACTATGACCATTCCGAAGCCGAGCGACTCGACCTCATCAGGGCCGAGCGCCTTCACCGCAGCCTGCGTCGCTACCGGCATGAATGCGGGCGTGTCGACAGTACCGTGGACCGTGTGTATTCTTCCGAGCCTTGCGCCTGTTACGCCGTCTTTCTTCAGGATTTCGAATCTGAACATATCGGGGCCGCCGACTTCGGGTCACTCCGTGGGAGTTAATCGGAAAACGATCAGAGCGCGAGCACGTCCTTCATCGTATAGATTCCCGGCGGTTTGCCGTATATCCATTTAACGGCCCGGATGGCTCCCTTTGCGAAATTATCTCGGCTCAAAGCCCTGTGAGCGAGCTCGATCCTCTCCCCCTCGCCCAGGAACATGACGGTATGCTCTCCGACCACGTCGCCGCCCCTCAAGGACTGTATGCCTATCTCGTGCCGCTTCCGTTCGCCTATCCTCCCGTGCCTCTCGAACCTGGCGACTTTATGGAAGTCCCTGCCCAGGCCCTCGGAAGCCGCCTGTCCGATCATAAGCGCCGTCCCGCTCGGGGAGTCGACTTTATGCCTGTGGTGGGCCTCGACGATCTCTACGTCGTACTCGTCCCCGAGCGCGCGCGCGAGCATCCTCGTCGCTTCTATCATCACGTTTACGCCGATGCTCATATTGGACGACAGCACGCATGGAAAGCCGCGGCAGAGCTCCTTGAGCTCGGCATCCTCTTTTTCAGTGAACCCTGTTGTCCCTATCACCATTGATTTGCCCTCGCCCAAAGCATAAGACGCGTTCCGAAGCGTCGATTTCGGCGACGAGAAATCCACTATGACATCCGCATCGAGAGAGGACCGGGCTATATCGCTCGTTATAGGCACCCCTATCTCCCCCGCGCCTGCTATTATTCCGGCGTCTATGCCGAGCGACGGGTGCCTTTCGGCTTCCCCCGCCCCGACTATCTTTACGCCTTCGTCCCTCGACAGGCAGTAAATTATCCTCTGCCCCATCCTCCCGGCGGCGCCCGCTACGGATACCTTTATCATGGTCTACTGATTCACCTTCAGTTCCTGCTCTCTCTCAACACAGTTCTCGATACACATCCCTGAGGTAACTTTCCATTTGTCGTCGAAAATTCCCAGGTCGTACTGGCTTTTCTGACTGAGCTCCATGACGCTCCCCGTCTTGGGAGACTTGAGTTTTTGTTTCAGCTCCACCACGACTATCGCCGTCCTGTCGTATATCTGCGTCCCCAGTATGTGAAAATCGAGAATTGAAATCTGACTTACCTTGAAATAGTTCTTCATCTGTATCACGTAACCGTCCTCGTCCGTGAAAGGAGCGTAGACGTATTTGAACGCCCTCTTGAAATCCTCTTTCTGCCAGGCCTTGAGCAGCTCTTCGACGACCTCCGTCGGGGAAGGGTCGAGCGCCTTCCTCTCGGGGATTTCGGGCTCGGGCCTCCGCGCGCAGGAAATAAATACTGTCAGCATCGCCGCGGTGATCACCGCGAAACATACATTTCTCATAGGCGTATCTAAAACACTCCCAGCCACCAAGCAATTAGAATAAGTAGTCGGAGTGGATATATCAAGAAATTTAACACATTCAGATAGCATACCCCCCGGTTCCACCCTGCCTCTCCTTCCGGCCCCTCAAACGGGAAATGACCGGATTATCGCCAATCAGGCCGCGGAATATATATGCCGCGAACAGCATCAGCAGGGCGAGCTTGAGTGCAAACGCAAGGAGAAAAAGATCGTAATACAGATCACCGTAAGCGCGGAAATAATAGAGTATAGGGAACTGGAGGTAAGTCAGGAGGTCGAGGAGTATAATTCCCGCGACGAACAGCCTGCCGCGGGCCGTCAGTATCAGCAGTGGACCGACCCACAGGATCCACTGCGGGGAGTTTATTTTGGCGAATACGATAAACACGAGAATTGAGAGCAGGGACCATCTGACCACCTTGTCCACGGAATCGACCCCGCTCGTCACGCACACGGGGACCATGGAGAACTGAAGCGCGAGCGCCGCTCCCGCGAAATAGACGTTGTCGATGCCGAGACCGAAGCAGCGGTCGAGAAAAAGGGATACGAGGTAGAGGAAGGAAGGCTGATCGAAGCCGCGGGAGAGATGCGTTATATAAGGGGCGAAAAGAGCCCGGGCGCCGCCCGAGAAGAGAGTAGGGAGAATCAAGGCAAAACAGGTTGCAAGGAACACGAGCATCATCCGCCAGCTTATTTTTCTTCTTCGAGTGTAGTAGTAGGCGAGAAACACGGGCATAAGCAGGACGAGGTACCACTTCGTGAGGAACCCGATCGCTATAACGAACGCCGAAAGCCCGAACCTGTTCTTCGAAAGCAGATATATGGCAAGGAGTCCCAGGAACGCGGGAATAATATCGAACCTGTTGTGTGTAAAAAATATCCCCGCGGGAAGGAGCATGAGGAAGGCGAGATATTTCCTGTCCGGCCTTAATTCGTAGATTATAAGAATCGAAAAAAAAAGGAACGGCACCATAAGGAGCGAAAAGACCAGGGCATAGCGCATGAAAAGCTTATTCCTCAAATAAGGAGAGGAGTGTATATTGGGGTTTGTCGGGAAACCGCTCTCTACGAAGGTCTCGAGCTCGCCGATCATGCGCGTGTCGAGAGGGCCCGGAAAGCCTATTATTACATAAGGCAGCGCGAAGAAGTAGGTAGCGACCTGAGGGTATTCGCTCGGCACATCGACATAAGGAATCCCGGAATACGGGTACCAGGAGCCCCTCACCGCGTAAACTATTTTGTCACAGTAATCATTTATAAAACCGATGTCCTTGCGGAAATTCCGCTTGAACCCGAGGCTCAGCGAGACCGAGGCTATGACGAGCAAAGTCAGGAGTACTATCGATTTCCGCTTGGTCATATAGAGCAGTTTATGCGGTAATGCCGGCTTCAGGCAATGCCGGGCGGAGAAAAGAGCGCGCGTCGATGACAAAGAGGCAGGGGCAGCTCCCTCCGCCCGATGTCTACGGATTCTAACACCCAGGGCGCGGGGCCTCAAATGGCCTTGAAACCGCGATGCGTTTAAACTATCCTTCGGATTCTGGACGATATGAGCCGCTTACTCGAACCTCCGCCTGTAAAACTCTTTACCGGGGTCATTTACGGCCCGTCCTCCCTTCTCGAAGAATGCGTGAGGAGTCTCGGGGAAGGGATCGGCGAAACAGAGTTCAGGAGCCCTGAAATGCCCTTCGATTACACCGGCTACTACGAGGAGGAAATGGGGCCCGGCCTGAGGAGGGTAATCATCACGTTCAAAGAGCTCATAAAGAGGGAAGAGATCGTGGATATTAAGATATTTACAAATAAACTGGAAAAGGTATTTTCATATGAGAATAAAAGGACCATAAACATCGACCCCGGATACATAGCGCAGGAGCACGTCATACTCGCCACAGGAAAGGGTTATTCCCACCGCCCTTACCTCGGAAGAGGCGTCTATGCCGATCTCACTCTTAAATATATAAAAGACGACTTCAAGAGTCTCGAATGGACTTATCCAGATTACGGGAGCGCCGGCATGACGGAACTGTTCAGGAAGCTAAGGCACGACTACGTAAGCCAGCTGAAAGAGGTGACAAAGAAATGAAAAGCATGACGGGATTCGGAAAGAGCGAAGGCGAAACGAGGCACGGCAGGCTGACAGTCGAGGTGAGGTCCGAGAACCACAGGTTCCTCGACCTGAAGTTCCTGCTCCCGGAATCAGTTTCATCGATCGAGCCCGAGCTCACTGAAAGTGTGAAGAAACTGATACTGCGCGGGAAACTGAGGATCACCGTTTCACTCGAAGGAGTAAAGGCCGCTCCCCCTGTACTTAACCTCGATCTCGCAAAGCAGCTGAGGAAGAGCATCGAGACACTGAAAAAGGAGTTCGGCATTAAGGAAGATATACGGATCGAGCATTTCCTGACGGTCAAGGACATATTCACGGCGAAAACCGGGGACCAGCTCACCGGAAACGATATTATCGAAATCGAGAAAATTCTCTCGAAGGCGATACAGAAGCTGGACGATGCAAGAAAATCCGAGGGGAGGAAGCTCGAGAAGGACTTCAGGGAGAGGCTCGATAAAATAGAGAGTCTCACGCGCACGATATCGGTAAAGCGAAAGGATTTCATGGAGACCGCTTCGGCCAAGCTCAAGGAGAGGATATCGAAGATCCTCGAGGACAGCCAGATAGACGAGGCGAGACTATACCAGGAAGCGGCTTTTCTAACGGAACGAAGCGATATTACCGAAGAGCTTGTAAGACTGAAGGCGCACATAGGCAAATTCAGGGAGACCCTGAAGCGGAAGGGGTCGATCGGAAAGGAGCTAGATTTCCTTCTCCAGGAGATGAACCGGGAGGCAGGCACCATAGCGGCCAAGGCGAAGGACGCCGAAATCTCCCACTTCACGATCGATCTCCGCTCGGAACTCGAAAAAATCAGGGAGCAGCTCCAGAACATCGAATAGCCGGCGTCGGCGGTCCGGACGGCACCCGCCAGCACGAAAATGTAACAATCCATGACTCATACGCGCTGATTTATTACACGAGGACCCCGTGTTTGCAACCTGTAAAACACTGTGTTATGATTCCTCTCCGCCGTTACGGTTTTGAATATGGAGCTGCCGAAAAGGAGTACTGAAGAATGAGCATCCTGGTGAATAAAAATTCCAAAGTAATCGTTCAGGGTATCACGGGAAGCGCGGGCCTGTTCCACGCGACCCAGTGCCAGGAATACGGCACCAAGGTCGTGGGCGGAGTCACCCCCGGCAAAGGCGGGACGGAGGTCGAGGGATTCCCTGTGTTCGATACAGTTGCGGCCGCGGTCAAGAAGACCGGGGCCAACACGTCGCTCATTTTCGTACCCGCCCCGTTCGCGATGGATTCGATGGTGGAGGCGATAGACGCGGGGATCGAGCTCGTAATATGCATCACCGAAGGCGTCCCGACTCAGGACATGATAAAAGTAAAGGAGTACATGAAAGGTAAGAAGGCGCGTCTCGTGGGACCCAACTGCCCCGGGGTGATGACGCCGGGGGAAGCGAAAGTCGGAATCATGCCGGGATACATCCACACGCCCGGAAGGATCGGCATAATATCGAGGAGCGGCACGCTGACATATGAAGCCGTATGGCAGCTCTCGAACCTCGGCATTGGACAGTCCACTTGTGTCGGAATAGGGGGAGACCCTATAATCGGCTCGACGTTCATAGACATACTCAAGCTTTTCGAGAAGGACAAGGACACGGACGCTATCGTGATGATAGGCGAGATCGGTGGGAGCGCGGAAGAGGAAGCGGCCGAGTTCATAAAGAGCCACTTGTCGAAACCCGTTGTAGCGTTCATAGCCGGGGCCACCGCCCCCAAAGGGAAAAGGATGGGTCACGCGGGTGCTATCATATCGGGAAGCTCCGGAAGCGCCAAGGACAAGGTAGCGGCGCTCGAAAGGGCCGGGGTCAGGGTATGTCCGAGCCCCGCCGAGATGGGTGAGACCCTCAAAGAAGCAATTGGCTGATTCAGCGGTAAAGCTCTAAATTGTCCTTAAGCCAGTCGTAGTGCTCGGTGAGTCCTTCGCGTATACCGACCCGGGGAGAATACCCGAAATCTTTTTCAGCCTTGGAGACGTCAGCGTATGTGTGCCGGGCGTCGCCCCTCTGGGGATCACCGAATTCGAGATTCGCTTTTTTCCCGGATATTTCCTCGATAATCCTTATGCATTCGATGAGCTTTATTCTGCTTCCGCCGCCCACGTTGTAAGCCTCGCCGTCAATCCCTTTTGAGAATGCGGCGAGGTTGGCGTCGACAGCGTCCCCTATGAAGGTGAAGTCCCTCGTCTGCTCCCCCGTACCGTAGACCTCTATTCCCCCGCCCGTCAGGACCGCTTTAAGGAACTTGTGGAAAGCCATGTCCGGGCGCTGCCTGGGACCGTAGACGGTGAAGTACCTGAGAGAGACGACCGGGACGCCGTAGCCCTTGTAATAGAGGTAGGCGAGCTGCTCGCCCGAGAGCTTCGTGACACCGTAAGGCGAGACGGGCTTTAAGGGAGAGGTCTCCTTGATCGGGAGCTCGTCGGAATCGCCGTAAACGGACGATGACGAGGCGTAGACGAATTTTTTGAGACGGCGTCTATCCTTGAAGGCCTCGAGAAGGAGCTGTGTGCCCGATATGTTGTTCCTGACGTACTCGTCGAACCTCACACCCCAGCTCGACCTCACGCCGGCGATAGCAGCTTGATGGAAAACGGCTTCGACACCGTCCAGGAGCTTATCGAGTTCCAGGCCGAGTATATCCCCTTCGATGAACTCGAACCCTTTTTCCCCTGCCAAGCCCTTCAGGTTGTGCTCTTTAATCCTGCGCGGGTAGTAATCGAGAAAAGAGTCCACTCCCTTGACTTCATAACCTTCTTTTATAAGTCTCTCGGCAAGGTGAGAGCCTATAAACCCGGCAGCACCTGTGACCAGAATTTTCATTCTATCTGTTATCCTCTCGCATGGCCGATCATTCGGCTCTGAAGATTAAGTTTGACAACGAATAAAACCACAATACATTAGTATAATCAGCGTGAAAAACAAGATAATAATACCACTCATTTTCACTGTGTTCGCCTTAACGGGGGCGAGCGTCCGCGCCGTCCCTCCCCCATGCTCCGAGGAAGAGCTCCTCAACGGCTCGGATTACGCCGTCGAGGGCACAGTCTTGAAAATCGAATGCGGGAATCCTTACGATTCAGGCGAATGCAGGCCTGCCGACGAAAGCTCCTCCGGTTATACTCCAGAGACGGTATCGAAATGCACGGCCGCCGTGAAAGTGGAGAAGAGTATAAAGGGCAAATACGGGACGGGAGACCTGGCCCCCGTGCCGTTTTTGAAAGTAGTCGAGGAATGCAGAAACGGCAGTCACATAATTCCGGGAGGCCCGAAGGCCGATCTCAAAGAAAATATGTATGTGAGATATTACAACTCCGGGCTATGCAGGTACTCGAACCTGGAAACCCTGACTCCTTCAGCGCCCGAGCCGGAACAATAATCGACTCCCCGGCTACAAACCCGTAATCACTGCCGGGAAACGCAGTGTTGAGATCATCCGATGCCTCTTAGCCCGTTCGAACTCGAAATATTTCAGAACGCGCTCAGCTCGATCGCCGAGGAAATGGGGGGCGTCCTCATACGCGCGGGCTTCTCGCCCAATATAAAGGAGCGGAGGGACCTGTCCTGCGCGATATTCAAGGCCTCGGGCGAAATGATCGCGCAGGCTGCCCACATTCCCGTGCACCTGGGCTCCATGAGCTTCGCGGTGAAGGCGATAATAGGGGAACCCGACACATCGGAGGGCGACGTGTTCATATTGAACGACCCGTTCAGGGGAGGGACTCACCTGCCTGACGTTACCTGCATAGCCCCGGTATTCGCCGAGGGCGGGCTCGAATTCTTCGTCGCCTCCCGCGCGCACCACGCGGACATGGGCGGACTCACGCCGGGCTCTATGCCGCTCTCCACCTCGATACACGAGGAAGGGATATTGATCCCCCCCTCGAGAATGTACAGAAAAGGGAGACTGAACAGAGGGCTCTTCCGGAGGATACTCTCCTCGACGCGCGACCCGGAGGAGAGGGAAGGAGACCTGAGGGCCCAGACGGGCTCGCTCGATCTCGGGATAAGGAGATTGAAAGAGGTCATCGCGAAGTACTCGCTTAAAAAGGTCAGGGATGCGGGAGACGAGCTTCTCAGGTACAGTGAAAAAATGATGAGAGGGGTGATAAGGAAAATCCCCGACGGAGTTTACAGGTTCGAGGACGTACTCGACGACGACGGGGCGGGAACCAGGAATATTCCTCTCAGGGTTTCGGTAACTATCGAAGGCGATAAGGCGGTCGTGGATTTCAGGGGCTCGTCGGGAAAGGTTAAGGGCTGCCTGAACGCGCCTTTGAGCGTGACCACCGCGGCGACGGTTTACGTATTCCAGTGCCTCGCCCCGGATGGTATGCCGCTCAACTCGGGCCCGCTGAGGGTGATAGACATCAGGACCGAAAAGGGCTCCATACTGAACGCCGAATACCCCGCGGCCGTAGTGGGCGGGAACGTCGAGACATCCCAGCGCGTGGTCGATATAGTTTTCGGCGCCCTCTCAAAAGCGATTCCCGAAATGGTCCCCGCCGCGAGCGCGGGCACGATGAGCAACACCACCTTCGGGGGCGTGCACCCGGGGAACGGAAGGAGCTTCGCATACTACGAAACTATCGCCGGCGGGATGGGCGGGAGGTCAGGCAAGGACGGGGTCAACGCGGTCCAGACACACATGACAAACACGCTCAATACCCCTGTCGAGGCCATCGAGAGGGAACTACCCGTGATGATCGACGCATATTCCGTGCGGAAACGGAGCGGGGGCAGAGGCAGGTTCAGGGGTGGAGACGGTATAGTCAGGAAGTACAGGTTCCTGACGGACGCGACTGTCTCCCTGATAACGGAGCGGAGGAAGTCGGCACCCTACGGTATCCAAGGCGGCAAGTGTGGGAAAAAAGGCAGGAACATACTCTTGAGCAAGGGAAAGGCGACGGTCATTCCTCCCAAGTCCACGTTCACCGTAAGGAAAGGAGACGTTCTCGAAATCAGGACGCCCGGCGGAGGCGGGTGGGGAAAACCCAAAAACACATGAACAATAAAACCAGTGAATACCCGAAGCTGAGATATATCGAAGTAATCCCCGCCGAGGTCGACGGGGAAAGGATCATATGCCTGAGGGACCCTCAGAACTTATCTGAAAACATACTCGCCGTCTCTATAGAGACTCTCAAGATATTGAGCCTGTTCGACGGCACGAGGACGGTGCGGGACATACAATCACTCGTGATGGAGAGGTTCGGGGAGCTGGTCATGTCGGACGATATCGAGAACCTGATCAGGCAGCTCGACGAAGCGCTTTTTCTCGACAGCGAAAACTTCAGGGACTATAAGAACCGCATCGAGTCGGATTTCCGCAGTTCGGACGCGAGGGACTCGAGCCATGCGGGTCTGGCTTATCCCGGCGACCCGAAGGAGCTCGACAGGTGGTTCAAGGCGTTTTTCAGCAAAGCGGAGGAGACGATACCACATGAAGCCGGGCCAGGGAAATTGAGGGGGCTTATATCCCCGCATATAGACTACGGGAGGGGCGGCGTCTCATACGCGCTCGCCTACAGGGAATTGCTCTGTGAAAGCGAAGCCGATACGTTCATAATCTTCGGCACGTCTCACTACGCGGAGGTGGAAAACCCGTTCATCCTGACGAGGAAGAGCTTCAGGACGCCGCTCGGCGAAGCCGAGACGGACAGCAAGATAATCGGGGAGCTTGAAAGCGCATGCGGATGGGATTTATACGAGGGCGAGATCTCTCACCGCACCGAGCATTCGATAGAGTTCCAGGTCGCGTTCCTCCAGCACATAATGAACGGGAAAAAGAAATTCAGGATCGTCCCCATACTCTGCAATTCATTTCACAGGCTGGTGAGGGAGGGCAGATCGCCTAAAGATGACGAAACGATATCCCGCTTCCTCGGAGCGGTCGGTGGCATCGTAAGGGATATGGGGGATGATGTCTTTATTATCGCCGGGGCCGACATGGCACACGTGGGGCTCAAGTTCGGGGATAAGGAGCCTGTGAACGAACTCACGCTCGGCACTATTAGAGAGAGAGACATGCTGAGCCTGTCTTTCGGAGAAAAGATGGACGCCGAGGGGTTTTACAGGTCGGTCGAGGAGGAGAAGGACTGGCGGAAGGTCTGCGGGCTTTCCCCTATATACGCTACGCTCGCCACTATCGATGCGCGGCGCGGAAAGCTGCTCGATTACGGGCAGGCGCTCGAGCCCGATACCGGATCGGTCGTCAGCTACGCGAGCATGGGTTTTTATATATAGCCTGAGGGCGGAAAAGCGCGGAGAAAACCGGAATTACAGAAAAGGGCCCACGTATGGATAGCGATGAACGTGTAAGAAACGAGCGAAAAACTATGATTGAGGATTTATTTATTCTCGACGCTCACGAGGATATTGCGTTCCATCTGAACCACTACGGGAGGGATTTCGTAAGCCCTTCGGTCCCCTGCATGATAACTCTTCCCTGGCTGAGGGAAGCCGGCATAGGCCTCGTGTTCAATACCGTATTCGTTCACCCGAAACACAAGCCGGAAAAGACGCTCGAGGCGGCGCTCGAGCAATTCGGCATATACGACAGGATTTACAGGGAGCATGAAGGCGAAATATTTCAGATAAAGACAAAGAATGATATGGGGAGGATAGGCAAGGAGGGAAGGATAGGTTTCCTTACGCTGATGGAGGGCGCAGACCCGATTGAGAGCCCCGATAAGCTCGGGGAATTCTACGAGCGGGGGGTGAGGATAATAGGGCTTACATGGAACGACAAGAACCGTTTTGCGTCCGGGAACAACACCGAAGAAGGTCTCTCGGACGAGGGGAGGGAGCTTATAAAAAGGATGAACGAGCTACGTATCACTCTCGACCTTTCTCACATAAACGAAAAGGGGTTCTGGGAAGCGATAGGGCTGACCACACTCATACCGATAGCGTCCCATTCGAACGCGAGGTCGCTCACCGACCACCCCAGGAACCTGAAAGACGACCAGCTGCTTGCAATATCGGAGAGGGGGGGCGTCGTCGGGATCGTGCTATATAACCAGTTCCTGAGGACGGGCGATAATATGCCTACACTCGAAGACGTATTCGCGCACACGGATTACATCTTAACGCTCTGCGGCGAGGATCACGTCGGGATAGGGAGCGATATGGACGGAGCCAGGGTGGAGGACTTTCCCGAAGACCTGAGAAAGATCTCAGACCTCCCGAAGATAGCGGAATACTTCCTTGAGAAAGGGTACTCCGAGGAAAGGGTGAGAAAGATAATGGGCGGGAACTTCCTGAGGGTAATCGGGGAGAACCTGTGACCCTGCCTTCATCCGCGCTTCCATTAAATTACATCCAAAACCGAGCGAACCCGGTTCAAAGCCGCTTTATCAGCGCGTCGGCGAACTCCATGGTGCCGAGCTTCCCGCCCAGGTCGCGCGTCCTGTCGCCGTCCTGAAGAGCGCTGTTATAGGCGTTTTTAATCTTGTCCGCGCATGCGCGTAAGTCCTCCCGCCCCTCCGTGTCGGCAAGGTGGTTGAGCATCATTACGCCAGACATGAGGAGCGCGAGCGGGTTAGCGACGCCCTTGCCCGCTATATCGGGAGCCGAGCCGTGGACGGCCTCGAATACCGCCTCCCTGTCTCCGATGTTGGCCCCGGGCACGACCCCTAACCCGCCCACAAGGCCCGCGCAGAGGTCGCTTATGAGGTCACCGTAGAGGTTCTCGAGAAGGAGCACGTCGAAGAGGGCAGGGTCCTGGACGAGCTTCATGCATCCCGCGTCGATTATCATCTCCTCATACTGTATATCGCAGTACTCTTTGCTCGCCTCCTTCGATTTCCTGATAAAGAGACCGTCGGTCAACTTCATTATATTTGCTTTGTGGAATACCGTGACCTTTTTCCTGTGTCTGTGGCGTGCGTAGTCGAACGCCCAGTGCGAGATGCGGCTGCACGCCTTCTCGGTCGCGACTTTCATGCTCATGACGACGCCCGGCGAGACTACGTTCTCAACGCCGCTGTAGAGTCCCTCCGTATTCTCGCGTATGATCACTATGTCCACGTTCCTGAAGCGCGTGATCACCCCCGGAAGGTTCCTTACCGGCCTCACGGCCGCGTACAGGTCGAGCGTTTTCCTGAGCTTCACGTTCACGGACGTGAACCCTTCGCCTATCGGGGTGGTGCAGGGACCTTTCAAGGCGACCTTGTGCTCTTTTATGGCTTCCAGTGTCTCGTCCGGGAGCACGTCCATTCCCTTCTCGAGCGCGGCAAGACCGGCAGCGTGTTCCACCCATGTTACCCCGGCGCCTGACGCGTCCATGATCCTGATTACCGCCTCCGTTATCTCGGGACCGATGCCATCCCCCGGTATTATTACGATATTACGTTTGCCCATGAGGGATATTGAACCCTGATTTTACGAGCTTATCAATTCTCAGGAGCCATATTTTTTGAAAATATTACCGCTGTGCGCATTTCGACCTTCATCAAACGTTTACTCCCGCTTAACCGAAATCAAAGATTGCTATGTTTGATTTATAATCCGTGATTATCCCTCTCAGGCTCCGGGCGGTCCCGGGCTCAATAAGGATCGCCATCGGAATCACGTTATTGATGCTCCTGGCAAGCTCCGCGGTATCGTTCCTGTTCGGGGAGAGGCTGCTTTATTTCGGGGAGAATCTCATCACAAGCTACGGGCAGAGGAACGCCGACGTCATGCTATATCTCATTACGGCGGCCAGCAGCTCGCCCCTGACGCTCCCGGTTTCGGCCTACGCCGTACTCGGGACGCTCCTGGGATACGAGCCCGGGAGGCTCGTTACTCTGATCGCTCTCGGGGCAGTGACGGGCTCCTCCGTATCTTACTTCCTCGGCAGGTGCTTCGGGGACAGGCAGTTCGTGAGGAAGAGATTCCCGGATGTTCAAAACCACAAGTGGACGAAGGGACGCTCGCTCCGGGTAGTGAGCCTGATTCTCTTCGGAGGCGCCTTGTCTCCGATACCTGTACACCCGTTGTACGCCGCATGCGGGATGATGCGCTACCCGGCCGCGTTATTTATTCCGATAGTGTTCCTAGGCTGGTGGATCAGGATGGGCGCTCTGGTCATGGGGATCAAATTTATAAGCAACCTAGCGATACTGGACTAGAAGCGTTATTCAGCCCTTTCTCCTTATCGCGTTCGTCGTATATATGCTTATCAGTCTCGCGACGAGGAACGCGATGTAGAGCTGGCCGAATATCCCCTCGAGCACGGAGATGATCCTCCCGACCGGCGTCACGGAAGTAATGTCGCCGTATCCGATTGTGGCGAGCGTCGTGTAGCTGTAATATATGAGCTCGTTAGTGCTCATCTTAGTAGTTATTTCTTTGTCATACCCCTCGAAGACGGCCCCGGGCGATACGTATTCGAGAAACCCGTAGATCGACGCCCACATTATCCCGAGTAGCAGATAGACACAGACGGCCCCGTAGAGCGTATCGGTCGTCACCTCATCCGATTTCAGAATATGCTCGAGTATCGTGATCGTAACGAAAATGAAGAAAAGCATGCTAGTGAAAATAGTCCGGGTAGACTTCGTAAAAGCCCACTCGGATAAAAACCACGGAAGCCCGAGAATTATCAGGACTATGAGCGTGCGCCTGCTCCTGCCGACGGCGTAGACGCCGAGGAAGAATACGATGCTGCTCATCGTATTGACGATGATAAATCCGTATTCCGTGCCCTCGAGCACGGCGGAGAGGATGAGCAGCAGCAATATCGACACCATGAAGTTGAACATCTTGTATTGAGTCGAGCTTATCATAAAACGTGTGAAGCCCGGTTTGACGCTCTCAGTCATGCAGTTGACCTCCTGCTGGATTATCTGTGTAGACCATGATCAAATAATAGTAGATTTTGAAGAGAACCGATAGGGGAAGGCAGCGCGTCGCCGCGGACACACGAAATTGTCTCTGTTGTCGGTTTGAGCTAAGGGGTTGGAAGGGATCGTGGAATCGCGCTATATGTGCGCGTCCTTCGACAAGCTCAGGACGAACGGTTTGGGATTGCTGCCGGCTTAAACGGAAGAGTGGGTAGGGTCGTATATCAGCACATTGTGTGCTTCGACAAGCTTCCGGCTTCCCGGCTACGGCTCGGCCTACGCCGAGACGAGCGCTAAAGCTACGCCGGACAGGTAGTACGAACGGGATTAGAACTAAATCCTCCCTAACCTATTTTGTCTTATGCCGCGATGAGTCTGAAGTTAATTTACTCAGTCGCCTTTGTTGGTGTTGAGTCCGAATGCTCGCTTGTTCGCATTCGTTCTTTTTCTAAGGAGGGAAATAGAAGAAAATACGATCTTGCCGCAGTTGTTGTGTTGAGGAGAGGGGGTTCGATGAAACTACACAAGAGCGCAAGTTCCGCGCGTCAGAAACGCCATGTCAGCTTGAAGCTGTAGTTATTGTAATCGTTATCTACGCCCGCGGAGAATGTGAAGGAGAGGTCGAGCGCCTCAACGAACGAATCCGCGACCTTCTTTATCGTCACGAATGCGACTCCAATGTCGAAAAAGGAGTCCAGATAGAGCTCGTTGCCCCAGAACTTCGTGTGGTTGAGAAAGAGCTTGAACGCCGCAGGGTTCCCGAGAACCTTGAAATCGAGCTTCTGTGTCAGGTTTCCGCCGTTACGGAGCACGTAATTCGTGAGCTCGTAGCTGAGGTCGTATCCGCCGACCTTGATCCCGTCTATCGTGGTGGATATCCCGGTCATCGTTCCGAAGCCGAGGTTGGTGGAGCCTATGCTGCCCTGGAAATAATTCGTCAGGCTCCCCGAGACCAGTACGGCGAGCGCCCCGACATCGAACGACCCGACCCCGCCAATACGGCCCATCGGAGTAAGGGCCCACCACCTGTAAGGCCTGAACTGGAAGCCCGTGCCGAAAGAGCCCATGTAAGACCAGGCCGTCTCCGTCCGGGTGAGAGTGATTGGAAGATCGAATATCCAGGAGAGCTTGGGCCACCCCTTGAAGTTCCATTTGTAATTTATGGGGAAATTCAGCACCTGACCGTCGTATGGACCCGCGTTGAAAAACCCGAACTCTCCGCCGAGCGTGAGGAAGTTTCGGTTCCCGGGGACGCGTGTCCTCGAGCTGATGAACGGCCCCGTTATCCCCGCATCGAAATCGGAGAGGAACATCCTCGTCAGCAGGCTGTTCGGATTCCCGGCGACGGGTTCCACGGGGGAGTTGGCCACTACTATATGCAGGAGCGTGGTGAGCTTCCGGCCCGGAGCCGCCGGGGATTCGAAATCGCCTTTAAGCCAGTCCTCGAACTGTTCCTGGCTCTCGTTGCGGTTACCTCCGTCGAAGCTTACCTCGAAATTTTTGGACGGTATCCTGACGATAAGCTCCGACGAATTCCGGCGATACTCTATTTCCAGATCTATGCCTCTAAGATCGACCCGCGCAAGCACCGCGGAATCAGCCGTGTAATCGGGAAAGAATTCATGAAGGGATTTGTTGTCGAAAAAATCGACTACCTTGAACAAGCTGTCGGTGCCTTCGAATACTACATCGTCGTCAACCTCTATATTGGCAATAAACAATTTATTGGCATCGGCCGTGAGCGGCATAAAAACCATAAACACTGCCGCTAACGACAGCAGGATAATTCTCGGACTCATGTCTCATCCTCCGGACGGCGCATTTTGGTAAGAGGGCCGTCTTGGCACCAATAATTAGACAACAATCGAGGAGGAACTTCAATATGTGTGAAATTTATTTTGCGGATCGGAGCGGGAGAGGAGAGCTGCCCCCTCTCCCGGAATTTTTTCGCGAGCTGTATTACGACCGTCGGCGCACGTTCGGACCTAACGTCCGACGGTCAGCCATGCCCTTACCTCTCGCTCTGCCTGACGCTCGCGAACTGCCTTGCGGCCTCGGGCAGCACCTTTTCGATATTCTCGGGCGTCGGGTCCATGTTGTTGATCTCGACGATAGCCTTGGCCATGCCTCTGATTATTATCTGACGGTCGGAGTTCTCGGCATTAAACGCCTGCATCTGCTGCGGGGTAAGGCTCCCATTCTGTACGAGTAACCCCTGGCTGCCTTCAACGACCAGACCCTGGGACAGCATCTGGTTTATTTCGCCGAGACGCTGGGATCTCCTCTTATAAGCCTGGATGACGTCGGGCATGCTCCTTATTTTCTGGGTTATCTGCTGGGCGACGTTCCCCTGGGCCCACGCATATTCGCTGAAATCGAGGGAAATCTCTCTCTTTATGACAAGATATTTCTTCTCGGAAGAAAGCGTAGGTTCGTCCTGGTACTTTTTCATACTCTGCGGCGCAGGCGATGGCGCGGGTTTAGGACCCTCCGGCTGCTTCTTTTCGGAACCTGAATCACCCTTGGGACCCTGCTCCAGGAACTCTTCCTCGAGATTTGAATAAGCCTCCCTGACCTCTTCCGCCGGGAAGTAGACGTTTACGGTTATAGTCGCGCAGGATACGGTGTAGAACAGTAAAATTAAAAGAGAAGACTGCAGCGCCCTTAATATATTTCTATTCATGATCTCACCTCGCCTATTGAGTTTCAATTGTCGGACCGCCCGACTGCGACCTTCTGGCTATCTCTCTTATCACGGACACCAGATGCGCTATGGAAATAGAATTCTTCACCGGGTCCGCCTGAATCGATAAGTTCTTAATACCCAGAATGGAATTAGAAATATTGAACTTTCTGAACGTAATTACTCCGTCACTAATATAACCTGAAATCTCACCGTTATCATAGCTCCGCGACGAGCCCAGTATGAGCCTCTCCTTGGCGCCGAGCTGGTCGAGGAGCGCCTTTCCTATGGAACGCGGCTCTTTAGCGGAGCTCACGGACCAGAACTCGAACGGGCCGTCGATCGTGCCGAGCTCGGCGCCCTCGCCGGTGAGCCACACGAGGCCGTTAACTCTCCCCGTTATATACTCCTGGGACGGCGACAGCCGCTTGGAAATAGCGCCTAAGCTGATGTCGTTAAACAGGAACGAGAAATTATAGGAGCCGCCCGGCTTATCGAATTCAAGTGCGCCGCTTGCGTAGAGGCTCCCTCCGAAGAAACCGGACGAGAGCTTTATAATTCCGACCTTGTTTCCATCGGCTTCGAGGGCGCATTCGACGTTCTCGAATTTAAGTATGCCGTATTCTATCTCGTCGATCTTTATATGGTCGGCTCCGGCGTCGGGGTCGGATTCCCTGAATGTCTGATGGTACTTTTTATAAAGCGCTCTATCGAGCTTTAACTCTCCATCCAGGAGAGACGCGAGGGCGTTCTTAGCCTCCCCTTCGTCCTTTACGGTTATGGTCCCGTTTATGCCCCGTAAAGAAAGATCGGCGCCGCCCATGAACGCCGCGAGCGAGGCCCCTTTAAACGAAAGGCTGCCGTTCCAGCCGCCCCCGGTATCGAAAGGCCTGTAAAATTCGACGCTGAAACCAACGGTGCCGGCTATCCGATCTTCCCTGACCGTCAGCGGGATGAACGGGGACAGGAATTTAATTGCGCTCGTCAGCGGAAAGTCCTGGAAATTGATCCCGAGCTTCCTCTCGCTACCAAGGGCATTTTCCATCTCTCCGGAGAACCTCAACTCACTCTTGTCCTTATTCCTTATAAACCCGTCTTCGATGAATAATGTTTCACCGCCCGTCCGTGTGTTTGCACCCCCGCTGTAAGCCACGTCGAGACCCTCTCTTTTTATGTTGAGGTTATCGAACCCGAATCTCCCGGTGCCTTCTGGGAGGGAGTTGTCGGGAAGGGTGCCCGAGAAATCAAAACCCCCCCTGCCCAGGGCTATATCGAGGCCGCCCGATTTGACTGAAGCGTTCACGAGTCCGAGGTCGGCCGCGATGCGGGCGGCCGCGCCTGAGGTGATTATATCTATACTGCCGCGGAGGTCACCGTTCATGAATTTACCCGCGATATCCTTTAAAATAATCCCGTCAGGAGAAGGAGTTATATTCAATTTAAGACCTTCTACGACCTGAGAGAAAATGTTCGATTTCGCAGCCGCCGCAGTGCCCTCCCAGAACGTTGTACCAGCTTTCGGGTTATTCACCGTAAAGCTTCCGGCAATGCCTTCCGAAGTCAGTTTATTCCCGTATCCCGAGAACGTCCCGTCTTTCAATATGACTTTATACGGATAGCCCCCTTCCTCCCCGCCGAATTCGACCCTGAGATTATCGCTCCTGAGCTCGCCTATCGTGCTCACCCGAGCGCTCAGTTTGCGTACATCTATCGAGTTCCCGTTGAAGACGTATTCGGCCGAGAGCGCGGGGAAGTCGACGCTCTTGAACCTGCCGCCCGTTCCGTCGATCGTCCCGCTGAAACCCCTCCTTCCGCTCACTCCTATGTCGATGTGCTCTTTAAACTCCCCCAAGTGCACATCGATGCCGAGCACCTGAAATCCCCTGCCCCGCGACGCCATGCCGAGCGTCCAGTCGCCGCCGAGTGCGAGCGAGAACGTGAGCTCATCGACCTTGCCGCCCTCGATAAAATACTCGCCGAACGAGAGATTCTCATAAGAAAGACCTTTGTCCCTGATAATAATTTTTCTCGCCTTCTCCCCGGGAGAAATTCCCGCTTCTCCATCTTGTTCGCTCTCCGAGTACTCGAGAGCGAGAGGCACCGATGATACGGCCTTCGACACCTTGAATTCCCTGCCGGTCTTCGACCTGACTGTAAAATCGTTCACTGCAAACGTAATCCCGGCCTTATACATCCCCGGATTCCCTTCTATATCAGCCGATACGGACTCCGCGGTTCCGGCGAGGTCGAAAGGAGTTATAGATTTAGGCGCTCTCTCGAGATTAAGACCCGCACCTTTGAGATTTCCCTTGATTTCACTCTTCCCGTCTCTCGATGATATATTCAGCGAGCCCGAAACCGTTCCGTCCATGTATTGGCCGTCCAGGTTAGAGAACGAGACTTCTATACTATTCCAGAATCCGGCGCTCTTGATATCGACTCCCGCGGTCAGGCTTTTTATAATGCCCGCATCTTTCTCGGAGAATTCTTCGGCAGAACACGGCCCCCGCGACGTGAACGAGAAGCCGGCTTTGCCGCTTATATGCTGTATTACTTCCATTTCGCAGCCGAGGCCCGAAACCCGGAGGCTTTCATCCGTATAAGTGAAGCCAATGCCGTCAAGCACAAATTTCCCCGTGAGCGCGATGTCGTTCTTTCCCACCGAGCCGCCGATCGATAAATTATCGGACCTGATATTTCCAGCGAGCGTTTCCGCGTTTATATCCGGAAACCATTTTGAGAGCTGTTTCATATCGCCTGAAGACGCGGAGCCTTCGAGATCGATTGCGAGTCCACCCGTCACGTCTTTTACATCTCCCCCCAGAGCGCCGCAGATTATATTCAATATGTCGAAACTCAACTTGCTTATATGAGCGGTGTCTACGCTCCTGTCGTATACGAGCCCGTATTCGAGGGCCGCAATCTTTCCGTCCGAAGAAGCGCTCACCGCATCGCCTGAGAGGATCGATATTCGCCCGTGCGAATCTATGGTGTCGGCGGCCTTGAACGTTATCTCGGCGACTCCCTTCAGGTTATGAGACGAGACAAACGATTCAGGAGCCGAGCCCGGCCGGGATTTGTCAGTCACGAGCTTTACTTGCCCGCTCGTCTCACCGGGCTTTACATTCACGGTCCCCGAAACGTCCATGCCGTTCCCGAATACGGCGACGTCGCCGTCTATATCGACTCTCGATTCGCCGCGTGACTTATCGATCAGAATTTTGAGGGCTCCGGACGTGAAAACTACTTGAGGGCTGATCTCGAAACGCGCGCCGTTCAACCTTATCTTTTCGATCCCGACGGATGTCCCCTTACTTCCGTCCCCGCCCCTTTCGATCAAGCCCCGGATCTTACCCGCGCTCGCGACGTCGTATCTGATAACCGGGCCGTCGATCACGATCTCCCTCACAGTAATGCTCCCGGACAGGAGCGAGGACATTATGCCGGGATCGATCGTCAAAGCTTGGATCTCGGCAAGCACTTTTTGCGGGAGGGACTGGTCCGAGACTCTCACACCGTTAAGCCTGATCCTGAAAAGTGGATCGAGGCCGGCCTCATCCGCATAAAGATCGAAGCCGCTCAGATTGGAGAACTGTTTGAGGTAAGCCGGGGCGAGCTGTTTTAACTTCCCGTTCAGGTAAAAGTTGAGGAAAACGAGGCTCGCGCAAAGAATGAGGAATACAAAAAAGAGCGCTCTCGCCAACCCGTTCCCGCGGAGGGTCATGAAAAAGATATTATATGACGAATCGTTCGTTTGAAAGTGGAATTTAAACGGGCGGACTCACGCCACGGAAAACACGCCGACTAAAGCGACTGCGTGAAATTACGTCTGTTTCTATATGATATCGACTGTCCGGGCTTTGATAACGTTCTTGATTTTATAGAGGAAGTAACTCTTCTCCTTCCAGAACCTTCCCATGATCTTCACCGTGTCGCCTTTCGAGAGCGGGAGGCGCTCGTCTTCGTAATAGACCCCGACTTCGTTGTTCTCGGCATCCTTCAGCTTGAATATAGTGAACGGCTCCCCCTTGCTCGATTTCCTGTAGTCGACCTTCGCGACCTTGCCCTCGAGGGAGACCTTCTTGCCGTTGTATTCGCCGGGGTTTGAGACCACGTCCTTTATTCTGACCTCGAGCACGGGGCTATCTTTCGGCGCTGCCGTCTGCTCGGCCCGGGCAAGGGTATAGATAACAAACAGGAGCGCAAACGATACCGTGAAGTAGAGATAAATCTTTGTAATATTCATCGATAGATATTATAAGTACATTCCGGTTATTTTCCACCGCCGTCCGCAATAGCCGAATCCGGTCTCACTATATACACGATGGGAGATTCTACAAAGGCGATAAAACAGTTAGAATACGTCCTGGAAGCGTGGGGGGCAAATAACAATGACATCACCGATGATCCGCAAACTGAACGGTCTCCTCAAGACCGAGACTATTGGGAAAGTCATACACTACTTCGACGAAACGGGGTCGACGAATACCGTCCTGTCGAGACTCGCGGAGCAAGGCGCGTCCGAAGGGACCGCCGTCATCGCGGACAAGCAGACGAGCGGAAAGGGGAGGCTCGGCCGGAAGTGGATCTCCCCGGCCGGCGTGAACCTGTACATGTCCGTGCTGTTCAGGCCGTCTATGCCGGCATGGGAATCGCCACTGCTCACCTTCCTCGCTTCCATAGCACTGTTTGATACGATAAAGAAGACCGGGATACGGAACACGGTTATAAAATGGCCGAACGACGTGCAGATAGACGGTAAAAAGGCTGCCGGCGTGCTTACGGAAATGGTGCCCAGGGGGGATAGGGTCGACTACATAGTAGTCGGAATCGGCGTGAATATAAACATGACGCGGTCAGAGATCAAACGCGAGATGGGAGAGATTGCAAAACACGCAACGTCTCTAAAAGAGAGCCTCGGGGAGGACATCGACAGGGCCAAATTCACAGGAGACCTTTTGCTCGAGCTCGAATCGTGGTATCAGACATTCAAGAGGCGCGGGAAGTCATCCATAATCAAGGAATGGACAGAGAGGTGGGGCGGATATAATAAACGCGTCAGGGTCGTGACTGAAGACGGGAGCATGATCGAAGGAACCGCGACGGGAATAGACGGCGAGGGCCACCTGCTTCTCAAAAAAGATGACGGGAGCATAGTCAGGATAATAACCGGGGACGTCACAGTTATTTAGCGGCCGCATCCGGTATCAACGCGTCCGGCATGAATCTGGGTCATCTCCTCCCGGATGCTTTCCATTAGACCCGTCCATTCGTTCACGAGCGAGACATCGTTCCTCGGGAACGGTTTTTTAATCTCGATTCCCGTGCGCGTCGCCCTGACTTTGCATTCCCTGTAATTCCTGCCTATTATATCGCCGAACTCATAGAGCGTGCCCACGACACTGTCGTCCTTGCCTGCGAACCTCGACACCAGCACGACCTCCTGATCGAACCCCTCGAATACGACATTCCAGAGGCTCGCGCTCGATTCCATGCCGAAGGAGAGCGCTATTAATTCGGGCCTGTCCGCATCCCGCCGCATATAATGAAACCCCGCCGCTTTATTTATTTCGACACCGGCTCAGACTTTACAAGCAGTGCTCACCCGTTTTTCAGCGTGAGCCGGTCTGTAACACCTACTTGCCCGCGCCGCCGAGAGCGGAGATCCTCTGTTTGGCCTGCGCGGCGTAGCCCGCGTACATCTCCTGTTCCAGGGACACATCCAGGAATTTCTTGTAGTAAACGACCGCCTGCTGCGGGTTATTGGCTTTCTCGTATCCCTGCGCGATAAAGAAGTACGCATCGGGATAATTCGGGTTAAGCGAAATAGCTTTTTTCTGGTTCTCGATGTTCTGGTTAAACTTGTTGAGATAGTAATACGTGATGCCAAGGTTCATGTAGGCAGGCGCGTAATTCGGATTCTCCTTTATAGCCTTCTCGTACTCGTCGATCGCTTCATTGTAGTGACCCTGAGTCCTGAGCGCCGTGCCGAAGAGGTTATGTATCTGCGCGGAGGGTGCGATCTCGGCGGCTTTTCTGAAGTTCTCCGTCGCCTGCCCGTAAGCCCTCTTCTTGAAGAAGAGCGCGTTCCCGAGGCCCACATACGCCGGGACGAACTTCGGACTTAGCTGGAGCACCTTTCTTATCTCGGGCGAGTCGGGGTTCTCCCCGCTTGCCGACCAGAGAATATACATGGCTTCCGCGTTATTAGGGTTCTTGGCGAGTATCTTCTGCGCTGCTGCCTTCGCGTCTTTTTCCCTGCTCAGCTGTAGGTAGCTGTAGGCGAGCGCGAGCTGCACCTCCTCGAGGTTCGGGTTTATCTGAAGCGCCTTCGCCATGTTCACGTACGAGTCGTTATAGAACTTTTCGTATTCCTCCCTTACCTGATACCTGTAGTAACCCATGAATGAATAAACTTCAGCCAGGCCCGCGTAAGCCTGCGCGTAATTAGGGTCAGCCTTTATTGCATGGTTGTAGAGGGATATCGCCTTGTCAAACCCCTCGGGCGTAAATTTCAGGAACTCCTCCCTGCCCTGTTTATATAGTCCCGCGGCGCCTGCGGCATTCTGTGCTAACGCGCGGGACTCCGTTAAGTTGAATGCGCCTATGGCTACAGCCAGCAGCAAAACATAAAGAACAAATTTTCTCATATCATCCTCCCTATGTAATTTTAAACAAGACTGTACGGGTTACTCAATAGGTCTCGTTGATGTACTTGACGATTTCCTCGGCCATGCTTTCGAATATGTCCTTCGCCATAAAGCCCGTCGAGCTGAAACCGTTCACCTCGCCAGTCGCGATCTCGTCACCTGTCGCTTTATTGACAAGAGCGAGCTTGATGGCTATAGAGACTTCGCCGAATTTAAGCGCCCCGCCTTCGTATGAAACATCCGAGCTAGGCCTGTACTCGCTTATCTCCCCTAACAATACTATAGTATCCTCGGCTGGGATATTTTCAATTTCCCCGAATTTTACTTCTTTGAACTTTTTCTCGGATTCGAGGAGAGCGGCTGCCTGATCCGGTATCTTCGTAAGCGCGGCTTTCGGGAAGTCCTCGATCTGGGTCTCGAAGGTTTCGAACTGCATTGCCTGATAGTCGCGCAGCTTCGTCTTGGTCGGAGTAAAGTAGGAAGTAGTCTTTATTGTAGTACATCCCGCGGCAAGCAGGGCGAAGACAGCGAGGAAAACCACCAGCGGGAAAACTAAATGCTTATCTCTATGCATGATTCGAACCGCCTCCTTTTAAATTGGTAGTATAAAATAGCATACTTCCCCGGATTGATAAATATTCATTCATTATACCCGGATTAACCGTCGTCATAGCAGACGGGCTGACAATTTTTGTCACATTGTCAAGGCAACGACAAAAAGTGTCACAATTTTCATAGTCAGCGGCCAGAGCTGAAGTTCCTCATCACATATAACAAAAGAGTATAATCGACCGTTTTCCATTAAATTCAGGCAGATTATGCTCGGGATATGCTGAAACCCCGGCACGTGGCACGGGCTTTGCAACCTATCTTCGCAAGACTCATTTCCGAAAAGGAGGTTATTTCTATGTTAAGCACGTTAAAGAATGTAAAGAGGGGAGAGAAGGGTTTCACCCTTATCGAGCTTCTCGTAGTAGCGGCAATCATAGGCATACTGCTCGCGATCGCGATTCCTAACCTTATCAAGGCGAGAATGTCGGCGAACGAGGCAAATGCCAGGAAGTCCATGCAGACCTTGAGAGATGCAGAGGGCGAGTATTTCGAGCAGGACCTGGACAACAACGGTGAAAGGGATTTTATCGATGATATAGGAGCTTTTGGAACAGTTCCGTCACTACGAGACCCAGAGGGAACTGGAACAGAAGAGGATGCACTTGTTGACAGCAGCTTCGAAGGTGCAGTCGGTGCGGGTTGCATTGATCCGAAGGCCGGATACTGTATTCAGTGGGATACGGCAATAGTAGCCAACGGCGCCGGTAATTTTGATGACTTCGGCTGGCAAACCAGTATGACAAGCTTCAACAAGACTGGTAGAAGAGACTTCTCTGTATATGGCGACGGTGCAATAAGGTGTACGCTTAGCACATCAGGAGTTGGAGCGGCAGGAACATTTCAAGCAGATCGTACCAGCCCCGGCTGCGATTAATACCCTAACAATTCACAAGACAAAACTTATAACGGCGGGTTTATTAACAACCCGCCGTTATATATTTCTAAGTAAATATAAAATCGATCCGATCAAAAACGCCAAGTGCTACATCCCTATTAGAATTACTGGAATAACAAAAACTGCATCACGATGACAAATATTGTAAGGTCATCGGTCTACGAAATGGATTTCATGTGTAGTTCCATCTTCGACCCATGCCTCAGTATAGATTTGTGCAATGATTTCGGTGGATTACAAGCTTATTTAGGCTGTTAAGATTAGGGCCAATATGGTATGGATATTGCTAATAATCTATTAGAGGACATCGTCTATGAACCAAGAGGAAAATAAAAAAGACGAAAACGGTTTTACACTCATCGAGCTTCTTGTAGTCGCGGCGATAATAGGTATTCTTCTGGCAATCGCGATCCCCAACCTCTTAAAAGCCCGTATCTCCTCAAACGAGGCTAATGCAAGAAAAGCACTACAGACCCTTAAAGACGCCGAATACGAGTATTTCGAACAGGATCTGGATAATAACGGTGACAGAAATTTTACAAATTTTATCGGTGTACTCGGCACTGCAGGCACTCTCAGGGACCCTGCAGGAACGAACAATCCAGAGGATGCGCTAATAGACTCCACTTTTGAAGATGCGGTCTCAAGCGACGGCAGTCCCGCAGCCTCCGCTGATTGCGTCGACCCCAAAGCCGGATACTGTCTCTCATGGAGCGACGACGCTGGAAGCGACGTGCAATCATTACAAGGGGATTTCGGTTGGGAAGCCTCGATGACGAGCGCACGGGTAAACGGCAGGAAAGATTTTTCAGCCTTTGCAGATAAAGTTACGAAATGTACAGTTTCATCCCAAGCGTCGGGAACAACCGGTACTTTCGAATCCGGGCGTAACGATCCCGCTTGCGACGGATAAGATTCATCATTCTCCCTTCCAAAACCCCATTAAACATATTGCCTCCACGTATTCATTGACATATATTTAGATGTCCGATGATGTCAGAAGCGATTCTCAATATCACGAACCTCGTCAAAGACTACAAAACCGGATTCACGGGCAAGAAGACGCGCGTCCTCAAGAACGTATCCTTCGACGTCTCCAAGGGCGAGGTGTTCGGCTTCGTCGGGCCTAACGGCGCCGGAAAGACGACGACATTCAAATCGATCCTGGGATTCGTCACTCCTACCGAAGGAAAGATAGAGCTGCTCGGCAAAGAGCATTCTAACTCCGACGCAAAAAGCAGGATAGGCTATCTGCCCGAGAACCCTTATTTCTACGATTACCTCACGGGAGAAGAGCTCCTTTATTACATGGGCGAGCTCCACGGACTCAGACGGAAACACCTCCACGAAAAAATAGACGAGCTGCTCGGGAAAGTCAGGATGGATCATGCAAGAAAAGTACAGATGAGGAAATATTCGAAGGGCATGATGCAGCGAATCGGCATCGCCCAAGCGCTCATTAACGACCCGGAGTTCCTGATACTCGACGAGCCGATGAGCGGGCTCGACCCTATAGGACGGAGGGAAATAAAAGACCTGATACTCGAAGAGAAAAGAAAGGGAAAGACAATTCTCCTCAGCTCGCATATGCTCTCGGACGTGGAAGCGCTCTGCGACAGGGTGGGGATAATCATGGAGGGTGTGGTGATAAAGATCGGAAAGATAGGGGAGCTGCTTAAAGAGATACACACTAACTACGAAATGCACCTCGAAGGAGCGGGCGACGAAATCAAGCAATGCGTAAAAGACCTGAGTGTCGAGATGGAGCATAGAGCAGGATACATAGTGCTGAAATTCGACGAAGACATAAAACGGAGGGTCCTCGAAGCCGTCACGCGCACGTCTGCGGAGATAGTGTCCATACACCCGCTGAGGAAGTCCCTCGAAGGGCTTTTCGTGGAGGAAGCCAAAAAAGGGAGCCCGCAAAAGGAAAAGTAAAAGGCCGCGGTTTGATCGAGGCTATCAAAACGTGATGAGAAGAATACTGAGCGTCGCGCACAATACGTTCATAGAGGCAATCAGGGACAGGGTGCTCTACAGCCTGATACTGTTCGCGATAATAATGATCCTGAGCTCGCTCATATTCGCGAGCATATCGGCTGAGCAGTATAACAAGATTGTCAAGGACCTGGGTCTCACCGCCATATCCGTAATCGGGATACTGATCTCGGTCTTCCTCGGCATAGGCCTCGTTTATAAAGAGGTGGAGAGAAAAACCGTGTACAACATTTTCTCGAAACCCATAAAGAGATACGAATTCATATTCGGCAAGTATCTCGGCCTCGGATTTACACTATTCGTTATCACGCTCGGCATGGCGCTTATACTTTTTCTGCTAGTATTGTTAATAGAAATCAAATACGAGGGTCTAATAAGTTTTTATTACGGGGGACATTACTACGCCGAGTTCTTTAACGCCGTATATTTCGAGTACCTCGAATTCCTGGTCGTAATCGGCATAGCGCTCGTCTTTTCGAGCTTCACGACCCCGGTGCTGAGCGCGTTATTCACCTTTTTCGCAATCGCGATTGGGCGCTTCTCGAGCGACGTCAGATTATTCGCAGAGGAAGTAAAAAGTCCGGTAAGTGCACTATTTTCAGAGGCGGTTTACAGGATCATTCCGAACCTCGAGAAATTCGACGTGAGGAGCGAAGCCGTGTACGGAGGCGTAATCAACCCCGACCTGATTCTATACACAACCGTATACGCCGTCATATATACGCTCGCCCTCCTCATACTCGCGACAGTTATTTTCGAGAGAAAAGAGTTTAAATAACCGATGTCAGCATATATCGCGAAAAAGCCTATGTTCGCCATAGTAATCCTGGCTTTGTTAATCGCCGCATCGGTCCCCTTCCAGAACAAGATCGATGACATAAGAGGAAAGTTCCGTTCGGTGGACGAAAGCCTTTATCTCTCGTCCTCGTCACTCAAGAAAATCTCGATGGGTTACCACGAGCTGCTCGCGGATATATATTGGCTGAGAGCGCTTCAGTACTTTGGAAGTAAAAAACTCGAAGAGCAGAATCCCGACCTACTCTACCACTACTTCGATATTATCACGGACCTAGACCCGAAGTTCGTAAGCGCATACCGGTACGGAGGTACGTTCCTCGCGGAGCCGCCGCCTTTCGGTCTAGGTGAAACAATGAAGGGGATAGAGCTATTCGATAAAGGCAGGAAGAACAACCCCGAGAACTACCGCCTGCCTCTCGAAGAGGCTTTCATTTACTATTTCTATCCCAAGAACTACGATAAAGCGGCCGAGCTGTTCGGGGAAGCCGCAGATAAACCGGGTATCTCTCCGTTGAGGAAGGCATCGATGAAAGGCATGGCGGCATCCGCTCATGCCAGAGGAGGGAACAGCGAGCTCTCGAGAAAGATCTGGGAGATAATCTATGAAACCAGCCCCAGCGAGGGCAGAAGAGATTTTGCACTCAGGAATATCAAAGAGATAGACACAATGGCAATCGAGGACGAGCTTACCGAATCGCTGAAGGAGTACGTCAGGGCATACGGCAAATTTCCAGACTCCATGGAAGACATGGTAAAGGCGGGGATGATAAAGGGAGGAATCCCGGCCTCGCCTGTAGGCGGCAAGTTCATTATTGCGCCAAAAATCGAATCCGTAAAAAATACGGTTCTCGTAGATCAGCAAATAAACCAAAGCACAGCTTTATTACAAGCGAAAGCCGCGAGATACAAGAGCCTATACGGAGATTATCCGAAGAGTCTGGACGAGCTGAGAGAGTTCATCGAGCTCGAGACCACGGCTGATTTCCCCGCTCATCCCCTGGGAGAGGAATACATTTACGACCCGGAGACGGGTAAAGTGGAATCGTCGGTCGTGATCGAGTGAAACCCTTGAGGAGCCGTCGGGCAGCCGGTCAGCTTATCTCGAGAACGACGAACTCCCTGATCCCGCCCGGGGCATGCACCTGTACGTCGTCGTCTACTCGCTTTCCTATGAGCGCTTTGCCGATGGGCGAAGTGATCGAAATGAGGCCGTTATCGGGCTCCGACTCGTCGGGGCCCACTAGCTGATACGTAACGGTTTCCCCGGTATCGAGATTCTCGAGCTTGACCCTGACCCCGAAAGTGACCCGGTCCTTATCCCTGAGCTCGGCGGGGTCGATGATCTCTGCCCTCCCTATCTTGCTCTCGAGCTCCTGAATCCTGCCCTCCACGAACGACTGTCTCTGCTTCGCTGTTTCATACTCGGCGTTCTCGGACAGGTCCCCTAGAGACCTCGCGTATTCGATCAGTTTTATCACTTCCTGCCTGTCCACGGTCTTGAGCCTCCGGAGCTCTTCCTGAAGCTTCTTAAATCCCTGCGGAGTCATCGGCACTCTTTCTATGGTCATATAGAATTCCTCCTGGAGCTGTTAAAGGGGCGGGAAAGGAAACCTTTTCAAGCGGATTAAACCGTATACGGATAAGATAAACATGGTATCCAATTATACAATAGTTAATAATAGTCCTGAATAGCCTTTACGTCGAGGCCTTTACCTATAAGCACCTCTATCGCTCCTACGGCGGCCCTTGCAGCCGAAATAGTCGTAAAGTAGGGGACCCTGTGTACAAGCGCCGTCCTCCTGATGGAGTAGGACTGCTCCACCTCCTTCTGCCCGAAAGTCGTGTTCACGACGAGCTGCACCTCGCCGTTCTTTATATGATCCACCACATGAGGGCGGCCTTCGATAACCTTCTTCACGACCGTGCAGCCGACGCCGATCCCCTTTAGATACGCCGCCGTGCCTGCCGTAGCCATAATTTTAAAGCCGAGCCCTTCGAGATCCCTTATAAACTCCGATAGCTTGGGCTTGTCCTCGTCCTTCACGCTTATGAACGCCGTGCCCGAGAGCGGGAGGTCGCTTCCAGCGGCTATCTGCGCTTTTGCGAAGGCCATCCTTATGTCGGCATCTATTCCCATCACTTCCCCTGTGGATTTCATCTCGGGCCCGAGGATCGTGTCGACGCCGTGGAATTTGATGAACGGGAAAACGGATTCCTTGACGCAGTAGTGCGCGGGCACTATCTCTTTCGTAAACCCGAGCTGCCTGAGAGTTTTCCCTATCATGACCTTGGTCCCGAGCTTGGCGAGAGGGACGCCGATGGCCTTGCTGACGAAGGGGACTGTCCTGCTCGCGCGGGGGTTCACTTCCAGTATATAAACGACATTGTCTTTAACCGCGAACTGAATATTGACGAGACCCTTGACCCTGAGCGCGAGAGCGAGCTCCTTTGTCTGACGCTTTATCTCCTTTATCACGCGGGCCTCGATCGAGAAAGGGGGAAGCACCATGGCGCTGTCGCCTGAGTGTACGCCCGCTTCTTCTATGTGCTCGAGCACCCCTCCGATGACGACTGTTTTACCGTCGGACACCGCATCCACGTCGACTTCCTTGGCGTCCTTTAAAAACTTGTCTATAAGCACCGGGAGGTTGGGCGAGACTCTCACTGCTTCTCTTATATAGCGCCTGAGCGAATCCTCGGTGTAAACGATCTCCATGGCGCGTCCTCCCAGGACATAGGAAGGCCTGACGACGATAGGATAGCCTATATCGTTCGCTATCCTGACAGCCTCTTCCTGACTCCTCGCGATCCCGCTCTCGGGCTGTCTCAGCCCGAGCTCCTCTACGAGGTCCCTGAACCTCTCCCTGTCCTCAGCGAGGTCGATACTATCGGGCGACGTGCCGATGATTTTTACACCCCTCTCCTCGAGCGGTATGGCGAGCTTGAGAGGCGTCTGCCCCCCAAGGTGCACGATAACCCCGTCCGGATTCTCCCTCCCGACTATTGAGAGTGTATCCTCGAGCGTGAGGGGCTCGAAGTAAAGCCTGTCCGACGTATCGTAATCGGTGCTCACTGTTTCGGGGTTGCAGTTCACCATTATGGCTTCGTAACCCTCCTCCCGGAGAGAGAAGGAGGCATGCACGCAGCAGTAATCGAATTCGATGCCCTGTCCGATCCTGTTAGGCCCGCCGCCGAGAATCACGACTTTGGACCTGTCCGTAGGCGGGGCCTCGTCTTCCCGCTCGTAGGTCGAGTAGAGGTAAGGGGTATAGGCTTCGAACTCCGCGGCGCACGTGTCGACCATTTTGTATACGGAGCCGATCTTGTTCCTGAGCCTCGATTCTCTTATATCGTCTTCCGATTTTCTCGTGAGCTCGGCTATACGGATATCGGAGAATCCGAATTCCTTCGCTTTCCTCAAGAGGCTCCCGTTCATCTTACGAGCAGTGGATCTGAGCTCCTCTTCCATTTGTACTATCTGCTTTATATTCCGGAGGAACCACCTGTCTATATACGTGAGACTGAATACTTCCTCGATGCTCATCCCGCACCTGAGCGCGTCGGCGATATACCAGAGCCTTTCCGGATTAGGCGTCCTCAATTTATCGGTAATGACAGACGTATCCGATGACCTGGGCTCGAAGCCCGCGGAATCTATCTCGAGGGACCTCATGGCCTTCTGGAGCGATTCCTTGAACGTCCTTCCTATCGCCATGACCTCGCCGACCGATTTCATCTGCGTCGTGAGGGAGGGGTCCGTCTGCGGGAACTTCTCGAAAGTAAACCTGGGTATCTTGACGACGACGTAGTCTATGGAGGGCTCGAAAGATGCGGGCGTGTAGCGGGTGATATCGTTCGGTATCTCGTCGAGCGTGTAGCCGACGGCGAGCTTGGCCGCGATCTTCGCAATAGGGAATCCCGTCGCTTTAGACGCGAGCGCAGAGCTCCTCGATACCCTCGGGTTCATCTCTATGACCACCATCCGCCCGTCGTCCGGGTTGAGCCCGAACTGAATATTCGAGCCCCCGGTGTCGACGCCTATCTCCCTGATTATGGCTATCGACGCGTCGCGCATCCTCTGATATTCCTTGTCAGTTAGCGTCTGGGCGGGCGCTACGGTTATGCTGTCCCCGGTATGCACGCCCATGGGATCGAAGTTCTCGATCGAGCATATTATCACGACGTTGTCCATCCCGTCGCGCATGACCTCGAGCTCGTATTCCTTCCATCCGAGGACCGATTCTTCTATCAGTATCTCGGATACAGGGCTAAGGTCGAGTCCCGACTTGGCGAACTCCTCGAATTCTTCTATGTTGTACGCGACGCTTCCGCCCGAGCCTCCCAGAGTGAACGAAGGGCGGATTATCACGGGGAACCCGAGCCCTTCCATTACCTTCCATGCCTCCGCCATCGTGTGAGCGATCCCGCTCTTGGGGACATCGAGACCTATACTGAGCATTGCCTCCTTGAAGAGCTCCCTGTTCTCGGCCTTCTTAATCGCATGCAGCTTGGCCCCGATCAGCTCGACGCCGTACTTGTCGAGGACGCCCGACTCGGCGAGATCGACGGCGATATTGAGGGCGGTCTGTCCGCCGAGCGTCGGGAGGAGCGCGTCGGGTCTCTCCTTTTCTATTATCTTTTCGACTACATCCGGAACGAGAGGCTCTATATATGTTCTGTCGGCGAAAGCTGGGTCAGTCATTATGGTGGCCGGGTTGGAGTTCACGAGCACGATCCTGAATCCCTCTTCCTTGAGCGCCTTGCAGGCCTGGGTGCCCGAATAGTCGAACTCGCAGGCCTGCCCTATTACTATCGGACCCGACCCTACGAGCAGTATGGTTTTTATGTCATTCCGTTTAGGCATATAAGTATTGCGGAGTTTAAGTCAATTTTCGAAAAACGAGTATATCGGGATCCGGCTAAGACGGCTGAGCCCCCGCACCGAAGCACCTGATTTATACCTGTGAAATCGCCGTCTAGCAAATAACCGCATCCCAGAAACAGCCGGATAAAAACGGGGAATCCGCACCCGGCATACCGTGGTTTCCGTCAGATTTCCGGGAGTCTGAACACGCCCGAGTCAGCATATGCGTGGTGAGGACGGTTTAGGGAACCGTCTCAGGCTCGATTTTCTTCTGCTCTTCCCGTTTCCTGAGCTCGGTCATCACGTGGAACATGCGCTGGACGGCGGTGTAGGAAGAAAAGACGAGCATCAAGATCAACGCAAGCTTGAGGAGATAGTCGTCGGGGCCGAATCCGAACGCCCCGGCGACGATGTTGCCGAGGAAATTAAATACCGAGAGCACCCCCAGATAAACGACCCTCTCGGCCCTCTGCATGACACCGACTTCGCATTTCACGCCGAGACCCTCCGCCCTCGCGCGCGTATAGCTCACCATGGTAGTCGAAACGAGTATGAGGAAAACGACGTACGAAAAAATCGAGTCCCTGAAGAAGCTGAGCAGTCCCAGGTATATGAAGGCCTCCGAGAACCTGTCGAGGCAGGAATCGAAGAAGGCACCGTGCTGGCTGCTTAGACCCTGGGCCCTGGCGACGCGCCCGTCGAATATGTCGAAGGTCGATCCGGCTAGCACGAGTATGCCCCCCGCAAAGATCCATCCATAATGATAGAAGAGACCGGTGATAACGGCGACTACGAGCGTGGAAACAGTAAGGACGTTCGGATGTACCCTGATCTTGAGGAGGTAATCCTCGATAGGCAGCATCAGCAGGAGCCACCACGTCTTGATCCCGCTTCCGAGAAGCGTCGTCGATTCAGGTCTTCTTTTGTTTTTAGACCGTTCCGTTATTTCTTCGGGATGAGTCATAATGCTCCGTTCCAGAATTAAAATAATACGGCAAATCCGGGAATAACAATATCCGTTTTGGCTTTTTCAGGCAAGAAGGAGAGATGTTTCGGGAGAGCACCCAGTAATAAAACCGGGGTCACTCGTCCTCGGCTACGTAGACTGATTTTATAAAGCTCTCATTCCTTTTCAAGCTTTCACCGAACGAAGAAGCCTCCTTCCGCGTTCCGAACCGGCCTACCCTGACCCTGTACCATTTGCCTTTTCCGGGGAGATTCGCTTCCGAAACGAAAGCCTGATACCCCTTCCGGGTCAGCCGGTCCGCCAGTACATAGGCGTCCTGCTTTTCCCTGTAGGACGCTACCTGCACGGTGAACTTCCCGCGGGGCTCTGCCTCGGCCGGGGGCTGCGCTTCCGGCTGTTTGACCGCATCAGAAACGCCGTCCTCTAATGCGCCGCCAGTGAACGAGGCCAGGAGCTGACCTTCGAGCACGGCAGCCGTCGAGCCGCCCGGAACGATACCGGAAGCGTTTTCGCCATCGCTCCCGGTGGGGGTGAGAATCTGAGAATCCTGCTCCGGTTTTTTTACAGGCGCCGTTTCGATCGGCGCCTCTACTATAGATTCACCTTCTCTCGCTGACGGGGCGCTTTCTTCCTCCGCGGCCGGCTCCGCCACTTCGGATTCGGCGGGCGCCGCGCTTAGAGAGCCCTCGAGCGAGACCGGGGACTCCATCTGGTTTGCGAGAATTATCCTCATCTCCTCATTCCTGTAGCCCGGGACCAAGGCTTGGGCCGGCGCTTCGGCAGTCCGCTCCGGGGGAGGCAGGTTTTCCTCAGCTTTAATGCTCCCGAACTCGAGCGACTGTGTGGCGGGGGGAAGCTCCCTTTCGGCAATTCCCGGCTCAGTCGCCCTCATCTCTCTATCCTGCGGAACCGCAGGTCCGGCAGCGGAACCGCTCACGACCGGCACCGCGTCCCCTTCGCCTATCTTCAGCACCTGCAGGCACGTGAACGGCCTCCTTACCTCCACGTTCCGCTCGACAAGCACCACCTCTACCGAGCCTATTACGTCTGAAGGGCTCTCGAAAACGAGCTTCCTCGGGGACTCGGCGATGACGTTCGCCTTTTTATTCCCGATCTTGAAATCAGTCGTCGCGAAATCACCGTCGAAGGGGCCTTTTATTTCCACGACCCTCCCTGCCTGGCCGACGAGAGGGCACTGGTAGTCATATGGCGACGGCGCCTCCGAGCTCCCGCGCGAGGCTGCGGAAAGACTTATAGGCACTGACACGCTGTCGAGGACCTTCATCGAAGCGTTTCTCAGAGTGAATTTCATCTCGGTCCCGGCTGAGTTCCTGGGGACGTTTATTTTTATGGATTTTTGAGAGGCAGGGACCTTGAAAAAGCTCGTTTCGATAATGCAGCTTTTAAGCATCGCGAGGTTACGGTTCACAGCCTCCGCCGTGACGCCTCCGGGGTAAAGCGCTACGGAGGCTGAAACTGTGTCACCCGCGGATATATCGTCGGGCAGGAACACCTTTACGAGCCCCGCCTGCGTTTTTAACTCCACTATGTGCACGCCCTTCGCCGTGTTTTCCGGGAATGACGGCGCGGTGCCTGAGAGCACGAGAAAAACGAGAAGGGGGGCGAAACGTGTTATAAACCGAACGACCGGGTGTCCTGTAATCATGATCCTCATTCCTGGTACGGACTTCTTCATCGCGGCGTCAGTTGTTAATAGTAATAAAAACCAATTTTACGCCAGGCTCCGAACTCTTCAGCGATTCCCCGTATGCCTTGGCAGTTTCGAGATCCTTGAAAGTTCCCACTCTTACCCTGTACCAGATTTTATTATCGGGGGACGTCATGGATTTTATAAACACCGGGTATCCCTTCGACTGGAGTGCGCTCGCAAGGCTGTTCGCCTGCTTCTGGTCCTGAAAAGACCCTATCTGGACTGTATATGCACCTTCGGGATCCACATGAGGCAATGAAGGTTTGGCGGCCTCGGGCTCCTTCGTTTCCTGAGGCCGTTTTTTCTCGAGCTCGCGCTCTATTTCACGCGTGATCTCGGCCAACCTTTCATCGTCCTGCTTGGCCGGAGCGGGGGGCTTGGCGCTTTCGGGGGCCGTTACAGTCTTTGACCCCGTTTCCGTTTCAACTTTTTCGTCTTCCTCGGTAGGAGGTAGAGTAGGTGGGGGAGCGTTCTCCTCAACCGCTTCCTCTACGGCGGGAGCAGGGCTTTCAGCCATTTGCTCGAATCCCGCATCCGGAGTCTCTTCGACAGGCGTCGGAGACGGCTCGGGAGGGGCTTCTTCGAAACTCCTGGTTATACTGAGGTCCTGCCGGCTCAGTCTCTTGCCTACGAATACGCCCAGGCCGAAAACCAGGACGAACAGCACGGTAAAAGCGAACAGGAACGAAAGTATTCGGCCGCTTCCCTGTGAACTATCCCTGCTCATAAGGTCACATCCTCTCGGGCGCCGATATCCCCAGCAGTTTCAGTCCGTTGCTGAGGACCGTCTGCACGCACCTGACCAGGTAAAGCCTCGCTCCGCTCAAATCGCGGTCGTCGTCGACTATCCTGAATTTATTATAGTATCCGTGGAAGTCAGAGGCCAGCTCCTGGAGATAATATGCAACCTTGTGGGGCGCGAGCGACTCCGCCGAATCCTTGACTATATCGGGGTATAGAAGGAGCTTCTTGACGAGGTCCACCTCCTCCGGCCGGGAAAGAAGGTGAAGCGAGGAAGCGGATTCCGAGGCGCCTTCCTCCTCCGCCTTTCTGAACAGACTCCTTATACGCGCATAGGCGTACTGGATGTAATAAACGGGGTTCTCGCTCGATTCTTTCCTGGCCAGGTCGAGGTCGAAATCGAGGTGGCTCTCCGAGCTCCGCATCAGGAGGAAGAAGCGCATCACGTCGGCCCCGACTTCTTTTACCACGTCGCGCATCGTAACGTAGCTCCCGGCCCTTTTCGACATGGATACTTCCTCGCCGCGCCTCATCAGGCGTACGAACTGGATGAGTACGACGTTGAACCTCTTATCGTCGAAGCCGAGCGCCCTTAGAGCTGCCCTTAGCCTGGAGACGTGCCCGTGATGATCAGCCCCCCAGACGTTGATGAGACTTTCAAAACCCCTTTCGAGCTTATCCGCGTGGTACGCGATGTCCGAGAGAAAGTATGTCGGGCTCCCGTCGCTCTTCACGAGCACCCAGTCCTGCGTGTCGCCGTATTTAGTTGCAGAGAACCATAAGGCGCCGTCCCTTTCCTCGAGCGCGCCTCCGTCCGCGAGGCGTTTTTTGATCTCGCCTAGCTTATCCGGCGCGCCGCCGTTCTTGCCTAAGCCGTGTATATTTTCCTTTTCGCTGTACCAGACGTCGAAGCGTACGCCTATGTCCTCGAGGTCATTTCCTACGGCGGCTAGCAGCCTCTCGCGCGCGAATTCCCTCGAGAACGCGAGGGATTCCTCCCTCGGTTTATTGAGCAGCGAATAGCCTTCGAGCTCTTTTATCTCCGAAGCGATCTCCTTTACGTAGTCGCCCTTGTAGCCGTCCTCCGGTATCTCAGCCGCCTCGCCGAAGAGCTCCCTGTATCTCGCGAACACGGATTCGCCTAGGAGTTGCATTTGCCTTCCGGCGTCGTTTATGTAGAACTCCCGCGTGACCCTGTAGCCGGAGGCAGATAGGATATTCGAAATCGTGTCCCCGACGACCGCGTTCCTGGCGTGCCCCATGTGGAGGAAACCGGTGGGGTTGGCGCTCACGAATTCCACAAGGACGCTGTGACCGCTCCCGAAGCCTGAGGCGCCGAACTTCTCTCCGAGCCTCGCTATATCTTCAAGCTTATTTACTATTGCATCTTCCCTGACGAAGAAGTTTATGAAGCCCGCGCCCGCGATCTCGACCTTTCTGAAAAGCTTGTCTTTCTCTCCAGGCAGGTTCTCGATGATGAGCTCCGCCACCTGCCTCGGGTTCTTGCCCATCTTCCTCGCGAGCACCATTGCGGTATTGATGGAAAAATCACCGAACTCCTTGCGTTTGGGGATGTCGACCTCCACTTCGACAGGGAGATCGGTAAGGTTGATTTTCTTTCCTATGCTTTCTACAGACCGTAAAACGACTCTCTCTATTTCTTCTTTCATAGCGTTATCAGGAAATTACACCATAAATCGCGGGGAGTTACAAGAAACCCTCCTGAGCCGTGATCCCTCTGACAGCGATTGACGGTGAGAATCACAACGGGGGGAGCGACTCTGCAGGGGACAGGTGGGAGACATCGTTCAGTACTTTGACCTCTATATTCCCGTTAACGGAGACGATAAGATTCTTCGAAGCGGCACGGAGGTTGAAATTACGGAAGCCCTTCAAGCCCACGCCCGTAATCCTGCAGAGGAGCGCGGTGATCGTGAGGTTGTGACTCACGGCGACGACGGTTTCGCCCGCATGGAGACTGTTGAGCTTCTCGAAAACATTCCATGCCCTCTGCTCCACCTGTAGGAGAGACTCCCCGCCCGGGAGCCTTAGGGTCTCGGGACTCTCCCTCCATTCCCGGAGAATATCCGCATACCTCTCCCTTATGTCTTCAAAGAGGAGCCCTTCGAGGTCCCCCTGGTTCATTTCCCTCAGGTCCTTGTCTATATTGACGTCGAGGTTATGGAGGGACGCGATCTCCGTTGCCGTGCGGAGCGCCCGAACCAAGTCGCTCGAATACACGGCTGAAATCTCGGCGTCTTTCAATGAATGCGCGAGCTCCCCTACCTGCCTCATGCCGGTGTCGTTGAGGTCTATATCCGCGACACCCTGACACCTGCCTGTCCTGTTCCATTCAGTTTCGCCGTGACGTACGAGGATAAGATTCAATAATGACCACCCAATTGAACTTCTGAAACGAATTTTGCGGCAAGAACCATATCGACGACCATCAGTATGTCACGTTCTTAAACGGTACGAGCACGCCGCTCGTCTCCGCCTCTTTGGCGAACTCCGAAGGTGGCGGCGGGAGCGGGGCGGACTTATAGATCGCGCTGACGCTGTATTCGTCGAACGCCGGGTTGCCCGAGGACTGGTTCACCCTCACATCGAATACTCTTCCGCTCTGGTCGACCTTGAACAATATCATAGTCGTAAGGCTGCCGTCGGTAGGCACTCCAGGCGGTATCCTCCAGTTCCTGCTTATCCTCTGATGGACTTTATCTTTATATATGTTCAATAAGACCGGATTAATGGACGAGCCGCTTCCGGAACCCTCCCTGCTTAGAGACGAACCCTCCGACGGTTCGCCGGGGCCCGGCTCCGATTCCCCGGGCATCTCCCCGGAATCGGCCATGGCGAGCCTCTGCTCCTCCCCTATCTCCTCCTGGGGCTGGGTACTCTCCTGCGATCCGCTCTTTAACTCCTCGAGCACCTTCTGTCTCTTTATATCCTGAAGGACCTTGCTCTTTTCACTCTCAAGGTCTTTCTTCTTGCTGGCGGTCGTCTTCTTAGTTTCCGTCTTGGGTTTTTCCGTCGGCTTGGGTTTTTCGGCTACTTCCTTCTTCTCTTCTTTTTTCGGCTCTTCTTTCTTTTCTTCTTTCTTTACTTCCTCTTTTTTCTCCGTCTCGAGAGGTATGACTTCCTTCTTCTCGGGCTCTTCTTTCACGACCTCTTTGGGCTTCTCTTCCTCTTTGGGCTCTACTTTAGGCTCTTCCTTCTTGACCTCCACCTTCTTTACCTCTTCCTTCTCGGGTTCTTTAGGCGGCTCTTTTTTTTCAGGCTCGGGGGCGGCTTTAACTTCCTTCTTCTTGACCTCGGGGGGATTCTCTTTGACAGGCTCAGGCTTCTTCGGGGCCTCAGGCGCCTTCGGCCGGGACGCAGGATCCGAGTCCTGCCCTCCTCCGGGTCCTATGCCCGAAAGAGATACCTGAATGGGGCCGCTTGAGCTCGAATGGTTTGACGTGCCGCTGAAACCCCAGAACAGCACCAGTATAAGCACGGCAGCGTGGAGGGCGACCGAAAAAAATATTCCCCAAAAAGACGTGCCGCTCGATGTATCCTTATCTTCCGGTTTCATTTCCCCTCTCACCGCTGGTCATTGCTTCGGAACAGGCTCCGTGATGAGCCCGATCTTCTGTACCCCCGCGTTTCTTATCTCCGACATCACTTCGACGACCGTGCCGTAAGGGACGCTTGAATCGGCTCTCAGGAAGACGTCCTCGTCCGTTAAACTCTTACCCCTCTCGGCCATGAGCTTCCTTACCTCTATCCGGAGCTGGTCGAGCGAGTACCGCTCCTTTTCGATGAATATCTCCCCGCTCGCGTCGAGCGTGACGACGACCTTCCTCTCACGGTCGAGCGAAGGCATGGGACGGGACTCGGTCTTCGGCAGGTTCACGTCCACCCCCTGGTAGAGTATCGGGGTCGTGACCATGAATATGACGAGGAGAACGAGCATCACGTCCACAAAGGGCGTCACGTTTATCTCCGACATCACCGAGCGTCCGTTATTCTTGCCGGTCTGCATTCCCATGCGTCTTACACCTTCTTAATATACCTGTCCACGATGTTGAGGAACTCCGACGAAAAGTTTTCCATTTCTATGTCTATCCTCTTCACCCTGCTGATGAAATAATTGTACGCGATAACGGCCGGTATAGCCGCCGCAAGACCTATTGCGGTGGCTACGAGCGCCTCGGCGATGCCGGGGGCGACTGCCTGAAGCGTTGGGACGCCCTGGCTCCCCGCGAGCCCTATGAAGGAGGTCATTATCCCCCAGACAGTGCCGAAGAGGCCTATAAACGGCGCCGCGCTTCCAGTCGTCGCGAGGAATATGAGCGAGCTTTCGAGCTTGGCCGTCTCGGAAGCCATGGTCCTCTTTAGCGCCCTTTCGACGAGCTCCACCACGCCTAACTCGTTCACGATCACTTCCGGGTTAGTCCTCGACTCGGGGCTCTGAGCCGCCCCGCTCGCCCGTCTCAGCTTCAAAATCTCCGTATACCCGGCCCTGAATACCTCCGCTATCGGCCCTCCGATGTGCTTGGTCGAGGAGTAGAGGTTCCCGAAGTTGCCGCTCGCATTATAGAGCTCGAGGAACTTCTCCGACCTCTTTGCCGCCCTTTTCAGGACAAAGGCCTTGGAAAATATTATCGTCCACGAGATCACCGACATGATCAAGAGGAGAAGCAGCACGACCTTCACGACAGGACCCGCGTCCGTGATTAGGTTCGTGATTTTTATCTGACCGGACCCGTTATATGTCTGAGCCTCTAACAATAGATATATCCAGTTTGTCATCTGTGCTGACCCGCTGATAAGTTGGATTTAGGGTTTGAATGAAAATCAATGCTTCTGATTATTACGAATGAGCTGCATTTAAGATTCCGTATTAAGTTTTCCATACTTACAAACTAAAATCAAATAATATTCGCGACAAAATCCTCATATCCGGGAGTTTGCCGGAGCTTCGGCCCGGAGTGTATAATGGTAGTCTCGATAACAAAGGGGGAGTTGAAACCCCCTGAATTCAAAGGGAGGCCGTATAAAACAATGAAAAAGGGAGCGATGTCCATGTGCCTCACGGCGGCGCTGCTGATTGTAACGGCTTCTTTCGCAGGAGCCGCGGAGGAGAGGTACAGGGTCGTGATCGAGGAGAGCTATTATGTGGTGAAACCCGAGAACAGGGAAAAGTTCCTCGAGATTTACAGGGAGAAGCTCTATCCGTTCTGGAGCGAGATGCAGAAGCGGGGGATCATAGTCGACGAGTACAGGCTCTACACGCAGCGCGTGCATACGCTCGAGCCGCTCTGGACGTATAAGACGGTCGTCAGATTCAAGAACTACGAGTCGATAGACATGTGGCTCGAGCTCAGGGACGAGGTCTATAACGAGCTCTTTCCCGGGGGCGGAGGATATGAAAAGCCGAGGAAAGAGCTCGATCTCATCACGGAAGAGCACTGGGACGAGTTCATAAGGGAGCTGCCGCTCAATAAGGTGAATTAATCCCCGAAGAGCCCTTTCTGCATGCGCGGCGCAGCAATGTTCAAGTGGGAATACGCAAGCGGCGTGACGACCCTCCCCCTGGGAGTCTTGGCTATTAGTCCCTGCCGTATTAAGAAGGGTTCATAGACGTCTTCGATCGTGTCCTTGTCCTCGCTCACGGCGGCCGCTATTGAATCTATGCCTACGGGCCCTCCCCTGAACTTCCCGATTATGGTCTCGAGGATTGCCCTGTCCAGGTTATCCAGCCCGAGGGGGTCCACCTCGAGCATCTGGAGCGCCGAGGCCGCTACGCCGGTGTCGATCACCCCGTCCGCCCTGACCTCGGCGAAGTCTCTGACCCTTTTCAGGAGCCTGTTCGCTATGCGGGGGGTGCCGCGCGCGCGGCAGGCGAGCTCGGCCACACCTTCGGGCGTAATCTCCACTCCCAGTATGCCTGCAGACCTTTTAAGTATCTCCTCGATTTCGCTCGAGGTATAATAATCGAGCCTTAGATCGACGCCGAACCTCGACCGTAGAGGGGACGTCAATAAGCCAGTCCTGGTCGTGGCACCTACGAGCGTAAACCTGTTCACAGAGACCTTCATGGACTTCGCAGTAGGCCCGTCGCCTATCATGATGTCTATCTTGTAGTCCTCCATCGCCGAATAGAGGTATTCCTCGACTATGCGGTTGAGACGGTGTATCTCGTCTATGAAGAGCACGTCCCTGTCCTCGAGGTTGGTAAGGATTGAAGCGAGGTCGCCCACCCTCTCTATAACGGGGCCGGACGTGGCGTAAATCCTGACCCCCAGCTCGTTCGAGACGACGTGAGCGAGTGTCGTTTTCCCGAGGCCGGGCGGGCCGTAGAGGAGCACGTGGTCGAGAGCTTCGCTTCGTCTCCTTGCGGCTTCGATGAAGATCTCGACCTTTTCCTTGACCTTGGCCTGGCCGAGATAGTCTTTAAGCCGCTCGGGCCTGAGGTTCCTGTCGAGGAGCGATTCGTCTTCCCTGTCTTTCGGGCTCAGAAGCCTCTCCGCCATTACATGCTCCGTCAATCGAGAGTCTTTCTAATTATAAATGAACAGAAGCTCCATAGAAATCCGGCCTGGAAATACAAGTTCAGACCTTCCTCATCACCTTGAGCGATTCCCTCAGCGCAGTCTCGATATCGCTCTCGCCTGAGGCGATGCGCTCGATCTCGGAGACGCGCTCGTCGATCTCGGCCCTTTTATAGCCGAGATTGAGGAGGGCGGATACGACGTCTTCGAGTATGCCGGTTCTCTTCACCGATTCTTCGTGTGCGCCGAGCTCCGAGACCTTGTCCTTGAGCTCCGTCGTCAGTCTCGAAGCGAGCTTGGGCCCTATGCCCGGTATTTTCTTCCTGTCGAGCTCCCCGGAAGAAAGAGCGGAGGCGAACTCGGCAGGCGTGATGTAGGAAAGTATATTGGTGGCCACCCTCGGACCTACCCCCGCGACGCTTATAAGGAGCGTGAACACGGCGCGCTCGTCCTCAGTATGGAAGCCGAAGAGCTCGATCGACGAGTCCTTCATGCTTGTATGGATCTTCAATTCGGTTTCGCCCCCCGTCTCGGGGAGCCTGTAATAAGTGGATAGCGGCACCGTGACGCCGTAGCCGACGCCGTTCACGTCGACTACCACCTTCCCGAGAGACTTATGTGCAACCTTACCCCTTAGAAGGGAGATCATTTAGTGTAAACCGCCTCCTCCTCTTCCGCGGCTCTGTGAACTCCTTGCCCAGCCTGGACTCGATGCGTGAGAGATTTATATGGCAGAGCGCTACCGCGAGCGCGTCGGAAGCGTCCTCCGTTTCGAATTCGGATACGCCGAGTATCATGGAGAGCATACTCTGCACCTCACTCTTGTTCGCCCTCCCGCTCCCGGTGAGCGCGAGCTTGACCTTTGTCGGGGTGTATTCGAATATCGATATCCCGGAATTCGAAGCCGCGAGCAGCGCAACACCTCTCGCCTCCCCGAGCTTTATCGCGCTCTTGGCGTTTTTCGCAAAGAATATATCCTCGACGGACATCGCCTCGGGCGAATGCTCGCCTATCACTTTTATAAGAGACTCGTATATTATCTTTAACCTTTGGTAGAGGGGAAGGCCGTGCCCCGGCGTTATGCTCCCGCTCGCCAGATGCCTTATATCCCCGCTCCGGGACTCGAGGACCCCGTAACCGCAAACCCTCGAGCCGGGGTCGATTCCGATCACCTTCATATCAGGACGCCAGGCTCAGCATGAGCTCTTCGGAAACGTCGAAGTTCGAATATACGTTCTGGACGTCGTCGCTGTCTTCAAGCGCCTCCATGAGGCGGATCATGTTCTCGGCTTCCCTGCCTTCTATCTTGATGCTGTTCTGAGGGATCATAGTGACCTCCGCGGTCTCGTAGCCGAGGCCCGCGCTCTGTATCGCGGACTTGACCGTTTCGAACGCGTCGGGCGGGGTGATGACGACGAGCTCGCTCTCTTCGGTAACGACGTCGTCCGCTCCGGCGTCGAGGGCGATCTCGAATACCTTGTCCTCGTCGACCTTGTTTTTATCGAACGCGATCCTTCCCTTCATGTGGAACATCCACGAGACGCATCCCGATTCCCCGAGGCTCCCGCCGTACTTCGTGAAAATCCTCCTGATATCGGAGACCGTCCTGTTCTTGTTGTCGGTGAGTGTCTTGACCAGAACCGCGCTTCCGCCGGGCCCGTACCCCTCGTAGGACAGCTCATGGTACTCTTCCCCGCCCATTTCGCCCGTACCCCGCTTTATAGCCCGGTCTATCGTATCGTTAGACATGTTCTGGCTCTTGGCAGCCGCAATGGCGGTCCTGAGACGGGGGTTTGCTTCGGGGTCCCCTCCCCCGTGCTTTGCGGCAACGGTCAGCTCGCGGATAAGCTTCGTGAAGACCTTACCCCTTTTCGCATCGACCGCCGCCTTTCTGTGCTTGATATTCGCCCATTTTGAATGGCCGGACATGATTACATCACCTCTCTTCCGAGTGTTTAAATATAGTATATAAGAATTCTAAGACATTGGATAATGATTGGCAAGAGCATCTCTAAACTCCGCTATCTGACCCTCCTGACCGTAACCGTAAGGGGCTGAGCGCCTCCGATTTTTGTCGTAATCGTCGAGACGGTAGCCCCCTTGTTAATCTCCCCCACGGTCAATATCTTGGTAGACGGGTCTATCACCTGACCCGTGAGTGAGCTGAAGTCGAACCTTATTTCCGCGTCGTCCGGAAGACCGAACACCTCGGCCGTGATAGGAGCGGGCGTGTCTATATCCGTTTCGGATACGATTATGTTATACCCCCAAGCCTGAATATCGGAATTTATAAAAGTGCCGCCCGGCTCCTTGAGGCTCACCCTCATCGTCCCTTCTTTATTTACGACGGTAGCCGGGAGGTCCTGGAACTCGACCGCGGCCTGGTCAGGCTTCATGGCGACGATGCTTCCGTTTATGAACTTGTTATCCGCGTTGTTGAGAACGCCCAACTCGACCTTGCTCGGCTCGAGTATGTTCATGCTCGGGAAGGAAAAAACAGTGCTCAGATACCCGAACTCTATGACGAGCTTCTTTATGGATTTCAACTCTCCTCCCGAGGGTGCGGGAGTTTCGGCGGGTTTCGAAATCTTCAGTATGCCCTCGTCGCCGGACACTATCACCCCGTAGGCGCCCGCGGCAGTCCCGGGGAGGCTGAACTTCCTCCAGCCGTCGGTCATGATCCTGACCTCTATGTCCACCTTCTGCCCTATGAGCCCGTTCTTGTCTATCGTCCTCACCGTGGAGACCTTTCCCGTATAGAGGGGGTTTATGAATATCTCGCCGTCAAGCGACGTGAGCTCGACTTCCGTGTACCTGGGCGGCGTCTTCGATGTGGCGTTGTCGGAGTCGTCTCCGCCTTGGGCCAGGAGCGCATCGCCCCTGCCGTCGCGGGCCTTACCGGCACTGAAGCCTCCAGCCGAGAGCGCATCAGGCCCCGCGTAATATGCCGCAAGCAGAGCGAGCGCCAAAAATACTGTAAAATTAGATATGCGTTTCATAACACCCTCTGTTCAAAACATATTTTTCTCTATTTGCGGAATCCGGAGCCGCCCCGTCAAATTTTGATTATAGCATAAAGAGCCGGGTTTGTTTAACATAAGCGTGACAACAAACCAGGCCGCGGGATTTATTATTACCGAAAAATCTCACTTGACAAAACACACGTTTGACTGGCATAATAATGTTGTCTAATACTTTTATAGCAACTCAACGAGAACTTACACTCATTTCCATAAATTCGTAAAGTGACAATTGCTGTAAATTCCTAAAAAAATAATGAGTCAAGGACTTATAACACATGGCTAGAGCAACCAAATTACGGGAAAAACCCGAAGAGAAGGAAGTTTTGTCGGAAGAAAGTCATTTCCTCCACCTGAACGACATCAGAAACAAGAAGAGCGCGGAGCTCATGAAGATGGCGAGGGACCTCGAGATCGACGAGACCTCGCGCATGACGAAGCAGGACATCATCTACGCTATCCTCAAGGCCCAGAGCGAAAAAGAAGGGGTCATATATGCCGAGGGCGTGCTAGAAATTCTGTCCGAGGGGTACGGGTTCCTCAGGTCTCCCAAGTACAGCTATCTGCCCGGACCCGACGACATCTACGTTTCGAAATCCCAGATACGCTCTTTCAACTTGAAGACCGGAGACACCGTGGGCGGGCAGGTAAGGCTGCCCAGAGAAGGCGAGAAGAACCTGGCGCTCCTCAAGATAGAAGAGGTGAACTTCGATTCTCCCGAAGTATGCAGGGAAAGAGTCGCTTTCGAAAACCGTGTCCCCCTTCACCCCGACCAGAAGCTGATGCTCGAATACGACGCAAACGATTTCTGCACGAGGGTGCTCGACCTGTTCATCCCTATCGGTATGGGCCAGAGGGGTTTGATCGTGGCCCCGCCGAGGACGGGTAAAACGATACTGCTCCAGAGGATAGCTAACGCTATAACCAGGAACCACCCCGACGTCGCCCTCATAGTGCTCCTTATCGACGAGCGCCCGGAGGAAGTAACGGATATGGAGCGTTCGGTCAACGGGGAAGTAGTCAGCTCGACGTTCGACGAGCCGCCACAGAGACACATCCAGGTGGCCGATATGGTGCTCGAAAAAGCGAAGAGGCTCGTGGAGCACGGTAAGGACGTCGTAATCCTGCTCGACAGCTTGACGAGGCTCGCCCGCGCGAGCAATACCGTTACGCCCGCGAGCGGCAGGGTGCTCTCGGGAGGTATGGAGGCGAACGCGCTCCAGAGGCCGAAGAGGTTCTTCGGCGCCGCCAGGAACACCGAGGAGGGCGGAAGCCTGACTATCATCGCCACGGCCCTGATAGATACGGGCAGCAGGATGGACGAGGTCATATTCGAAGAATTCAAGGGAACAGGCAACATGGAGGCCTACCTCGACAGGAGGCTCGCCGACAAGAGAGTATTCCCTGCGCTCGACCTCCAGCGCTCGGGCACGAGGAAAGAAGAGCTCCTGCTTCCGGCAGACGTGCTCAACAAGGTATGGCTGCTCAGAAAAGTCTTGAGCCCGATGAACACCGTCGAAGCTATGGAATTCCTCCTCGACAAGATGAGCGGAACGAAGTCGAACAAGGAATTCTTCAACATGATGAACCAGTAATTCCGGCTTGGTCTGCACAGCCGCCGTAATTCATCTTCAGCAACCAGACTGAATAAACTCTATTGAAAATGGAAGGGGCATGCCGCACTCTTTTGCGGATGGATATTCCTTCATCGAGAGGGCCCGTGAACCGATGATAAGCCTGAAGGAAAAATTTTCACAGGCTCGCTTGTTTCATTTACCGGGCCTGATATTCCTGACGATTCTTTTTTTATACCATGCGCCGGTCGCCGCAGGTGAGACGCATCCGGCGTTCGACCCGGAGGCGCGGTTCCATCCCGCGTACGCGCTGGAGGGAATGGTCGTGTCGGAGAGCGAATACGCGACAAAGGCGGGACTAGAGGTGCTGAGGGAAGGTGGGAACGCCGTTGACGCAGCCGTTACGGTCGGTTTTACGATGGCGGTCACCTACCCGAGGGCGGGGAACCTCGGCGGGGGAGGCTTCATGCTGATTTATCTCACTGGAGCGAAGGAAGCGGCGGCGATAGACTACAGGGAGAAAGCCCCTCTCGCGGCGCGGAGGGAGATGTATATCAATGACAAAGGGGAGGTCGACGAGGAGAAGTCACGCCGCAGCATAATCGCCTCGGGCGTGCCGGGCACCGTAGCGGGACTCGCGCTTGCGCTTGAGAAGTACGGCACTATATCGCTCGAAAGGGCCCTCAGACCCGCTATAGAGCTTGCCGAAAAGGGGTTCCCTGCTGACGAAGAGCTCGTGAGGTCGCTTTCCGGCGCCAGGGACAGGATTAATGCGTCTCCCGAAAGTATGAAAGTATTTTTTAAGGACGGCGGCGTGAGCTATGCCCAGGGCGAGCCGCTCGAGCAAAAGGACCTGGCGCGTACCCTCAGGCAAATAGCCGAATCGGGCCCGGACGCGTTTTATGAAGGAGAGGTGGCTGAAAAGATAACCGGGTTCATGAAAGCGGAAGACGGCCTCATAACGAAGGAAGACCTCGCGTCCTACGAGGCCGTCGTCAGAAAACCCGTCCGGGGAAGTTACAGAGGGTACGAGATATATTCCATGCCGCCTCCGAGCTCGGGCGGAGTGCTCTTAATAGAAATGCTGAACATGCTCGAAAGGTTCCCGCTCGGCACATACGGCAACAATTCCGCAAGGGCGATACATATAATGGCAGAGTGCATGAAGCTTGCCTTCGCAGACCGCTCGGTTTATCTGGGCGACCCGGACTTTTACGAAATTCCGGTTTCACGCCTCACTTCGAAAGAATACGCCCGTAGCATGAGCGCGAGGATAGACCCGGAAAGGGCGACTCCGAGCGGCGAAATCTCCCCGGGCAGTCATGCTCCCCGCGAGGGAGGTAGCACTACACACTTCTCCGTGATAGATAAATGGGGGAACACCGTCTCGAACACCTACACGCTCAACTTCAATTACGGCTCCGGGATCATGGTTCCGGGGACGGGCATACTGCTCAACAACGAAATGGACGATTTCTCGATCACGCCCGGCACTCCTAACGCATACGGCCTGACGGGAGGCGAATATAACGCGCTCGCTCCGGGAAAGAGGATGCTGAGCTCGATGACTCCGACGATAGTGCTCAAAGGCGGGAAGCCGTTTTTGATCACCGGCAGCGTCGGGGGCAGCCTCATCATCACGACCGTCCTGCAGATACTGACGAACGTGATCGATTTCGGGATGAACGTATCAGAAGCGACAAATGCAGTGAGAGTGCATCACCAGTGGCTGCCCGACGAGTTGAGAATTGAGAAAGGGCTGAGCGCGGATACCGTAAGATTGCTCACGGAGATTGGCCACAAGGTGGTGACGGGCGATACGATGGGGAGCGCGCAGAGCATAATGAAGTCAGGGGATTTTCTATACGGAGCGACCGACCCGAGGAGGCCCGGAGGGCTTGCGGAGGGGTATTAGGCCGTTATCTCTAGCATACGATCTATGGACTTCTTAGCTTTTAAAGCGACGTGCTCGGGAACTTTCACTTCGTAGACTTCTTCCCTGAGCGACCTGAGAACTTTTTCAAGCGTAATCATCTTCATGTACTTGCAGACCGCGTTTTCCCTCGCCGGTAGGAACGTCTTGTCGGGATTGTCTTTCCTAAGCTTGTAGAGCATCCCGGTTTCGGTCGCGATGATGAACTCTTTTGCCTGAGACTCCTTCGCGAATTTTATCATGCCGCCCGTCGATAAGAATTTAATGTGGCCGTTCCCGTTGGCAGAAGAGCCGTTCAGGCCCTGGTAAAGAAGATTCGTCGTGCATCCGCACTCGGGGTGGACGACGAGCTCGGCGTCCGGATGCGTGTGCTTCATTTCTTTCAAATCCTCGGTCCTAATTCCCGCATGCACGTGACATTCGCCCGGCCAGACGTGGATTTTCCTCCCCGTGACCTTGGCCGCATAAGCGCCTAAGAACATGTCCGGGAGGAAGAGTATCTCTTTATCCTCGGGGACGGCGCTCACTACTTTGACGGCGTTTGAAGACGTGCAGCAGTAGTCGCTCTCGGCTTTCACCTCTGCAGTCGTATTAACGTAAGAAACAACGACAGCGCCGGGATGCTCCTTCTTCCATTCCCGGAGCTGGTCGGCATTTATCGTATCCGCAAGAGAGCAGCCCGCGCCGAGATCGGGGAGGAGCACTTTCTTTTGCGGGGAGATTATGGAGGCGGTCTCCGCCATGAAATGCACCCCGCAGAATACGATGATATCCGCCTCTGTTTTGGCGGCCATCTGCGAGAGCGCGAGCGAATCGGCCGTAAAATCCGCAACGTCCTGCACCTCGGGCACCTGGTAGTTGTGCGCGAGTATAACGGCGTTCTTTTCTTCCTTAAGTCTTTTTATCTCTTCAGATATTTGGTCGTAGCCTTCCATTCATACCTCAACTTACCTACATCATTAATAAAATTAATTATACCACATAGAGCCCTATATCTAAAGCCGAGGCCGAGTGGGTAAGGGCCCCCACCGATATAAAATCCACCCCTGTCTCCGCCACTTCCCTCACGTTCCTGAGGGTAATCCCGCCCGAGGCCTCGACGAGCGCATTCCTGTCTATGAGACGGACCGCCTTTCTCATCTCGGCAGGGTTCATATTGTCGAGCATAATTATATCTGCGCCGGCTATGAGCGCTTCCTTCACCTGCTCGATATCCGAGGTTTCGACCTCTATCTTGTATTTCTGCCTGTACTTCTTGCGTACGGCCGCGACCGCGTCCCCTATACCGCCCGCGATCTTTATGTGGTTGTCCTTTATCAAGACCCCGTCGAAGAGACCGAAGCGGTGGTTGTATCCGCCCCCCGCGGAAACCGCGTATTTATCGAGTATGCGGAGGCCGGGAGCCGTCTTCCGCGTGTCGAGAACCTTCACTGGGAGACCCTCGACCGCTTTCACGTATTTCGACGTGAGGGTCGCTATACCGGAGAGCCTTTGAAGTATATTGAGTGCGAGCCGCTCGCCCGACAGCAGCGCCCTCGTGCCCCCGTTTATTTCCGAGAGGATATCGCCCGGCTTTATGTCCTCGCCGTCGCTGATGTTGTCCACGCACACGACCGTCGGGTCGAGTTTCTGAAAGACGCGCTTGGCTATCGGGAGCCCGGCGATCACCCCCTTTGCCTTGGCGCGAATGACAGCCCTCGAGTCCTCCTTCTCCGTTGCGAGCGAGTTCGTGGTGATGTCGCCGTCACCAAGGTCTTCCCTGAGTGCGTATTCTATGATGCGGTCTACGCGGCTGAAATCAAGCTCTATTCTTTTCATGCGTCGAACGTCTGCGCCGGATCATCCCCCGGTAACATACTATACCTTTCATACCGGTATAGCGGCAGGCTCCTCTCCCTTCCTCAATATAATGTGCTTCCTCCATCCGGGGTCCTCAGCGGGAAAGTCCTCTCTTATATGCACGCCCCTCGATTCCTCCCTCAGGAGAGAAAACCGTGTGATGATCGTAGAGACATCGAGAATCATCTTTAATTTCAGCCTGTGGTAGCCTGAGAGCTTGTCGAGACCCGCCGTCAGCATACCGAGCTCCGCGAGGGCTTTATCAAGGTTTTCCTTGTTCCTCACTATGCCGACGCGTCTGTTCATTATACGCGAAGCCCGGGTCTTTAGCTCCCCGAACAATCCCTCCTCCGAAACTGAAACCCGGTAGATCGCGGGGTCGATATCGGCGGCAGGCGCACTGTAGCGGGCTTGAGGCATACCCCTTGCGCCGTCAACCGCGCGCCTGGCGAATACCACGCATTCGAGGAGCGAATTGCTCGCGAGCCTGTTGGCGCCGTGCACGCCGGTGCAGGCGACCTCGCCGCAGGCGAAGAGGCCTTTTATGTTCGTCTCCCCCGAGAGCCCCGTCCTCACCCCACCGATCGTGTAATGAGCGGCAGGGGCGACCGGGACGAGGTCCGAGGTCATGTCCGTCCCGTATGCCAGGCAGGCATAGTAGATATTCGAAAACCGTGCTTTGATGTAGTCCGGATCGAGGTGCCTCACGTCGAGATAGACGTAATCCCTGCCCGACTTTTTCATCTCCATGTATATAGCGCGCGATACGACGTCCCTAGGCGCGAGCTCCCCGAGCTCGCTGTAGTTATGCATGAACCGCTTTCCCCCGTAGTCAAGCAGGTGCGCCCCTTCCCCCCGCACGGCTTCCGATATGAGGAAGCTCGCTCCGCTCTCGTTGTAAAAAGCCGTCGGGTGGAACTGAACGAATTCCATATCGGCGATCTCCGCCCCGGCTTCGTAAGCAAGCGCTATACCCTCGCCTGTCGCGCCTTCGGGGTTTGTCGTCCTCTCGTAAAGGGCGCATGCCCCTCCTGTCGCGAGTATCGTGGACTTCGATATAAACGCGACGGGGCTCATATTGCCGTCTATAGCCAGCGCTCCCCCGCACCGGGACCCGTCCGAGAAAAACCCCATGACACCCGTGCTTTCGAACTTTCTTATGGATTTGTTGCTCTCGACCGCGGCGATCAGGAATTTGACCATCTCCCGACCGGTCGAGCTGCCGCCCGCGTGGAGCACGCGCCTTCTGGTATGCCCGCCCTCGAGCCCGAGCTCGAGCCCTTTCTCTCCCGTATCGAACTTCATACCGAGCTTCATGAGGTCTGTCACGCGGTCCTTGCCCTCATTAACCAGAACCGTGACGGCGTCCGTGTCGTTCAGCCCCCTGCCGGCCCTGAGCGTGTCTTCTATATGGAACCACGTCGAATCTTCGGGATCGACCACGGCCGCTATCCCCCCCTGGGCCCAGTAGGAATTACTCTCCTCGACCGTCGATTTCGTGAGGAGGGTGACGCTCCCGAAGCCGGAAGCGTAAAGGGCAGCATACAGGCCCGCGAGACCGCTCCCTATTACGAGAAAATCCGAATGTATCTCCCTTATGTCCTGAGCGTCCGCTCGAGATATGCTCATATCCGGCCCTTGTTTCTTCTGAAATGATATATGAACAGACCCTTACCCGGAAGTCATCGATTCCAGCAAAGCGGTTTTTATTTCTTCTATCCTGTCCGGATCGGTAATTTTCTTGTGATTCAAATCGACCACGTAAAAAGCGTCGACCACCTGATCGACCTTGGTCGAGATCTTCGCGTATTCGATCGAGAGGCCGAGGTTCTTTATAGTCTTCGTTATATCGTAGAGGAGCCCCGCCCTGTCGTACGTAATCACGTCTATTACGGTAGCGGCGTCGGAAGATTCGTTGTCGATCATGACCCTCGTCGGATACTGCGGTATCGCCTTGCTGTAAAGGGGCTTCTCCTGTCTCCTTCTGGCGACGAGCACCTCGACGTCCGTCTTCCCGGTGAGCACCTGATCCAGATTATCCCTCAGCTTGTCCCATACCTCCTCCCCTTCTTTCACGGACTGGCCGAGCTTGTTCACGTAGAAGACGTCGAGAATCCTGCCGTCCTTCCTCGTCGTTATGCGCGCTCCGAGCACGTTAAGTCCCGTCGCCCTGATGACCCCGCAGAGCTTGGAGAAAATCCCGGGCTCGTCGAATCCCCAGAAGGTAAATTCGTTGTACTCCTCGTGAGGGTAAAAAAGCACGTCCATCCCCACCGCGTCCCTCGATTTCTCGATGAGGCCGACGTGGTAGGCGATCTTCCTCGCTGAGAATCCGAGGAAATAGGATTCGGGCATGGTCTCGAGTATAGCCTTTACGCTCTTCCTCGATACCTTGCTGCCGAGAATCCTCACGACCTCGTCGATCACCCTCTTCTGCCTCGCGAGCGGGTCTTCCCCTTTGAAGTCTCCTCTTTCGAGGACCTTTGCGGTCCTGATGAAAAGCTCCTTAAGCAGCATCCCCTTCCAGTTAGTCCACACGTCGGGGCCGACCGACTTTATATCGGCGAACGTCAGCAGATAGATGAGAGAGAGGGTTTCGAGCGTTTTCACGGCCTTCGCGAACCTCACTATGAGGCTGTAGTCGTGTATGTCCCTCCTCTGCGAGAAGTGAGACATCAAAAGGTGGTTTTTGACGAGGAACTCGAGCTGCTCGGTCTCGGTCGCATTAAGCCCCATCCTTTTCGCGATCTTGGGAATCATCGCCGCCCCTTTCTCCGCGTGGTCCTTCCCTTCCCCCTTGCCCATGTCGTGAAAGAGGCACGCGAGGTAGAGCACGTGTCTGCTCAATAATGATTCGGCTGTTTTCGTGAGGAGGGGGTGCTCTTTCTCGTATTTATAGTTGAGCAGGTTCTCGATCTCCCTCACCATGAATATGGAGTGGACATCGACGGTGTAGACATGGTAGGCGTCGTGCTGGACCATGCATACTATCTTTCCGAACTCCGGGATATAATAGCCCAGAAAACGGAGCCTGTTCATTTCAAAAAGCGTATCGGCGACGTTCTTACCCTTCTTGAGGAGCCTCAGGAACGAAGCGTTTAACTCGGGGTTGGCCCTCACGCTCTCGTCCATGCTGGTGACGCTCACGTTCTCCCTTATGAGGTCGAGCAGATAATTGCTGAGCTTAACCTGATACTTGTCGGCATACTCGAATGCCCTCATCAGGTTAGCCGGGTTGTCCTTGAAAATGTTGATGTTGGATGCCGAAAGCATTCCGCCCTGTATGATAAAGCCGTTATCGAGAGCGACCGTTTTCGCGCTCCTGAGACCGGACTTATGCCCCATGATGCATTTTTCTATGAGCCTCTTCGACTGCTCCCTGAGCTCGTTCCCGCGTAGGTAGTATATCCTCATGAACCTCTCTACAGCCGGGAGCTCGCCGTCCTTGAAGCCCAGGAACCTGGCGACCTTTTCCTGAAATTCGAAGCCGAGCCTGTCTTCCCTCCTGCCGGCGAGGTAATGGAGCTCGGACCTGATGAGGAGGAGAAAATTCAGGCTCTTCTCGAATATCCTGATCTCGTTCTCCATCAGTATCCCCTTGGGAAGAAGGTCGGAAAAATTCTTGACCTTGAACTTTGCCTGAGCGATCCAGAGGGCGTAATGAATATCCCGGAGACCGCCTTCGCCTTCTTTCACGTTGGGCTCGAGGAGATACACCGACCGTCCGAACCTGTTTATCCTCTGCTCGTTCTCCCTGATCTTGCTCTGGATAAACTTATGCGAGATCGTGGGGAGGAGCTGACAGTAGAGTTTTTTATCCAGGTCCATGTAGAGCTGCTCGTCGCCGCATACGAACCTGCTGTCGAGGAGCGACGTAAGTATAGTAGTATCGTCTTCCTGGGAGAGCTCTATGCACTCGTCGATCGTCCTCACCGAATGGCCTACCTCGATACCCAGGTCCCAGAGGAGGTACAGGAGCTTCTCCGTGGCCTCTTTCGCGAGAGTCTTGTTGCGCGGCTTATAGAGGAACATGATGTCCACGTCGGAATACGGACAGAGCTCGTTCCTGCCGTAACCTCCGAGCGCCGCGACGCAGACGTTCCTGAAATCGTTGAACCCCAGCTCGGAAAGCGCCTGTTTTATCAGCTTGTCCACGATATCCGATCTCTTTTTCGCAAGCATGCTCCCGGACAGGGCCTTGTTGTGCTTCGCCTTCTGCTCATGGTACGCCATGAGCTCCATGTTCTTCCTGGCGAGCCTGTCCTTGAGCGTCCTCACGAGAGCGCTCTTTCCCATAACTATGTCTGCAGCTTTGCTCATGCCGTTACCTCTATCGTTATATTACACCTATATTTAAGTATCCCGGTATCACTGCGTTTTCAAGCTGACGGAAATACCGTCCCTGAGCGGAATAATCGCGGTGAAGAAACCGGTCTTGGACAGGAGGAGCCGTGTAAATTCCCTAACGCCTTCCGTACCGGGGGAGCTGTCACCAGATAACACCCTCCCCGACCAGAGCACGTTGTCGGTTATGAAAATACCGCCCTTCCGTAATTTTTCATATGCGGTGTCAACGACAAGCGGATAATACTCCTTGTCTATATCGTTGAATATAATGTCGAACTCGCCCTTTGATTCATCGAGTATCCTGACCGCGTCACCCGTCCGTATATCAAGCCTGTGTCTCAAGCCGGCCCTTGCGAAGAAGTCATCGGCCGCGCGAGCGTTCTCAACCGACATATCAGTATATACGACCGACCCGCCTTCGCCCACGGCTTTCGCGAACCAGTAAGCCGAATAACCGAAACCCGAGCCGAGCTCGAGCACTCTTTTCGCATTTATCATAACCGCGAGCTGGAAGAGGAGCCTGCCGACGAGAGGCCCGACTATGGGGAATTCGCTCAGCCTCGCACGCTCCTCCATCTCTTCCAGAACCTTATCCCCGGCGGGCGTCAGGGACTCGATGTATGCTTCTATTTCAGGGTTGACTATGTATGAATCCCTATCCGATGCCCGTTTCATTTTCTCCCGAACTCTGCGTACGTTTCGCTGAACTCGTTCTCCCTGTTCTCTATCCTAGCCATAACGAAAAGCAGGTCAGATAACCTGTTCAGATAAATGAGGACATTCTTCCCCGCCTCGGCCCCTTCCTCCTCAATAAGTCTGGCGACCTTCCTTTCGGCCCTCCTCGCCACGGTCCTCGCGAAATGGAGGTGCGCGCCGCCGGGCTTCCCGCCCGGAAGTATGAATTCCTTAAGCGGCTCGAGGCCCGACAACAGCTCGTCTATCGCAGACTCGAGCGCCGATATCCTGTCATCGTTTATCCTCGGAACGTCGAGGCCGGGAGGACTTGCGAGATCGGCGCCCACGATAAAGAGGTCCTTCTGAAGGGTTTCGAGAATACCGCCGAGCCTCTTGTTGAGCACGACGGTACGGGCAAGCCCGAGCGCCGCATTGAGCTCGTCCACGTCCCCGTAGGCGTCCACCCTCGGGGAAGCCTTGCTCACTCTCATACCGCCCACGAGCGATGTAAGCCCATCATCGCCTGTTTTTGTGTAGACCTTGGTTATCCTCTTCTTCGCCACGCTGAAATTCTAACCGACCGGCCGGGGCGGTTCAAACCGGGAAGAGACGGATCATCTTGCGATTGTCATTATATATGTAGATATACGCACCGCGGGTTACGGACGGGCGGGACCCGGAGGGGGGCCAGCTAAAGCGCGCTCTCGATCACGTCGGTGATGTGCTTTTTGGGGAGGGCCCCCATAAGCCTCTCAGCGGGGCTCCCTTCCTTGAAAATTATCATGGTGGGGATGGCCCTTATCCCGAAGGCGTGAGCCTGTTTGGGATTCTCGTCGACGTTGAGCTTGGCGATTTTCACCCGGCCCTCGTAGTCGGCCGCGATCTCTTCTAGGGTCGGCGCGATTGCGCGGCACGGACCGCACCACTCGGCCCAGAAATCGACGAGAACCGGCAGCTCAGATTTAAGCACCTCTTCCTCGAAATTGTCATCTGTAATATGCACCGTTTTTCCCATATTCGAGCCTCCTGTCAAAATGTAAACATAACACCATATTAGATAAGCTTACCGTAAAAAAGATTCGGCTCCCTGAAAACCGTGCCCACAAAACGGGGCCCCGGGCCGGAAGAGAGTGCGCCGAATAAAACCGGGACGCATATGCTATACTAAATAAAAGGCGTTTATTCCATGCCCGGAATTTAGTGTTATGGACCTGTCCTCACTCGACCTTAAAGACGTATGCAACCTCACGGAATTTTCGGGAACGATACCGCTCTTCCCGTTGTCGACGGTCGTATTCTTCCCCAATACCCTCCTTCCCCTACACGTATTCGAGCCCAGATACAAGCAGATGGTACATGACGTGAGCCGGTCGGAAAGGATCATAGGTATGGCGTTACTTAAGCCCGGATGGGAGTCGAACTACTACGGCAATCCGGAGGTGTTCGACGTCGTGGGGATGGGGAGGATAGTAAGCTCGGAGACCTTCAAGGACGGCAGGATCAACATAGTCCTCTACGGGCTGAAGAGGGTGAAGATCCTCGAGATAACGAAAGAGATACCCTACAGGACCGCCCGGGTCGAGATAGTCGAGAACATGCTCTGCGCACGCGAAGAAACGTACAGAAGCAAAATCGAAGAGCTGATAACAAGATGGAATTTCGGACTCGGCGAGAAGCAGAAGGCCCACAGGATAAACATCAACACGAGGCTCCCTCTCGAAAGCCTGACGGACGCGCTCGCGACGCTCATCTTCCCGAACGTCTTCGACAAGCAGTCGCTCCTCGAGGAGCCCGACGTAAGGAAGAGAGCCGAGGTAATCATTAAAGACCTGCAGACGAGGCTCGATATAATTTCAGTGACATCTAGAAGAAGAAACGGGATAATCGACAAGAGGAACCTCAACTGAGGCTACTCGTCGAGCAGAAACCCGAGGACGAGACTGTCGGCCTCTTCCTGTCTCTCCCTCCAGAAACCGTGGCCGACCCCTTCAAACCCTTTTAATTTCGACCCCCTGATGAGCGCGGCAAGCTCCCTCGTGCGCTTGGGCGAAGTGGTCATGTCAGACTCCCCCATCATTACCAGCGTCGGGGCTTTTATCTTGTGAAGTAAGTCGGTCGTATCGTGCCCTTCCACGGCGTAACTCTGACCGATATATCCCTTCAGCGCATCCGGGTTCTCGGCTATGGCGTCGACTACGCCGCCGAGCGAGCCTATGTTCTTCTCTATGTATTCACGCGTGTAGCCGAGATAGAGGGCCATGATCCATACGGCCTTCATCCCGACCTTGGACGCGATCTCCCTGCCCATCCTCAATATAAGGTTCCCGACTTCGTCTCTCGAAGCGGAGGAGCAGCCCATGACCAGCTTACCGACCTTTTCGGGATACTTTATAGCGAGCCACTGGCCTATCATTCCACCCATGGATTTTCCTACGATGTGCGCGGTCTCTATGCCGAGCGCATCCATAAGCTGAGCGGCGTCGTCGGCCATGTCTTCGGTCGTATAACCCGCCTCGGGCTTCTGAGACCTGCCGGCGCCCCTGTTATCGAACACGACCACCTTGAAGTGTTTCGAATATATAGGCACCTGCGTCGCCCAGCTCTCGACCTGGCTGCCGAGGCCCCCGATGAGCACGACAGGATACCCTTCCCCGTGTACCTCGTAATATATGTTCATACCGTTAGCCAGAGCATACGGCATCGTTCATTGATCCCCCTTCTTCTGAGACCTCTTCGATTCGAGGTACTCGGCTAGTATATATACGGCGGCCATTTTGTCTATCACCTTCTTTCTCTTCTTCCGCCCTACGTCAGCGCCTATGAGAAAACGCTCGGCGTCGGCTGTTGAAAAACTCTCGTCCCAGTAAGTGACGGGGATGTTGAAGGCGTCCTTTAATATCCCGGCGAACCTCATTATCTCCTCCCCCCTTTTACCCACGCTGCCGTCGCTCCTGTAAGGGACGCCTACGAGGAGCTCCGAAGGAGAATACCGCTCGATGATCCTGCCGAGCTCCGCCATATCGTGCTCGATATCCTTTCTGCGTAACGTAGCGACCCCGTTCGCCGTAATCCCGAGCTCGTCGCTTACGGCGACGCCTATTGTCTTGGTACCTACGTCTAGGGCTAATATCCGCATTGACCGTCCGCGTATCATTAAAATTGCCAATATAGCGAAACCGCTGCCGCATAATGATGAAGCCAGATTATTATGTATGGTTTGATCCGCAAATAAAAGAGAGCGCCGCCCGACGTCAGCGGTACTACATCATTCCGCAAGCAAGCTTTCTGTACACAGCCAATATGATTTCGACGGGTGATTCCTTCTTATTCCCGCTCACTGCCGTATACGATTCCATATTTTCGGGCCCGTATGTCTTGAGCCTGTTCATCCATCCCGGGAGGAATTTTTTCTCATTCCTCAGAGGGGGCGAATTCCGCACCCGCCTCTCGAGAACCGCCTCGGCCGACCGGGAGAACTCACGGAGGGCTTCGGGTCCCGCCCCGTCCCCGTCCATATTTTCAAGCACCTGGAGCAACCCCCATCCTTCCCCGTTGTATCTTTCCTTGAGCGACGTGCCTTCCCCCTTGAAATTCACGTAATCAACGAGCACGTAGAAACCCATAGGAGAGCCGGCCACACGGTAGAACTGCTTCCTTATATTGTGCCTCGATCCCGGAGGGGCCGCTTCAAGCATCTTCGGCAGGCTCTGTTCCATCCGCTCCGCAATGAAGAGGGTCTGAAGCGGGACGGTGTCCAGCATGAATTTCCTGAGAGAGACCATGCGCTCGGAATCGAAGTCACCGTAAAACTCGCTCCGTGAGCTCCACGGCAGATCGAAGGAAGGGAGCTCGTTCATCCATCCGGGAGCACGGACGCCTTTGGATTGCAGAAATTCAAAAAGAACAGGGAACGATTCGTGGAAGGGGTACTCTTTCCCCTCCGGATACCAGAGAAAATGTCCTATGCCGAGCGAAGCGAATTCTTCGCCGTCGTTCCAGGCCGTGAGGTTCTCCACCTTCCCCCCGCACTCGTTCCTGAAAATAAGCGCACCGATCTTCTCAAGCTCGGCCTGAGGAACCGTAACGCACGCAGAATCGCATGAAGGGAGGAGCGCCGCGGACGCAGCGAGCGCAGCAATTATTACGAGAGTGTGATTAAGGCGTATAAACAGGCCAGTGGACCGTCTAATCATATAAGGCCGCCCGGTTATTAACCCGGCTGTCTGAAACGGACCCCCCCCGGACGATTATCGAGGCGCGGATATATATCACGCTCGTCGACCCTGAGCGGTATTTAACGGTATATGTGTTGTTTCAGCGATTCGCGGTCGGTAATCCTCTCGAACACCTCGCCGCACTTGTCGCACTCGAAACTTACCGCGACCGGGGGATGGCTTATGCCGAACCCGACAAGTATCCATCCCCATAGCGTATAGCTCGGCTTGGGCACAATCCACGGGTGGCTCCTCGTATAACCGCACCTGCATTTCTTCTGATCAGTATTTTCGGAGTCCATATCGAATCTTATTCAGCGTTTATTGTAACGGGATTATGAGCCTAGGCAAATCTCACGGGTCTCAGCCGCAGATTTATTATTCCCGATGTACTTCACGCCGACATTGCCGGCGGCATAACGAATTCAATCTTTTTAGTAAAATACGTGATTATTTATCACGCGGGAAAAAATCAGTCCGCAACGGAGATTACAGGTTTTCTTAATTTCTTCACCTGACCGCGGAGCTTTTTTCGTTTCATTCTCTCTTCCCTGGATTGAAGTGTGGGTCTTGTCTTGCGCCTCTTTCTCGGCTCGGCTGCGGCTTTCCGTATCAGGCCGGCAAGACGCTCAACCGCATCTGTGCGGTTTTTATCCTGCGTCCTGAACCTCCGCGCTTCGATTATGAGAATACCCTCTCTCGTTACTTTTCTGCCCGCTATCTTTATCAGCCGCTCCCTGACCTCCTCGGGGAGGCTCCGGGAATTGGCCGCATCGAACCTGAGCTCGACCGCCGTCGAGACCTTGTTCACGTTCTGCCCGCCGGGGCCCGAAGAGCGGACGAAACCGAACGAAATTTCACTCTCGTCAAGGTATACGCTTGGCGTGATCCGCATCATAACTAGAATTTATGCGCTCGCGGTCAATTATTCAAGGCCGGAGGGGTCTCCGCCCCGGCATATATACTGCCTCTCACAGGTCAGTAGGCTCGTTTCGAAAGATAACGGCAGTCGCGGAGGGTCGACTTCGGTTGAGGTCTTTCTTAAATTAGCGGCGGGACCGAGGGATCCCGCCGCTCATGTTATCATCTAATATTATTCCTCGTCAGTGAGCCTTGCACCGTGCTCGGGGATGCCATACCCGTGAGCCATTTGAAATCCGGAATAGGCTTCCTCTCCGTGCTCGCCGAGGTCGAGCCCCCCGGCTTCCTTCTCGGACGACACTCTCAGTCCCATTACAGCCTTGAGCACAGCCAGAATAATCATAGTCCCCACGAACGAGAACACCCATGTGGCTACGACGCCGATAAGCTGTATCCACAATTGCTCCGGGTTGCCGTAAAAAAGGCCGTCGCGCCCGGCGGAATTAACGGCTGTAGTGGCGAAGAGTCCGGTCGCCAATGCACCCCAGGTCCCGCCTACGCCGTGCACGCCGACTACGTCGAGGGAATCGTCGTAACCGAACTTCGGCTTCAGGTTAACCGCAAAGAAGCAGAAGATACCGCCGCCTAGCCCGATTAGTATCGCAGCCATCGGTGTCACGAATCCGGCGGCAGGCGTTATAGCTACGAGTCCCGCAACCGCTCCTGAGGCAGCGCCGAGCACTGTGGGCTTGCCCCTGACTATCCATTCGACGAACACCCAGCCGAGTACCGCTGCCGCGGTCGCAGTATTGGTCGTAACAAACGCCGTGCTGGCGAGACCGTTTGCAGCGACGGCGCTTCCGGCGTTGAACCCGAACCAGCCTACCCAGAGAAGGGAGGCGCCGATCACGCTGTACGGCAGGAAATGAGGCGCCATAGGCTCCCGTCCGTATCCGATCCTCTTTCCGAACATTATGGCCGCCGCAAGGGCCGCAGCACCCGAGCTGATATGCACTACGGTTCCGCCCGCGAAATCGAGAGCGCCCATGGCCCCTATCCAGCCGCCCCCCCAAACCCAGTGGGCGAGCGGGTCGTATATGATAGTCGTCCACAGGAGGACGAAGACGATAAACGTGCTGAATTTCGCGCGCTCGGCGAAGGAGCCCGTGATAAGAGCAACTGTTATAACGGCAAATGTAAGCTGATAAACCATGAAAAGGTTATGCGGGATGGTCGTGGCCCACACGTCTGACGGCGCGGCCCCAACACCCTTCAACCCCAGGAAATCGAGCCCGCCGATAAAATGCGATATATCGGGACCGAACGCCAGCGTATATCCGATGACCACCCACTGTATGGACACAAGCGCGGTGATGAAGAAGCTGTGCATGAATGTCCCGAGGGCGTTCTTGGATCGCACCAAGCCGCCGTAGAACAGAAACAGCCCGGGAATCGTCATCATCAATACCAGCAGCGAGGATGTAAGCATCCAGGCCGTATCGCCGGTGTCGATCGCAGGCCCTTCCTGAGCCAGTGATAAACCCGGGTCCGACAAACACAACAAAAACACGATAACAGGGAGAAGCAAAGACGAATTCCTAAGAATAATCTTTCTCATTGTAATTCCTCCTTTGTGTGACGGTCGAGCACATAATTTCAATATCCTGATTAGGGGAAACATCGGCTCCCACAGGCATAAAAGGCGAATCCGGGAATATCAGGATGCAACCATTCATGTTTATTGCGGAACCTCCAGCCTATTATATTATCGGTTGCAAACAACATACCAGCTGCAAATTTAAGCATGATCGAATGATCAGAGTGGGTTACGTATTGTGAAATGAATTACAATGCCTAAAAGTTAAGCAGCGTATTCTAAAAATTGAACATGGCATCTTCCCGGAGCCGGGCATCCCTAATGCCGGAAGGCACGTGCTTAAATCCGAATGAAAATTTGTTCCTCCGTCCCCTAACCGGCCAGACCGACGACGACCCTCCCCGCCTGCCCGCCCCTCAGTATAAGCTCGATATATTTATCGAGATCGGCGAGCGTAATTTCAGTCGTAATGGTATCGAGCTTCCCGATCTTCCATTCGCCGGCTATCTTGGCCCAGACTTTTTTTCTAATGTCCATCGGGCAGTACGCGGAATCTATGCCTACGAGAGCAACACCTCTCAATATGAACGGATAAACGTTTATGGGCAGGTCAGCAGAGGCCACGTTGCCGCAGCACGTGACTACTCCGTGCTGCTTCGCGGATTTTATCGCGGTAGCGAGGGTATCTCCGCCGACCGTATCCACCGCCCCCGCCCACCTCGCCTTGAGAAGGGGGCGTCCGGACATATCCCTCGCATCCTCCCTGCTTATCACCTCTTTTACGCCGAGATCGAGAAGCATTTGCTTCAGGTCCGTCTTCCCGGTTGAAGCGACCACGTCGTAACCAGCCTTCGCGAGGATACCCGACGCTATGCTTCCGACGCCTCCTGTTGCTCCCGTAACGAGGACTTCCCCCGTTCCGGGGGCCACTCCGTACTCCTCTAGCTTATAAACGGAGAGAGCCGCGGTAAACCCCGCCGTACCGTAAATCATGCTCTCCCTGAGCGAAAGCCCGCTCGGGAGCTTAACCGCCCAGCCCGCGGGCACGCGTATGTACTCCCCGTAGCCGCCCGGAGTGTTTGCTCCGAGGTCGTAGCCCGTGACCAGGACCTCTTCCCCCGGTTTGAAGTCACCCGAGCCGCTCTCCACAACGACGCCTCCGGCGTCTATGCCGGGCGTATGGGGGTAATTTTTCGTTACGCCCCTGTTGCCGGTCGCTGAGAGTGCGTCTTTATAGTTGAGCGAAGAGTAGTGAACGCGGACGAGCACATCTCCCGTCGGCAGCTCATCCGTAGACCTCTCCTTGATCGACCTCTGGAATTTATCCTTCCCGGTTTCTTCGACTACAAGCGCTTTGAACTTCCTCACGCCCATCGGCATCCCTCCCTGTTATTTTATCAATCGGACCGGCCCGTTATCCGGCCCTTCCATTGGTACGGCATATAACAATATGACCGAATATTCCGCAAGGGCAAACCGGCCGAATGGTGCCGGATCTCTTCATAAATTTTTGTTGATTGCAATATATAGTGATGTTATTATTTGCATATACAAAACAATGTCCTAATCCGAAACGGCAAACCATCTGAAAAGGTGGGACGCAAAACCCAAGACCTAAGGGCCTGAAAGCGCCTAGGGTAGACTGGTTACCGAAGTGTGGACGAATCTGCGGATACGCCGCAGCTCCTGTTTGCCCACGGATAAAGGGACTGGCACATGGGGGTATATGTCATGAGCGCGTATCTGAAATTCCTTATCATCTCCGTACTGGCGATATTACCCGCTTATGCCTCACCGGGTGCGGAGCTCACCACGGTCAAAGTAGCGGGGGGCTTCTCGCAGCCCCTTTACCTGACAACCCCTGCCGGGGATTCGAGCCGTCTCTTCATAGTCGAGCAGGGAACGGCCACGATCAAGATAATCAAGAACGGCGCAGTACTCGCCACCCCCTTTTTAAATATTGATCCCAAAGTGGGGAGCGGCGGTGAAAGGGGCCTGCTCGGACTCGCCTTTCACCCGAACTACGCGAGTAACGGTTATTTCTACGTCAACTACACGGACAATTCCGGAAACACGGTCATCGCCCGATACAAGGTCTCGGCCAACCCGGACGTGGCGGACCCCGGCAGCGAGCTGATCATGATGACGGTCGCGCAGCCCTTCTCGAACCACAACGGAGGAATGCTCGCGTTCAGCCCGAACGACGATCACCTCTACATCGGCCTCGGAGACGGCGGGGATTCTTTCGACCCCGGCAACAGGGCGCAGGACGGGACGACCGAGCTCGGGAAGATGCTCCGGATCGATGTCGGAAACGGGACTACGTTCTCGGCCGCGGCGAACAACCCTTTCAGCGGCATACCCAATTTCCTCGACACTATATGGGCCGTGGGTTTCAGGAACCCCTGGAGGTACAGCTTCGACCGGTTAAACGGCGACCTGTATATAGGGGACGTCGGACAGGGGTCGAGGGAGGAGATAAGCTTCCAGCCGGGGAACAGCCTGGGCGGTGAGAATTACGGCTGGCGCTGCATGGAAGGCAAGGAGTGCACGGGACTCTCGGGATGCACCTGTAACTCGCCTGAGCTCACAATTCCACTCCACGATTACACGCATTCAGGAGGAAACTGCTCCGTGACCGGAGGCTATGTGTACAGGGGAGCCGCGATACCGGAGCTCGACGGAACCTATTTCTTCGGCGATTTCTGCACCGGCAAGATATGGTCGTTCGTCAGGAGCGGGAACACAGTCACGCAGTTCACGGACCGTACTGCAGAGCTCAAGCCGATCACCGGGGAAACCATCAACAACATCTCGTCTTTCGGCGAGGACGATAAAGGGGAGATTTATATAGTCGACAGGGACGGGGAGATATTCAAGATCGTGGACAAGAGCTCGCTGCCCCAGCCCACGCCTGTCCCGACACCAGTACCGACTCCAGTTGCGCCCCCCGCACCCACTCCTCCCCCATCGGCGAACCCGACCCTTTCCACTTTGAATCCCGGCACCGCCGGCGTCAGAAACACATTGACCGTGACCGGCGCACAGCGGGGATCTCGCGTGACCTTCTACTATTCGACGTCCACCGGCAGGACAAGGATCACATCGGGTGTCTGCAGCGGGAAATCGCTCGACCTCAGACGGCCGTCATCACTCGGCACGGCTACAGCCGATTCGACAGGGAAAGCCACTATCAACGTCAGCTTGTCGAGAAGCCTCGGAGGAAGGACGCTTTACCTGCAGTCCAGGGTGGAGAGCTCAGGGAACTGCAAGATTTCAAACCGTGTAAAACAGTCGATAAAACGAAGCTCGGGAGGCTCGACCGGAGGCGGTTCCAGTCCTTTTTTCCCTTTTTTCAGGTGATTCGGCCTAACGGTTCTATGGATGGGCCCGGCGAGTTTTAGGGGGCGACTTAGCGGAGGGTGACAGCGGGATGCGGGACGCAACGTTTATCCGCTGCCCATCCGGGACAGGACATCATTCATCGACGGGGACATAGATCTTGCCCCCTGAATCGCCGAATTCCTTCGATTTCTCAGCCATGCCCTTCTCCACGGCCTCCTTCTCCGAGAAGCCGTGCTTCTCGGCATAATCCCTTACTTCCTGGGTTATCTTCATGGAGCAGAATTTGGGTCCGCACATAGAGCAGAAGTGAGCCACCTTTGCCCCTTCGGCAGGGAGCGTCTCGTCATGGAATTCGCGGGCGGTATCAGGGTCGAGAGAGAGGTTGAACTGGTCATTCCACCTGAACTCGAACCTCGCCTTGCTGAGTGCGTTGTCCCTTATCTGGGCCGCAGGATGCCCCTTCGCAAGGTCTGCCGCATGAGCGGCGATCTTGTAAGCGATTACGCCCTCTTTAACGTCCGTTTTGTTGGGAAGCCCGAGGTGCTCTTTCGGAGTGACGTAGCAGAGCATGGCCGTGCCGTACCACCCTATCATCGCAGCCCCTATGGCGGAGGTAATATGGTCGTATCCGGGCGCTATGTCCGTGGTGAGCGGCCCGAGCGTGTAGAATGGGGCCTCACGGCAATACTCGAGCTGCTTGTCCACGTTCTCCTTTATCATGTGCATGGGGATGTGTCCCGGGCCTTCGATCATCACCTGGACGTCGTGCTTCCACGCGATATCCGTGAGCTCGCCTATAGTCTTTAATTCCGCGAACTGGGCTTCGTCGTTGGCGTCGGCGATGGAGCCGGGCCTGAGCCCGTCCCCGAGGGAGAAAGCTATGTCGTAGGCCTTCATGATCTCGCATATCTCTTCAAAGTTCGTGTAGAGGAAGCTTTCCTTGTGATGAGCGAGGCACCACTTTGCCATGATAGAGCCGCCTCTCGAAACTATTCCCGTCACCCTGCCCGCCGTGAGCGGTATGTAACCGAGCAGCACGCCAGCGTGGATCGTAAAGTAATCGACCCCCTGCTCGGCCTGCTCGATCAGCGTGTCCCTGAATATTTCCCAGGTGAGGTCCTCTGCCTTGCCCTCTACCTTTTCGAGGGCCTGGTAAATGGGGACCGTGCCTACGGGAACGGGAGAGTTCCGGATCACCCACTCCCTCGTTTCGTGTATGTTCTTGCCGGTCGATAGGTCCATGATGGTATCGGCGCCCCACCTGCACGCCCAGACGGCCTTCTCGACTTCTTCCTCTATGCTCGACGTCACGGCGGAATTACCGATATTCGCATTGATTTTGACGAGGAAATTCCTGCCTATTATCATGGGCTCGGACTCGGGGTGGTTGATGTTTGAGGGTATTATAGCCCTTCCGAGGGCGACCTCTTTCCGCACGTATTCAGGAGTGATCGGTGTAGACGGCATAGCGGCCCCGAAGCTCTCGCCGGCGTGGAATTTCGCGAGCTCTCCAAGCGTCCCCCGCTGCTCGTCTATCCTCTGGTTCTCCCTTACCGCTATATACTCCATCTCGGGGGTGATAACGCCCTTCCTCGCGTAGTGCATTTGCGTCACGTTAGCGCCCGCCTTTGCCCGGAGCGGTTTCCTCGTGTTATTGAATTTGATGCCCAGTATCTTCGCCCCGCCCGCGGAAACTCTCGCGAACCTCGAGGAAAAATCGGGGAGCGCTTCGACATCCCCGCGCCCGAGTATCCACTCCTCTCTCAGCGGGAGGAGCCCTCTCCGGACGTCTATATCCGCAGCGGGGTCGGTGTAAGGGCCGCTAGTGTCGTAAACAGTTATGGAAGCATTGCCTTTATACTGGCGCTTCGCGGCGCCAGGCATGGGGTAAGAGTCCTCGAGCTCGATCTCGCGCATCGCCACACGAATATCGTGGAGCTTGCCCTTTACGTAAACCTTCCTCGACTTCGGAAACGGGTCGCGCGATATGAGCCCCTGATCCGGTATTTTTTCCCTCTTGGTGGATATTCCCATAACACTCCCTTAATTCGATGTAAAAACGCAAAGCGACAGAGCCAGACCGTTGAAATATAGTATAAAAGTAACGGCGGAAAAGCGCAATGAAAGCCGGAATTTGTGAACGTCCGGGTGTCCTGTAAACTAATGGTCATGTACAATTTGATCCTCGGCATAGAGACCTCCTGCGACGAGACGGCAGCAGCCGTTATCGAGGGCGGGAAGAGAGTGCTTTCGAACGTAGTCGCATCCCAGGTCGATATTCATAAGGAATACGGCGGCGTAGTGCCGGAAATCGCATCGAGAAAACACGTAGAGCTTATCCTCGCAGTCATCGAAAAGGCGCTCGACGCTGCAGGCAAGGAAAGGGAAGAGATCGAAGGCGTAGCCGTTACGAACGGGCCCGGTCTCATAGGCTCCCTCATGGTGGGGCTTTCGACTGCGAAGGCGTTCGCATACGGACTCGGCGTCCCCCTCATAGGCGTGAACCACCTCGAGGCGCACCTCTCCGCCGTGCATCTCGAGCACGACGTGGAGTTCCCGTTCGTAGGCCTTGTCGTCTCAGGCGGGCATACGAGCCTCTACCTCGTAAAGGATCCGACGGAATTCGAGCTCATCGGAAAAACGAGGGACGACGCGGCGGGGGAAGCGTTCGACAAGGCTGCCAAAGTGCTCGGGCTCGAATACCCGGGAGGGGTCGCGATAGACAGGCTCGCGAGGGAAGGAGACCCCGAGACGATACGTTTTCCGAGACCCTTCAAGAGCTCGACGTCGTTCGACTTCAGCTTCAGCGGTCTCAAGACCTCTCTCGTGTATCACATGAGGAGAAACCCCGACCCGGACGATCAGCAGTTGAGGGATATATGCGCATGCTACCAGGAAGCGATAGCCGAGACACTGACCGAGAAAACGCTGCTCGCAGCCAAAGGATCGGGCGTCGGATCCGTCGTTATGGCCGGCGGGGTGGCCTGTAATTCACGACTGAGGACGCTCGCTGAAGAGAGGTTCGGGGAGGAAGGGATCACTCTCCGCATACCGTCTCCCGCATACTGCACCGACAACGCCGCAATGATAGGCGCGCTCGGCGCGGCCAGGCTAAGGCGTGGGGAAACCTCGGGCCTCAACATTAACCCCTATTCGACCTCCAGGCCCAGGTATATAAGAGGGAGGGGTATGGTTTCAGGACTGTAAGCCTTCCAGGAATCAGTACTCATAATCGACGACCGCCCTGTCGGAGCGTATCTCACCCACAAAATCCACGATCTTGAGATGCTCAGGATGGTTCTGATAAGCCTCGAGCCCTTCCCTGTCCTCGAACTCGGAGTACAGAACGACGTCGAAAGCAGCAGGTGAGGCATTGAAATTTATACCGACCTCTATCGCCATGATCTCGTCTATGACGCCGTCAAGCGCCTCGAGCGATTCTTTAAGCTTCCTCGCATTCTCCTCCTTGGAAGCCCCGGCGGCTGAATCCTTGAGCCTCCACATCACTATGTGCTTGATCATAAATGCCTCCGTCGTAATCGATAAGATAATCTCCGACTGCAATCAGCTATACTGCCAGACAGCTTTGATTTTCCGCTGCAAGCGAATAGAATTATACTACTGAAGATGAGTTTCCTTTACAAAGGGGAAGAAGGAAGACCGCTCGAATCCCGAACCAGCAGGACAGCCTGTTAAACTATAACGCATATCAGAGTATAAGCGCTCATCCGGGGAGGAACCGCGTTGGCAGTGACGGAAACCGAGGAATCAAGAAGAGGGAGGCGGACAGACGACCTCGGCATTATCAGGTGGCTTTACGGCTTCACCGGACCCCACAGGGTTTTGATGGCAGCCGCTCTCGCGCTCATGATACTGACCGCGCTGCTCGAGCTCGCAGTCCCTTACATAACGAAGATCGCAGTCGATAAATACATCTACCCGTCCTGGGGCGTCGCGCTCTTCGAAGACAGCGAGAGGAACAGGGAGTTCGAAATATCCGTCAGGGAAAGATACCCCTCTCTCATGATCCCGCTCGGTGGACATTCATACCTCATAGACATGTCCGGGCTCGATAACGCCGACAGGACCGACCTCGAAAAGCTCGGGACGGTGTCCGAAGAGAGATACCTAGTCGTAGACCCCGCCCGATTCGACAAAGAGAAGCTCGCGCGCGCAAATGAAATCATAAAAGAGAGGAGCGCGCTCTTCGAACACGCGGGCGGAGTCGATTATATAAGCTACACCTCGCTAAAGGAGCTCGGGAGGGACGACCTGCTCCTGCTGAGAGGCGATGCTATAAAGGAGGTCATCTCGCTCTCGGCTGTCGTGTTCGCCTGTCTTACCGGGATTTTCATCCTGAGCTCGCTCTTCACCTACCTCCTCAATTATTCCGGGCACAAGATAATGCACAGGATGAGGACCGACGTATTCTCCCACATACTCAGCCTCCCGCAGACGTTCTTCGACAAGAATCCCGTCGGCAGGCTCACGACCAGGGTCACTAACGACGTGAACGCGATAAACGAAATGTACACGTCTGTAGCCGTGCAGTTCATCAAGGACGTCCTGGTCGTCGCGGGCGTCATCATAATCATGTTCCACATGAACTGGGAGCTCACCCTCTTCGTCGCGTTCTTTACGCTGATAATGATGTTCTTCGCGGGGCTCTTCAGGATGAGGCTCAAGACCGTCTACAGGGACGTGAGGAGGTCGATCGCGAAGCTGAACGCTTTCGTACAGGAGAGCGTGAGAGGGATCGTGCTGATAAAGCTCTACAACAGGGAAATGGAGAATTTCGAGAAATTCAAAGAGACCAACAGGGAAAACTTCAAGGCGAACATGGACCAGCTGTGGGTATACGCGACCTTCAGGCCCTTTATCGAGTTCATGAGCGTGTTCACGGTCGCTTTCATACTCTGGTACGGGGGGCTCGGCGTGCTCAAGCTCGAGCTCACCCTGGGAGCGCTGCTCGCATACCTGTACTACGTGAGAATGCTCTTCCGCCCCATCATGGAGCTCGCGGAAAGGTATAACATATTCCAGTCCGCAACGGCCGCGAGCGAAAACCTGTACGACCTCGTAAACGTCAAACCGGAGCAAAAAGAGGGAATAAGGGACGTGCCGGTAAGGGGAGAGCTCGAATTCAGGAACGTCTGGTTCTCATACAACGGCAGAGACTGGGTGCTTAAGGACGTATCGTTCACGATAGAGCCGGGAGAGACCGTTGCGCTCGTCGGGCTTACAGGGTCGGGCAAGACGACCATAGTCAATCTGATATTGAGATTCTACGACGCGGACAGGGGTCGTATACTCTTCGACGGAAGGGACATAAGGGAACTGAGCCCGGAGTTCCTGAGACGAAATATATCCGCAGTGTTTCAGGACCTCTTTCTATTCGGGAAGAATATATCCGATACGGAGGCCGACGAATTCACGAAGGCGATAACGATAGACCGGATAACGGCGAACGGTGGCGCGATCTCATCGGGCGAAAAGCAGCTGGTCTCGCTCGGTCAGGCGTTCTCGAAAAACGCCGGGTTCCTGATACTCGACGAGGCGACCTCGAACATAGACGCACGGATCGAGAGGAACATACAGAAGGAGCTCAGGAACGAAGGCCGTGACCATACGACGCTCATAATCGCGCACAGGTTATCCAATGTAAGGCACGCGGACAGGATCATGGTCATACACAAGGGCGAGATCTCGGAGATCGGCACGCATGCGGGCCTGCTGGAAAGAAAGGGGATATATTATAACCTCTACAAGCTTCAGAACGAGCTACACCGTTTTTCACTTCTGACGGATTGACCGCCCTTGAGCGGAGCTTATGCGCTATGGAATTCATTACCCTCGAAAGACAATCGGAAGAAGCCGCATCATATTTAAAAAGAAGAGAGAGCTTCAGCGAATCTCATTTGAATACAGTCGTTTCCCCCTACCGCATTTCCCCGCTGGGCGCTCACATCGACCACCAGGGGGGACCCGTCCTCGGCATGACGATAAATGCAAGGAGCGTGCTCGCTTTCATACCGAACGACGAGAAGAGAGTGCGGCTTTACAGCATGAATTACCCGGGGGTAACCGAGTTCGGCATCGACAACATAAAAGCCCCCGGCAGGGACGACTGGGGGAGATACGCTATGGGGGCGGCGAAAGCGCTCCGCGAGTACAAGTGTATCGAGAGGGGGTTCACGGGCGCGCTTTCGGGTACGCTCCCCGCGGCCGGGCTCAGCTCGTCCGCCTCTTCGGGACTCGCATATCTTAAAGCGCTCGCCCATGTTAACGGCCTCGAGCTCGGGCCAGGGGAGTATGTAGAGCTAGACAGCAGGATCGAGAACGACTACCTAAAGCTATCAAACGGCATACTCGACCAGTCGTCGATCGTCTACGGGAAAAAAGACAGCCTCCTCTACATCGATACGGTTACGGGACATACGGCGGCCTATCCGAGACCGCATAACTGGGACAGCTTTAAGATACTGATCGTATACTCCGGCATCCCGCGCGAGCTCACTTCATCGGGGTTCAATACACGGGTCGACGAATGCAGAAAGGCGGCCGGCCTTCTCGGGATCATGGGGGGGCTCCGGTCGGCGAAGACTCTCTCTTATATTCCCGAGACCGTGTTCCGTGAAAAATCGCAGAAACTCCCGGAGGAGCTCAGGAGGAGGGCGGAGCACTTCTTTTCCGAATCGGAGCGCGTGACGATGGGAATCGCCGCCTGGAACAGGGGAGACATGAAGGCGTTCGGGCGGCTAATGAACGAATCCTGCGAGAGCTCGTTCGTAAATTACGAAGCAGGCAGCCCCGAGCTCGTATCGCTCCAGGAGATCGTAAGCTCTACGGACGGCGTTTTCGGGAGCAGGCTCAACGGAGGGGGATACGGCGGCTCCGTAACCGCGTTCGTGAGTAAAGACTTCCCGAACGATTCGGCCGCCGCTATCGTGGAACGATATATAAAGCAACATCCCGAAACGGGTAAGGATGCAGCCGCATACTTCGCCGAATCCGACGACGGGATAAGGCTCATATGAATGCGATTCTCCTTTGCGCGGGATTCGCGACGAGGATGCACCCGCTCACGAAAGAACTCCCGAAAGCACTCCTCGATATCGCCGGAGAGCCCGTCATTGACCACCTTATAGGACAGATACTCGGTTTCAGAGGACTGGATTCCATCACCGTAGTGACGAACGACCGCTTCTTCGGGCGGTTTCTCGCGTGGGGCGAAGAGAAAAACGGAGAGATCACGGAGCGGGGAATAAGCCTCTATATCCTTAACGACGGAATAAGGCGCGCGGAAGACAGGCTGGGCGCGGCCGGGGACCTCGGATATGCCGTGCGTCATATCACATGGAGCAAGGGAACCGTCGTCGCTGCCGGAGACAACATCTTCCGCTTCCCGCTCGAACCCTTCTGGGAGAAATTCCTGAGCGGCGATAGAAGCTATGTTCTTGCACTGCCGACCGAAGAGAGGCAAAGGCTGAGAAAAACCGGGGTGCTCGAAATAGACGAAGACGGCCGCGTTCTCGCGTTCCATGAAAAGCCGGAGGACCCGCCCTCGGACCTCGCCTGTCCTGCTCTCTACTTTCTTAAGCCGGAAGCGCTCGATCTTATCCATGCATACCTGTCGTCGGAGGGCGCAAAAGACGAAATCGGATACTTCATCTCCTATCTTGCTCTGCATGACAAGGTCTATGCGATACGGACGGAGGGGGAAGCGATCGACATTGGGACTATCGAGTCCTACGAGAGGGCGAAAAGAATCCTGTCAGAGGTGCGGGTCATTTTATAGATAGCCCGCGGCATCGTATCCATAACCCCGGCTCTCGCCTCTATCCGCCTTCGTGAATTTTGTAAATATTTAGGTATGCTAAACGTAAGGCGAGCTTATGTCTATTTTCGATCCTGTTTACAGACAGAAAAATATAGGCGGGCAGATAACAAGAACCTTATTCCACATAGGGCAGGCGGTGAAGAATCTGTTCTGGGACAAGAGCAGGCTCGAGCACCTTACGCCGGCTCAGGTCAAATCCCTCCTCTTCATAAACTACACGAGAAAAGACGCCATAACGATAGGGAACATTGCGAGGTACCTGACCTGCACCCCCGCAACCGCGAGCGGCGTAATCGATTCCCTTGAAAGGAAAAAACTCATATTGAGGTCGAGGGACCCCGAAGACAGGAGGAGGGTTCACATATCGCTCACGCCCGAGGGCGAGAGGGTCGTAGGCGATATAGAAGATATCGGGTACGAGATCGAAGAAATCGTCAGGGATTTCGACCCTGAAGAGCAGAAGATATTGGAGCAGCTCTTGCTCAAAATCTCCGAGAAACTCATGGAAAGGGGACTTATTTTTTCGGGCGATATTTGCACAGAATGCTGTTTTTTCAAACGAAACAGTCACTTAGGAGAGCTAAAGCCCCACTATTGTGAAAACCTTCACATACTCCTGGGTGAAGAGGAAATCTGTAAGGAATGTCCTCACTTCAAAAAAACTCTCAATTGATATTCTAAATTTTTTTAGTATTATTATTTAGGTGACCTAAATATTAGTAACGCTAAGCATTCTTTTGCTCAGGAAACGTAACCTCGATGAAGCTAAAGCAGCTCGAATATACAAATGACGAAAGCGAACTCGGCGCAGAGGACTTCGATACGGGCGGCGTTTCGGACGACGCGTACGGTTCCGGCTATGAAGACGAGGAGCCGGAAGAGGAAGAAGAGCCGGGGAGCAGATTTTTCAAGAACGGGAGAGACATCACGGATCCTAATTACAGGCTCCTCTACGCTTATTTTAGAGAGCTTAACGATGAGAAGCTCCTCTCCAAGCGCGACGAGGCAGTGCTAGCGGCGAAGATAAAGCTCTGCGAAACCGGGGCCAGGAAAATCACGAGACGCATCAATAACAAGACGAAGCCGGGGAAAGGTATCCCGCGCAGGGCTGAATATATTCTCGACGCGCTCTCGAGGTCGTACAGCGAAAAGTCAAGACAGTTCCAGGAGAAGTTCGTCAAATCGAACCTCAGGCTGGTTATCGAGCTCGCGAACAAGTACACAGGGAGGGGGCTGCCTCTCACGGACCTGATCCAGGAAGGGAACATCGGGCTCATGAAAGCGGTAACGAAATTCGACCATACGAAGGGGTTCAAGTTCTCGACTTACGCCTCGTGGTGGATACACCAGGCTCTGTCGAGAGCCGTAATGGAGCAGACGCATATAATACTCATCCCGGTATATCTCCAGGAGCTCGCAGCCAAGGTATTCAGGGCAAAAGCGAAGCTCGAGCACAATACGGACAAGAACGCGATGCCCGAGCAGATCGCTAGTGAAACGAACATCCCGCTCGACGCCGTAAGCACTATACTCAGGGGGAACGACCTGGTCGTACCGCTCGAGCTCCTTCCGGGGACCGAGGACTCGAAATCATACCTCGATATCACGTCCGACCCCAGTGCGAAGAGACCGGAATATTATCTGACCCTCCGGTCGATCAACGAGGAGATAAGGGACTCGCTCGAATTATTGTCCGATAGGGAGCGGGACGTGCTAATGATGAGGTTCGGCATCGATTATGAAAACGACCACAAGCTCGAGCAGATCGCGGACAAATACGGCCTCAGCAGGGAAAGGATAAGGCAGATCGAAAAGGACGCCCTAAGCAAACTGGCCGCCTCCGAGCGAAGCAGTGTTCTCAGGGAATTCCTGAATTAAACACCCCGTTTTAAACACACCGTTAAATTCAGATATTGTAACCGGAGACCCGCGATTTCCGGTAACGCCAAGGAGGTGCCATGAGCGAGAACATAAAGCGGATACTGAGCGCCAACAGGGAATACGCAAGGGAATTCGGCGAGAAGGGAAAGCTTGGAATCGTACCGTCGAGGAAAATCGCCATACTGACGTGCATGGACGCGCGCATTGAGCCCATGCGGCTGGCAGGCCTCAAACCCGGGGACGCGCACATAATCAGAAACGCAGGGGGGAGAGCCAGCGACGATGCGGTCAGGTCGCTCATAATATCCAACAGGCTCGTGGGTACTAACGAATGGCTCGTCATTCACCACACGGGCTGCGGGATCGAGGGCCTCACCAACGAAAAGATGGCGGGCATAGCGAATGCATCGTTCGAATCGGGCGAAGGCGATTACATAAACTGGCTTACCATAGGGGACAGGATAGAAAGCGTAAGGGACGATGTGAAGAGGTTGAGGGCCCACCCCCTGACGCCTCCCGAAGTTCTAGTCACAGGATTTATGTACGATATAGAAACAGGACTCCTTACGGAGATCGAATGCGGCTGAAAATAATTTTCAGTGAGGAACCGGGACGACAGGAATTAAACCCGCCACGTATGAACGCGACCCGAGACCTGCTACATTGACTCGGACGCCGTTTTGAACTGTATCGTATCCGGGAAAGGGAACCTCGTGTGCTCTTCCTTGCCGTCGAGCTCCTCTACTTCATCGGCCCCGAATTCCCTCAAGCGCAAGATCACCTCCAGCACTACGGTCTCGGGCGTCGATGCGCCCGAGCTGAGGCCTACGACGAGGCCTTTGCGGAACATCTCTTTTCTCAGATTGTCCGCGCCTTCGATGAGATAGGCGTCCTTCACGCCGCTCGACTTCGCAACCTCGACGAGGCGGTTCGAATTGGAGCTTTCGGGCGAGCCCATGATGAAAATAATATCCGCCTGCGCCGCGAGCGCCTTGACAGCGTCCTGCCTGTTCTGGGTGGCGTAGCATATATCGAGCTTGGACGGGCTCATTATTTTAGGGAACCTTCTCTTTAAGACTTCGAGGATTTCTTTCGTGTCGTCTACGCTGAGAGTGGTCTGCGTGACGTAGGCGACCCTCTCGGGGTCTTCGACCGTTACTACATCGGCCTCCGCGACCGACTCCACGACCACTACCCTGTCGGGAGCCTCGCCGCTCGTCCCTATGACCTCCACGTGGTTCCTGTGGCCGATGAGGATAATCGTGTACCCGAGGTCGGCGTAATGCCTGACTTCGTTGTGCACCTTCGTCACGAGGGGACAGACCGCGTCTACAACTTCGAGGCCCATCCTCTCAGCTTCATCGCGTACCGCGGGGCTTATGCCGTGGGCGCTGAATATCACCTTCGCCCCTTTCCGGTCGATCTCGGAGAGCTCCTCGACGAACCTGACTCCCTTGTTCTTGAGGGACTCAACCACGCGTTTGTTATGGACGATCGCATGACGGACGTATATGGGAGGACCGTACATCTCGAGAGCGCGCTCGACTATCTCTATAGCGCGGTCGACCCCGGCGCAAAAGCCCCTAGGCTTGGCTACAATGACACGCATATGTATCTACTCCCACATTAATAATACTCGATGAGTCGGGTTCTTTACAGTAAAAGAGGCGTATCTTCTATGACTTCCATAAGAGTTTTCAAGCTACTCGTGTCTCTCTAACACAACGCTATCACTACACAATTATCGCTCACCAAGATTCGATATAGCCTTCCAGGAAGGCGTAAAATTCTTCTTTCGCGTCGAGCATCACCCAGTGGGAGATGACGTTAAACCCCCTCCATTCAAGATTATTTCGGGATAAAAAACTCTTGGTCGAATCCATGACCGGCCTCGCTCCCGCGCAGTAGATTCTGGGCAATCGGAGCCCTTTATACGCGAGTGAAAGCTCATTATTGCCCTGCTCGTCCTCGCCCTCTGTCCTCTTTATAAATTCAACCGCCGTTTGGGCGAATGCCTCGGGGTCGCACTCTATTACGGAATCGAAATACTTTATGGTCGAAGGGCTCTCGTTATCCTCGAGAACACTCTTCCTGAAACCTCCTTCACGGAGCCATTTGCCGAATTCCGACACATTGCCCTTACAATCCTCAAACGCATTCGCGGCACTCGTCGACAAGACCAGTGTGTCCCGCGTTATGCACCCTTCGATGTTCACGAATTTTTTGATACTGCCTTCATCATCGTCCCCGCACAATAAAGTCCCGAGCACTCCGCCGTAAGAATGGCCGACAAGGGCTATATCCTTGAGATCGAAGAGGCCCATGATCTCCCTGAGAATTTTCACCTGGGACGAGAATGAATAATCGGGACTGTCCTTAACTTTTTCACTTTTACCGAAACCGAGGAGATCGGGGACTATAATATCGTATTTCTTCGGCAGGTCGAAGGCGTCAAAGAAACACCTCCCGGACTCACCAATGCCGTGTATGAATAATACCGGAGTGTTTTTGCCCCCGCTTATCCTGTACCTGATAAAAATTTCGCGTCCGAGCAGCTTGAAATGTTCAGCTTTCATCTCTTATCCTCCTGCCGGATGCTACAGGGCACATGCTTAACTGATTATCTCACTCGCAGCCCGGTCTTCCATTTTATAGACAATTGTAGTATCAATTTATTAAATTTGTCCCTTTGGATTTCATAGAGATAAGGGGTATCCCGGATCCGACTGTAAGATTACCGGCATTCCCCGGACAAATCACCGAAAGAGGGTATCATGATGAGATTAAAAGACAAAGTAGCGATAATAACGGGAGGGTCTTCCGGCATCGGGAAGGCGATCGCGCTCGGATACGTCGGGGAAGGAGCTAAAGTCGCGATAGCGGCCCTGCATGAGGACCCGTGCCTGGAGGTGGTAAGGGAAATCGAGAGCCTTGGCGGCCAGGCCATGTATTACACTCTCGACGTCTCCGATCTCGGCAAGCATCAGGAACTGCTGGACAAGACGATAAATACTTTCGGCAAGGTCGATATACTGGTGAACGACGCAGGATACGCAAGGCGCGAGACCATCTTCGACGTGACGCCCGAGGGCTGGGACAAGATGATGGACATAAATCTGAAGAGCGCCTTTTTTCTGTCCCAGAGCTTCGCAAGGCAGGTAATCAAGCAGGGTACTCCGGGCAGGATAATCAACATCGGCTCGGTCGCGGGAGCAATGGACATGCACCCAGTCTCTGTCGCCTACCATGCGGCGAAAGCGGCGATGATAAACATGACCAGGGTGATGGCCGTAGACCTCGCCCATTACAACATCACCGTGAACTGCATAGGCCCGGGATCGACGATAACGCCGCTCTCGGCGTCCAAGAACCCGGAATACGACGAATACATGACGAAGGGAATCCCCGAGGGACGGAGAGGAAAACCGGAAGACATGGTGCCGCCCGCGGTGATGTTCGCGACGGACGAGGCCTCATATATAACCGGGCAAACCATATTCGTCGAGGGCGGGGCCATGTCGGTCTATCTGGGGAAAGACGAGCCCGACTTCAAAGCGTGAACAGCAATCAATCACCGATAACGATACCGGCTTTTTTCCTGTGCCCTTCGATGTAGGGGAGGTAACCGTCGTAGAATATCTCTTTCTTCTCGAGCCAGCCGTGAGGGTCGAGGTGGCGCTTCGATTCGTCCCTCGATTCGGCTCTCGCAAGCGCAACGTCCCGGGGCGTATCCACGAAAATCCCCAGATCAACGAGCCCGTCGAGCTCATCGTCCATAGAGAAGAGCCCTTCGATAATGAAATACTTGTACATTCCGGGATCGATCGAAATGCACCCGCGCATGGTCCCCGTTTCAACATCGTACAGGTCCCTGCAATCGAGGCCTCGATCGGATTTTATAGCGAGGAGAATATCCCGCGCTTTCCCAATATCGTACCAGTCGCGGAGGCGTATGTTTCCTTCCTCAATTTTCCTGTCCCATTCAGACCTGGGTATACGGACAAATAAGTCCATCGAGATGAGAAGCGCACCCAGAGAAAGTGCTTTCACCAATTCCCCGCCGATGTAGCTCTTCCCGCTCCCTATGGTCCCGTCGACGGCTATTATATAGGGGAAGGTCTTCGCACGCGAGCGAACCTCGGCGGCAAGCTCTCCTAATTCCATAATTGAAACTATATATCCCTAGATAATCCCGAGCAACTTGAGCGCTATGATGAAGATAGCGAGCACCATGACGTAGCGTATAACCCTCTCGCCGCCCTTGATTGAGAAGCGCACCGCCCACCAGCCGCCTATTGCGTTCCCGGCCGCGAGAGAGAGCCCGAGGAGCCAGTCCACATTACCCGACCATACGAAGATCAATAAAGCGGGCACCGTGTACAACATAGTTATGAAAACCTTGTGCATATTCACGCGGATGAGGTCGATCCTCAACAGGTGATATAGCGCGGCCATTATCAGAAACCCGACCCCGACCTGTATGAACCCTCCGTATAAGCCTATTGCGAACATAGCCGGGTATATGAGCCATGATTTTCTTTCTCTACCGGCTGAAATTTCCAGCCCGGACTGTGGCAGGAGCATGGAAACGATAACGCCTATCATGACGATGCCGAGTATCCTGTCGAACCACTCGTTGCTTATCTTTAGGGCGAGCAGCGCGCCGAGCACGGCTCCCGGAAGCGTGAGCAGGGAGAGCTTCACGCTCTTCTCTATCTCCGAAATATTTTCCTTCCGGTATGAGAGCGTGGCGAAAATGCCCTGGAGCAAGATACCTATTCGGTTAGTCCCGTTCGCGGCAGCGCTGTCGAGACCGATGAATATAAGGGCGGGCAGCGTAAGGCTGGAGCCGCCGCCGGCCATAACGTTGATTACGCCCGCGAGGAGCCCCACACCGAAGAGGATGAGAATTTCTATATATTCAGGCATGATCCGAGCGCAGCAGAACCTTGTTCATCGAGAAGAATTTATCCGTAAGAGCCGGGACCGGTTAAAGCCCTTCCTCCCTTTATCCTTGATTGACATAATACTCGTCATCGTGTGATAATGACAACTAAAATTTTAATAACGCGCGTCTGCCCGCATGCTCGAAAGATTATTCGCCCTGAAAGAGCAGAATACGAACCCCAGCCGCGAGCTGGTAGCCGGCCTCACGACGTTCATGACCATGTCGTACATCATATTCGTCCAGCCGGCTGTCATGGGCGCAGCAGGGATGGACCCGGGGGCGGTAATGGTGGCTACGTGCGTCTCGAGCGCGCTAGGCACGGTGCTCATGGCGCTCCTCGCGAACTACCCTATCGCACTCGCTCCCGCGATGGGACACAACTTCTACTTCACGTACATTGTAGTGCTCACGCTCGGCTACTCCTGGCAGGAAGCCCTCGGGGCCGTCTTCGTCGCCGGCCTCGTCTTCATCTTGCTCTCCACCGTAGGGCTCAGGGAGACCCTGATGAACGTGCTGCCGGGATGCCTCAAGAACGGCATACCCGTCGGGATAGGGCTTCTCATCGCCTTGGTAGGGCTCGAATGGTCGGGGATCGTAACGGGGCACGCCGTTACCTACGTGACACTCGGCGACCTAACGTCGAAACCTACCCTTATTGCGATATTGGGGCTCGTCGTCATGGCGGTCCTCTTCGTGCTCAAAATAAGGGGGGCCATACTCATAGGCATATTGGTCACAGCGGCGGCGGGGTTCCTTACGGGCATAGTCGAATTCAAGGGCGTCATTTCGGCGCCTCCGTCAATCGCTCCCACACTCCTCAAGCTCGAAATACCGAACGTATTCAAGGACCCTCACCTCATCACGGTGATATTTGTATTCCTCTTCCTCGACCTCTTCGATACGATAGGGACGCTCATAGGTGTGAGCCAGCAGGGAGGGCTCATGAAGGAGGGGAATCTCCCGAGGGCGAGACAAGCCTTGCTCTCGGACGCGGTAGCCACGTGCGGAGGCGCGGTGCTGGGAACATCGACCGTCACTAGCTACATCGAAAGCGCGTCGGGCATATCGGCAGGAGGGAGGACAGGGCTCACCGGTATCGTAGTGGCGATACTCTTCCTGCTCGCCATATTCTTCAGCCCTCTCGTGCACATGATAGGGGCCGGATACGTGACCGGCAACGCGACGCTCTATCCCGTAATCGCCCCGGCGCTGATAATCGTGGGCGCAATGATGTTCAAAAACATCGTGAACGTGGATTGGGACGACTACACGGAATCGATACCGGCATTCCTCACTCTTGTCATGATGCCGCTCGCGTTCAGCATAACGGAGGGTATATCGTTCGGCGTTATCTCGTACGTGCTGTTAAAGCTGGTGAGCGGGAAAGGGAAAAGCGTGCACTGGCTCCTATACCTCTTCGCCGTGCTGTTTATAGCACGTTATATATGGCTTGAATGAGGTCTATACCCGATTGTTAACGCCGTATTAAGCCGGTTTTTATTTCCTATATCCAGAGTAAACTGTAGAATTAATCCTATGAAAAAAGTGACGATTGCCCTCATACAGAGCAAGGTCTCGGAAGACGTCCGGTCGAATGTCGCAAGGACGATCGACAGGATAGGCGAAGCCGCCGGTAAGGGAGCCGAGATCATTGCGCTTCAGGAGCTCTTCCAGACGCCTTATTTCCCGCAGTGGGAAAAGAAGAAGAAGGACGACTACGCGGAAAGCGCCGCGGGATATACGGTGAGCGAGATGAGGAAAGCCGCCGGGAGATCCGGCGTTACGCTCGTCGTGCCATTTTACGAGAAAAGGGGCGGGGAATATTTCAATACGGCCGTCGTGATAGGGAAAGACGGGAAGCTTCAAGGCCGGTATAACAAGGTCCACATACCGCAGGACCCGGGGTTTTACGAAAAGGAATATTTCGAAGAGGGCCGGGCGGGGTACAAGGTATTCAAGTCGGGCGGCGTAAAGTTCGCTGTGCTCATATGCTACGACCAGTGGTTCCCCGAGGCGGCCCGCATGGCGCGCCTTAAAGGGGCCGAGATAATTTTCTATCCGACGGCCATAGGGAACATCACCGGCTACGACGCCGAGGGGAACTGGCACGACGCCTGGGAGACCGTGCAGAGGGGACACGCGATCTCGAACAGCGTCTATGTCGCTGCAGTGAACCGCGTCGGACGCGAAGGCAGGATGGTATTCTGGGGGCAGTCGTTCGTATGCGACCCGTTCGGGAAGGTGCTCAAGCGCGCTTCGGCGACGAAAGAGGAAACGGTGATCGTGGAGCTCGACCTCGAGCGGAATGAATTTTACTCAGAGGGGTGGGGGTTCCTCCGCAACCGGAGGCCGGATACATACAAGGGGCTTGTCTCCGGCAAGCTGGTAAAGAAATCCAAGAAATTAAAAGACGTAGAGCACTACAAAGACATGAAGAAGGCGCTCCGTCAGAAATAGTCAGCCGCTCATGAACGACAAGAAGAAGCCCTCATACAGAATGCCCGCGGAATGGGAGCCGCACTCGGCCGTATGGCTCGCCTGGCCCTACGACGAGATCACGTTCCCGGACAGGGTGGAGAAAGCGGAGGCCGCGTTCGTAAAGATACTGAGCGCCCTGCACGAGAGCGAGCCTGCGGAACTTCTGGTGCTGGACGAGGAGATGAAAGAGAGGGCGCAGGGAATGCTTAAATCGGCGGACATCGATATGACGAAAATAAATTTCCACGTCACCGATTACGCCGACGTCTGGCTGAGGGACACGGGGCCGATATTCGTTAAAAACGGCTCCGGGAATACCGTTATAACGAAATGGCTCTTCAATGCGTGGGGAAACAAGTTTCCGGAGCTGCTTAAGGACGCAGCTATACCGGAAAAAATAGGCGGATGGAAAAAACTGCCGGTCGAAGAGGCTGAGATTATCGTCGAAGGGGGCGCTATAGACGTAAACGGCCTGGGAGTGTGTCTCACGACGGAGGAGTGCCTCCTCAACGAGAACAGGAACCCGGTGAAGACCAGGGCCGATATTGAAAAGTGCCTGGGAGACTACCTCGGCGTAAGGAAAACGATATGGCTCGGAAAGGGGCTCGTGAATGACCACACGGACGGGCACATAGACGAGATCGCCCGCTTCGTCGCACCGGGCAGGATAGTCTGCGCATTCGAAGACGACCCGGACGATGAGAATTTCCAGGCGCTTCAGTCAAATCACAAGACTCTGACTGAGGCTGCGGATACGGACGGCAGGCCGTTTGAGGTGATCAGGCTCCCCATGCCCCACGTGCGTTACGAGGACGGGAGCAAGGCGCCCGTTTCATACACGAACTTCTATATCGGCAACACGGTAGTACTCGCCCCGGTGTTCAACGACGGGAACGACCGCAAGGCGCTCGAAATACTCCGGGGATGCTTCCCCAGACGCGAAGTCGTAGGCATAGACTGCAGCGATATTATTTACGGAGGCGGCGCTATACACTGCATTACACAGCAGCAGCCGGCGTGAGCTTTGACAAGGATATATACGGCTATAATATATTTGCGGGTCAATCAAGTCGGAAGAAGAAAAGTATTTTCCGCAGAAAAAAAATAATAATTCCATCCCGGGTGCTTGACAATCCCCCGCAGGTGCATATATAGAGGGATACATATCTCTATTCGGGAAGGTAAAGGAGAAACGGCAAATGGCCAAGACAAAGACCACGAAGAAAGAGCTTTTAAAACAGACGATCAAGCACGTCGATATAAAGAAGATCGACGGCAAGCAGATAATCGACGCGTACAGGGGCATGTCTTTCTCTTCGAGAGACGCCGCAAGGGCGGCGGACATATTCAACATGAACCTCGCCGACAAGAACGCCTCCGTGTGGCTCACGCTTGCGGGCTCGACCTCGGCGGGCGGATGCATGCAGGTATACGTCGACATGGTGAAGCACAACATGGTGGACGTAATAGTAGCAACGGGCGCTTCCATCGTTGACATGGACTTTTTCGAGGCCCTCGGCTTCAGCCACTACGCCGGAACGCCTTTCATAGACGACGGCATGCTGAGGTCGCTCTACATCGACCGCATCTATGACACGTTCATTGACGAAGACGAGCTCCAGGCATGCGACAGGACTGTCGCCCAGATTGCAGACTCTCTCGAACACCGCCCGTACTCTTCCAGGGAATTTATACGCGAGATGGGAAAATGGCTCACGAAGCACGCAAAGAAGAAGAACTCCCTCGTGCAGGCGGCCTACGAGCACAACGTGCCGATATTCTGCCCCGCCTTCACGGACTCGTCCGCAGGGTTCGGTCTCGTGTTCCACCAGTGGAATAACCCCGACTCCCACGTGTCGATAGACAGCGCGAAGGACTTCCTCGAGCTTACGAAAATAAAGATCTCTTCCAAGGAGAGCGGCCTCTTCATGGTGGGGGGAGGCGTGCCCAAGAACTTCGCGCAGGACACAGTCGTCGCGGCCGAGGTGCTGGGCTTCGACGTGCCGGTGCATAAATATGCCGTTCAGATCACCGTAGCCGACGTGAGGGACGGCGCTTGCAGCTCGTCCACGCTTAAGGAAGCTTCGTCCTGGGGAAAGGTCAGCACAGTCTACGAGCAGATGGTCTATGCCGAGGCTACGACTGTCGTCCCGTTAATAGTGGCGAACGCCTATCAGACCGGGAAATGGAAACAGAGGAAGCCCAGAAATTTCAGCAAAATGTTTTGATTGTCAGAGAGTGTCCGCGGCTTGACTAGAGCCAGGGGGCGGCGGCCCTGTCCACGTACCATTCGAGGACGCCGTCAGTAGGGCTCACAATGGAAGCCGGGTAAGGCAGTCTCTGCCCGGGGTTTTCCAGAATCTCCCTGAGCACGGCCTCTTTTCCCTCCCCCGCGACGAGGAACGAAACCCTCTTTCCGGCGTCGAGGACAGGAAACGTGACGCTCACCCTCTTCTGCCCGGTCTGAGGATGAGTTGCGACCACGCAAATCTTCTCTTTCTCATTTAAAGTCGGGGCTCCGGGGAATAACGAAGCCGTGTGCCCGTCTTCTCCCATGCCGAGGAATATCCAGTCGAAAGAGGGAAAACCGCTCACGCCCGCGGGGACGTTCTTCTTTATCTCTTCCGCGTAACGAACGGCTTCTTCATCGGGAGGGTTTTCACCCAACACGCGGTGGATATTGTTCCCGGGGATCTTGATATGTGACAAGAGCGAGAGGTAGGTCATCTTGAAGTTGCTCTCGTCGTTATCCGGCGGGACGCAGCGCTCGTCTCCCCAGAAGAGAACGACCTTATCCCAGGGGAGGCCGTCGCCGTAAGGAGGCGCGGCCAGCACCTCGAAAAAGGCCCTGGGCGTGTGCCCTCCGGAGAGCGCCACGATCAGGGACTCTCCCGAAGCCGCCTTCGCAGCGAGAGCCGTCTTGAAATCCTCAGCGAGGCGCTTCGCCAGTGCCGTAATATCGTCGAAGAGGTAAATTTCCTTTTTCATTCCATCTCCTGCTTTTCACAATCATGAAAAATTCATACACAGGTTATTTGAGCTCGTAAAAATCCCCGTCGGTCGTCAGATGGTCGGTCGGATACCTCCAGTCCTCATCAGGAGCATCGAAGAGGTGCCTCGCTTCGGGTGGACCCCAGGTGCCGGCGGGGTAGCCGAAGAGCTTTATTTCGGGGTCGTCCTCCCATGCCTTAAGTATGGGATCGACAAACTTCCAGCACGCCTCCACGGCGTCAGCGCGCGCGTAGTGCGTCGCGTCGCCCATGATGCAGTCGAGTATGAGCCGCTCGTAAGCTTCGGGTATGTATGCATCCGCAAGCTCGGAATAGTGGAAGTCCATCCCGACCTCTTCAATGTCGAATCCCGCCCCCGGCTTCTTCATGCCGAACCGGAGCAGAATCCCTTCGTCGGGTTGTATGCGTATGATGAGCTGGTTGGGCTTCGCCGAGCACAGCTCTTCCTGGGTGAAGAGGTGATGGGGGGTCTTCTTGAATTCTATAACGACCTCGCTCACGCGGGCGGGCAGGCATTTCCCTGTGCGGAGGTAAAACGGCACACCGCCCCACCTCCAGTTGTCTATGTAGAGCTTGAGCGCGACGAAAGTCTCGGTCATCGAATCGTGGGCTACGTCCTTTTCCTGCCTGTATCCGGCTATTTTCTTACCGTCGATCACGGACTCCGTGTACTGGCCCCTTACCGCGTACTTGTCCACGTCCTCGGGCTTTATGGGCCTGAGAGACTGGAATATCTTGATAGACTCATTGCGGACGTCTATCGCGTCGAAGAACGAAGGGGGCTCTATGGTGACCGTGCCGAGCACTTGCAGGAGATGGTTCTGTATCATGTCCCGGAGCGCGCCGTAGTGGTCGTAGTATCCGCCCCGCTCTTCGACGCCTATCGTTTCGGCCGCAGTGATCTCGACGCGGCTCACGTAGTTCCTGTTCCAGAGGGGCTCGAAGATGCCGTTTGAGAACCTGAGAGCGAATATGTCCTGCACGGTCTCCTTGCCGAGATAATGGTCTATCCTGTATATCTGTCCTTCCTTGAAGATCCTCTGGAGGTCGTGGTTGAGCGCCTCGGCGGAAGCAAGGTCCCTGCCGAAAGGCTTTTCCACGATTATCCGCCGCCACGACGAGCCTTTCCCCTCTTTCTGGAGCCCTTTCTTCCCGAGGTTCTTTGCGATAGAGGTGTAGAGGCTCGGAGACGTGGACAGATAGAAAATATAATTGCCGCCCGTTTTCTCGGCTTCGTCTATCTTTGACAGTTTTTCCCTGAGGTCGTCATAGTGGTTTACGTCAGTCGCGTCCATGGCGAGGTAATAGACGTGCTTCGAGAACGGCTCCAGCTGTTTCTGCTCGGATTTTTTGATGCCCGCGTACGTGACGACGTCCTCGATTATTTTTTTCCTGTATGCGTCGTCCGTGAACGGAGACCTGCTCGTGCCGAGTATGGCGAAATTCTCGGGGAGGAGCTTCTGCCTGAATAACGCATAGAGTGCGGGCATGAGCTTACGCTTGGTCAAATCCCCGGAAGCCCCGAAGATCGCGATTATACAGCCGTTTTCCTGTGCCATCTTGCTTACCTCTCGGTCTTATTTGTATTCGTCATCCACAATTATAATCCCTCCGCTCGAATCACAACGCCGGAGGGTCTCACCGTACACTGTCGAGCAGAGCTTTTACGTTATCCCGCACCGTGCCTTTGTCGTTATAAACGCTCGATCCCGCGACAAGGACAGCAGCACCGGCCCGCACCGCCTCGGGAGCCGTCTCGACGTCTATTCCGCCGTCGAGGCCTATAGGGACGTCGAGCCCCTTCCTGCCGAGCATCTCTTTTATCTCGCGAATCTTGCCTAACTGGCTCCATATGAACCTCTGCCCGCCGAAACCAGGATTGACTCCCATCACCTGGACGAAGTCGGCGAGCTCCAGAACTTCGCTTATAGAGGAGGCAGGTGTGGCGGGGTTAAGGGTCACGCCCGACTGCACGCCGAGCTCCCTGATGGACTCGAGCACGCGGTGGAGGTGGTAGCAGACCTCCTGATGGACTATGATGCGGTCGGCTCCCGATTCGGCGAATATATTTATATATTTCTCGGGCTCGACTATCATGAGGTGGACGTCGAGCTTTAATTTCGTAAGCGGCCTTATGGCGGCCACCACGCCGGGCCCGAAGTTGATGTTGGGTACGAAGCGCCCGTCCATCACGTCTATCTGTATCCAGGCAACTCCCGCTTCCTCCGCCGCTTTGACCGCCTCCCCGAGCCTGGTAAAGTCCGCAGATAGTATTGAAGGTTCGATCATCACCATGGTATTCGCGTACGTCCTTACGAGTCTATTGTTATGAATCCTTCCGCTTCTGATAGCGTATGCCGTGTGTTGTCGCGACTATGACCTCGCTTGCAGTGCCTATGAACAGGCCGTATCCCGCTATCCCCGCCCGCTGGCCGAGCTTCTGAGCCAGGCTCTCGATGTCGGGAATCGGACCGAATCTACCGTCAATTATATAGTTATTCTGGTCAGTGGTGTAGGGCGATCCGTCTTCTTTCATACGTAAAACGGGCTCGGCGCCGAGGGACATTAGAAAATTCGCCACGGGCTTCCACGCGAAGGGTATGACTTCGACAGGCACCGGGCAGCGTGTGCCGAGCATCGGCGAAAGCTTGCTCTCGTCGACGATCATGACGTTACGCCTGCTCGACTGCGCGAGAACCTTTTCTCTCAAGAGCGCCCCGCCGCCGCCTTTGATGAGGTTGAGCCCGGGGTCGACCTCGTCTGCTCCGTCTATGGTCAGGTCTATCTCCTGCTTATCGTCGAACGAGATCACCGGTATGCCGAGCTCTCTTGCTTTTTTTTCAGTTTCGAGCGAGCTCGGTATGCCCGCGATGTCCTTGAGCCGCCCGTCTCCGAGTCTCCGGGCTATCTCTTCGAGTGCGTACTTCGCGGTGCTGCCGGTGCCGAGGCCGAGGACCATCCCCGGACGCACCAGATCCACGGAGCTAATGCCGGCTTCTTTCTTGAGCCTCTCCTGGAGCATATTCTGATCTGGGGAGGGAGAACCGCTCATCCTGTTTTCTCCTTCCGAGAGTTAAGCTCGCTGATAAATCCCTTCGCGGTATCGAGGAGCGCGGGAGGCGTATCCACAACGCGGAGGTTTCCGGCGGGGGGAATCTTGTGGACCCCCTCCCTCGTGAAATCGGTCGTTACCGCGATGCAGTTCATGCCCGCGGCCAGCGCCGCCTCTACTCCGGACGCGGAGTCCTCGACGACGAGGCAGTCCGCATGGGGGACCTTGAGCTCATCGGCCAGAAGGTTATATATCTCGGGATCGGGCTTCCCGTGCTCGACGTCCTGAATGGTGGCTATGAAATCGAACTCCGGCCTTATGCCGAGGACGTCCAGCACGCGGTCGGCTTCTTCCCTATGGGACATCGTACCGAGGCCCGTCGGATAACCCTCGCCGCGGGCCCATTTGAGGAGACCCAAGTTGTAGGGGCAGAGGTGCGCTTTCAATACTTTCGGATCGGAGATCATCTTGAAATAGGTCCCGAGCCTGATATCGACATAGGCCTGCCAGGGAGTTCGGACGTGGAATTCCTTCATCCTCGCCTTAGCCGCGTCCTCGAGATTAAACCTCTTGATCAGACCCGACGCAACCTCCTTGCGGGTAAGGCCGACATAGTCCTTGAAAGCGTCTATGACCTCGTCTTCGGTAAGAGATTTATCGAGCTCGACCGCGGCCATGGCGTATGACTCCGCCTTTAGTGCCTCAGTCTGCACCAGCGTGCCGTCGAGATCAAAAATGAGCGCCTTTATCACTTTGCCCTCTTATAGTATTTTCGCAAGCCTGTTAATACCGCTTACGACGTTTTCGCCGAGGTGGAACGTTATGACCTTGCGCTTCCTGTCGAGGAGCGCCTGGCGGTCGCCGAGAGCCTCGGCGTTTACGAACACGCCGAAGCTTATCGAAGAGGCTTTCTTGCCCGCCTCGTCCGGTATGGGGGCGTCCTCGGGCTTATCTGACGTGAACTGGATGAAGAGACCGTGTCCGGCGTCTCCCTTATGGAGCTGTCCGGTAGAGTGGAGGAACCGAGGCCCGAACCCCACGGTCGTGGCCAGACGGTATTGCTTCTCTATCTTCGCCCTGAGCTTCTGGAGGGCGTTGTAAGTCTCGTCCGAGGGCTTGACATAGGCCTGGAGCGCGACGTAGCTCCTCCCCTTCGATTCGTCCCTGCCGGGCCTGGCGAACGAAAGAAATTTTTTAAGCGCCTGCTCCAAACCGGGGGCTTTGAAATCGGAGTAGACGGTTATTCCGGATTCGCTGAGGGTCGGTTTCAGTACCGGCAGCTTACCCTTTTTCTGATACTCCGCTATCATCTTGCGCGCGAGGACCTTGGCGGCCTCCACGTTCGGCTGGTTGAAAGGATGAATGCCTATGATCATGCCGGCTACGGCGATTGCCATCTCCCACCTGAAGAACTCGCCTCCCAGGTCGTAGATGTCCCTGAGATTGATACGCACGACCGGATAGCCCGCTTTCTCGAGGGCGTTTACCTGCCTGTCGTAGGTACTGTCACTATTCAGGCGGAGATAGACGAAGAGCCTGTCGTTCGCATAGAATTCGGGCTGGGCGAGAGGCTCCCTGTCGACGGGGAGTATTCCCTTCCCGTCCTTGCCCGTGCTCTCGGCTATGAGCTGCTCGACCCATGAGCCGAAGCTCTCTATGGGCGGTGAGGCGACGAGCGTGACCTTGTCGTGACCGGCCTTGGCGAGCTCCCCCAGTATCGCGCCAAGCCACGCGCCCGAGTTATCCCCGTCCACGGCACAGTTGCAGCTCTCGCAGTTGTGGAGCATCGTGATCGCCCGTGCGAGGAGAGTGTCGAGGTCGACGCCCTGGAAAGCCGCAGGCGGTATGCCGACGAAAGAAAGTGCCGAGTACCGTCCGCCGATGTTGGGATCATTCAGGAACGTCTTTCTGAACTTGAGCTCAGCCGCCATCTTCTGGAGCCCGCTCCCCGGGTCCGTGATGGCGATGAAATGCCTTCCCGCATCTTTCTTCCCGACCTCTTTCAAGACCTCGTTGTAAAAGTATTTCATGAAGGAGAGTGTCTCCGCAGTGCCTCCCGACTTCGTGGATACGATGAAGAGAGTCTTCGACATGTCGAGGCGGTTACGCTGCTCGAGGACGGCACCGGGATCGGTGCTGTCGAGAACGGCGACGTCGAGATAGCCTTTTTTGACGCCGAACGTCTCGCGAATGACGAGAGGGGCAAGGCTCGAGCCGCCCATACCGAGGAGCAGCACGTTCTTATAGCCGTCTGCCTTTACCTCATTTACGACTTTTCTTATCCCCGGAAGCGCATCGACCATAACTTCCGGTATGTGGAGCCAGCCGAGACGGTTGCTTATCTCCGCCGGGTCGTCCTCCCAAACCATGTAATCGAAATTCCATATCTTCTGTATGATGTTGTTGTCACGCATTGCTTCGAGCGATTTATCGACCGCGGCCTGATATTTGCCGAGGGACGCGGAGTAGGGTTTTTTCTCGGACTGTATCTGCTCCTTTTTCTGCTCTATGCTCGCCATCAGAGTCGTGAAGGAATCGGCAAACTGCTGAACGCCGTCTCTCAGAAGCTTGTTAGTCACTTTCTTCAAATCTATTCCGAGCTTCCCGAGCTTCGCTATGTCCTGCTCCGCCTCCCTCACGCCTCTCGTCAGCGTGAGGGCGGCCTTCCCGTGGTCCCTGAAGTTCTTGTAGGTAGCCGGAGGGACCGTATTTACGGTATCGGGCCCTATAAGCTCGTCGACGTAGAGCGTATCGGAATACGCGGGGTTCTTGGTGCTCGTGCTCGCCCAGAGGCACCTCTGCACCCTCGCGCCCGCATCGGCCAGCTTCTTCCAGCGCTTGCCTCTAAAAGTTTTCCTGAATTCGTCGTACGCGAGCTTCGCATTCGCTATCGCGATCCTGCCCTGTAGCGCAGTGTTCCCGATCTTCTCGAGCTCCGGGTCTACGGCGGTGTCCACCCTGCTTACGAAGAACGACGCGACAGAAGCGACCCTGTCCACCCTGTGCCCCTTGAATATAGACGGGCCTTCGGCGGCCAGCTTTTCGAGTCCCCTGATATACGCCTCGGCCACGGCCTTATACTGCTCGACGCTGAACATGAGCGTCACGTTCACGTTGACGCCCGCGCCGATGAGCTCAGTGATTGCGGGGATGCCCGCCTTGGTGGCGGGGACCTTGATCATGACGTTCGGGCGCCCGAGAGTGACGAAGTATCTCCTCGCTTCCCGTATAGTGCCGTTCGTGTCGTTAGCCAGGGTGGGGCTGACCTCGAGGCTTATAAACCCGTCGCCCGCGTCCGTCTTGTCGTAGAGCGGCCTGAAGAGGTCGGCTGCCATCGCAATGTCCTTTAATGCGAGCGCTTCGTATATCTCGTTCACGGATTTGTTCTGCTCGACCAGGGCTTTGAGCTCCTCGTCATAGTCCGAGCTTCCGGCAATGGCTTTTTCGAGTATGGAAGGGTTCGAGGTCTCACCCCTCAAGCCTTCGTCTATAAGGGCTTTGAGCTCTCCCGAGGTTATGAAAGACCTCCTGATATAGTCGTACCAGATCGACTGGCCGAGTCTGGATAAATCCGTTATTCTGGACATCGTCTTTCTCCCGTTCACGAATTTATTTGTTCTATAAAAACGGAGCGTGACAACAAGTCTTAAATCTACATCATTTCTTTGACGGTTTTTTAACTTTCTTGCCGTTCGACTTAAGGACCTCTTTCGCTTTCGCAACGACATGGTCGACGGTGAAGCCGAACTCAGGAAGGAGGTCCGCTATGGGAGCCGACTCGCCGAACGTGTTTATACCGATAAAGCCGCTCTCATCACCCGACCCCGCATACTTGCACCAGCCGAACGTGGAGCCCATCTCCACGGACACCCTGGCCTTTACGGACGAGGGGAGGATTTCTTCCTTGTAATCCGCGGTCTGCATCTCGAAGAGAGACCACGAGGGCATGCTGACCACGCGCGCCTTGATCCCCTGCTTTTTAAGTATCTCGTATGCGCCGAGGCATAGCTGGACCTCGGAGCCGGTGCCTATCAGTATGACGTCCGGCCCGGGCTTGCTGTCTGCGAGAATATACGCGCCCTTGAGAGCTCCTTCGGCCGGGGCGTAAAGGCTCCTGTCAAAAGTGGGGACGTCCTGTCTCGTCAGTATCAGGGCTACAGGGTGGTCTTTCGAACCCATTATATATTTCCACAGCACGCTCAATTCGTTGGCGTCTGCTGGCCTTACGACGGCGAGGTTGGGCATTGCCCTCAAGGACGCGAGGTGCTCGACGGGCTGGTGCGTAGGGCCGTCCTCGCCGAGACCGATGCTGTCGTGAGTGAATATGAAAGTCACGGGAATCTGCATCAGGCTCGCGAGCCTGATAGTAGCCCTCATGTAGTCGGAAAACACGAAATAGGTGGCAGTGTAAGGCCTCAGCCTGCTGAGCGCCATGCCGTTCGCGACGGCTCCCATTGCGTTCTCTCTAATGCCGAAATGGAAGTTCCTGCCGTCATAGATGCCCTTCTCGAAGCTGTTCGCATTTTCTATGTAGGTTTTTGTGGAAGAGCCGACGTCTGCAGCTCCTCCCAAGAGGAACGGGTACACCGGAACTATGGCATTCAGTATCTTGCTGTTTGCAGAGCGTGTAGCGGGCCCCTTGGGATTTGGAGGGAACGCCGGGAGGCATTTCTCCCACCCTTTTGGCATTTCTCTGTCCTGAAGCTCGCGGAACTGTTTCGCCAGTTCGGGATATTCGCGCTCGTACGAGCTGAATTTCTTATTCCATTCGTCCTCGAATACGGCGCCTTTCCTTATTACGGTTTCCCTGTATTCCTTTACCTCGTCAGGGATGTAGAACTTTTTGTCGGGGTCCCAGCCGTAATTTATCTTGGTCTTCCGTATCTCCTCGTCGCCTAGCGGCTCCCCGTGAGCCGCTGACGTGTCCTGCTTGTTCGGACTCCCGTATCCGATGTGGCTGTCGACTATGATGAGGGACGGCTGCTCGTTCTCCTTGAACGCCCTCTCTATCGCTTCAGCGAGCATCTCGAGGTCGTTAGCGTCCCCAACGCGCTGCACGTGCCAGTTGTATCCCATGAACCGGGCGGCCACGTCCTCGCTGAAAGCGAGAGCGGTGTGTCCTTCTATGGTTATGTGGTTGTTGTCGTAGAACCAGATGAGGTTGTTGAGTCCCAGGTGTCCGGCGAGCGAGGCCGCCTCGCCCGATATGCCTTCCATCATGCAGCCGTCGCCGCATATCGCATAGATGTTGTAGTTGATGATCTCGTGACCGGGCCTGTTGAAATAAGAAGCGAGCCATTTTTCGGCGATCGCCATGCCGACAGACGTAGCGACCCCCTGGCCGAGCGGCCCCGTCGTGGTCTCTACCCCGGGCGCGAGGCCGTATTCGGGGTGGCCCGCGCATTTGCTGTGGAGCTGCCTGAATGTTTTTATATCGTGGAGAGAAACGTTATAACCGGTCAGGTGAAGCAGGCTGTAGAGGAGCATCGACGCGTGGCCGTTTGAAAGCACGAACCTGTCGCGGTCGGGCCAGTCGGGGTTCCTGGGATTGAACTTCATGAATTTATCCCAGATCGTGAAAGCTACCGGAGCGAGAGCCATCGGCGTACCCGGATGACCGGAATTCGCTTTCTGAACAGCGTCCATAGAAAGCGTCCTTATCGTGTTTATTATGAGCTGCTCCAGCTTGTCTCTGCTCATTTTGGGTTTCGACTCCATATCGCTTCTCCTCATCCATTAATTTTGAGTATTATTATGAATATAGTATTAAGACCTATAAAAACTGAAAAGTGACTCGGTCCGCGCCGTTGTCGCCGTATCTGCAATTATACCTGCGCGGAAGGAACGCATGATTTGAGGGACGGCTTCACAAATCCATTTCGATATGCGCCTTTGAGCTTCCCTGCGAAACAAATTGCTACCTCGGAAACGCGGAGTCACAAATTTAGGAAATATAGGCTGCGACCAATGCCATTATCACACAACGAACCCCAGAATGCAAGAAAAGCCCCGTTTTTAAAGCTCGGAAGCGAGCGCGGCCCCGACGATACCGGCGTCGTTAAGCATTTTCGCGGGCACGATCGGAGCTCTGACCTTTATATACGGGAAAAACTTATCCGACTTTTTGCTAACCCCGCCCCCGATAATGATAAGGTCGGGAGACAGGAGCTTTTCGATGTGCTGTAAATAATCGTTCACCCTCTTACCCCATTTCTTCCAGCTGAGGCCCTCGATCTCCCTGTGAATCTCCGCCGTGCGTTTTTCCGCGTCCTCGCCGTCTATTTCTATGTGTCCCAGCTCCGTGTTACGCACCAGGTGGCCGTCGACGAAGAGCGCGGTGCCTACGCCCGTCCCGAGCGTGACCATGAGGACGACCCCGCCGCCGTGCCGGTTATATTTCTCCCCCGCGCCGAACTTCATCTCGGCGAGGCCCGCCGAATCCGCGTCGTTTATCACTACGGCCTTAAGCGGCGATATCTTCTCGATCTCGTCCCTGATATTGACCCCGATCCATTTCTTCGACAGGTTCGCAGCCGTATAGACTTCCCCGCTCTTCATAACGCCGGGAAAACCGCACCCGAGAGGTCCCTTCCAGTTCCAGTGAGAGATTATGCCCCCTATGGCTTCGAGCATGCTCTTTGGAGTCGCCGGATGAGGGGTGTCTACCCTGTATCTTTCCGCAAGCAGCACGCCTTTGTCGATGTCGACGGGGGCCGATTTGATCCCTGTCCCTCCTATATCTATGCCGAGGACAGGCGGGCTCGATTTTACGGGTTTTTTAGCCATGCGTCCGCCTTTACGGAGATTGTCGCAACCGGATTAATTCTACACCAATTCGGTGCTGGATATGAAACATTGCTCGATAATTAAATGCAGTCCTCAAGGGAGAGACGGCCCCTGCGCTCGGAACAGGCAAGCAGCAACCCGAATCGCTATTCCATCGCATCACGGGCGGCTTATCCGCTAGCGCCCGTTGTGCTATAATCTCGGTGTCTAAAATCGGAGCTCAGATAAGGACGTAGCATAAACAATAATGAAAAAAGCTGCTTTTATAACAGGAGCGGGGAAGCGGCTGGGCAGGGAAATGGCGATTGCCCTTGCCGACATGGGGTACGACGTCGCCCTGCACTACAACACTTCGGTGAATGGAATCAGAAAAACGGCGGATGAGATAAAAGCACTCGGAAGAAAGTGCGAGATATTCAAAGCAGACCTCTCCAATATCAGAAACACGAAGACCCTCATCGAACAGGTATTCCGGGCCTTTCCATACTGCTCAATTCTCATAAACAACGCCTCCTTATTCGAAGACATAAAATTTATGGAAGTCACGGAGGAATCGTTCGACAGGGAATTCACCCTCAACTTCAAAGCGCCCTTCTTCCTGTCACAGGAATTCGGCAGAAGAAAAAGCGCGCAGCTGATCGTGAACATGCTCGATACGAGGGTCTCCCGGATCGAATCCGGCCACTTCGTTTACAACCTTAGCAAGAGAGCGCTCAGGGATTTCACCCTCATGGCCGCTAAAGCTCTCGGGCCAAAGATACGCGTCAACGGAATCTGTCCGGGGCCGATACTCCCTCCTCCGGAAAAGGATCAGAAATATCTGAAGAAGATATCGAAGGATACGCCATTGGGAAAGCCGGGACATCCCGGCCACGTCATAACGGCATTAAAATATATACTCGAAAACGACTACGTGACCGGAGAGTGCCTGTTTGTAGACGGCGGGCAGCACCTCGGCTGAGGAGAGAGCAGAGTGATTATAAAGATAGAGAACCTGAGACTGAGGACTGTCGTCGGCGTCTTCGAGTGGGAGAAGAAGGTAAAGCAGGAAGTAGTCATAAACATAGAGATCGAATTTGACGGCAGAGAGGCCATGGAAAAGGACGATATTTCCTTTACGGTCGACTACAAGTCCATGACGAAAAAGATTATCTCCGAAATTGAGGACGGAGAATTCAACCTAATAGAAAGGATCGCAGGGAACGTGGTGAAAATAATCCTCGAGGACGGGAGGGTGAGAAGGGCGACCGCGAAGGTGGATAAGCCGGGCGCGCTGCGGTTCGCCGATTCGGTCTCCGTAACGCACTCGGAATCGAGATAAGACTCCGGTGGTTTCGACATGAACTTGAACAGGGCAGTGATAGGACTCGGCTCCAACATAAATCCCCAAGAGAACATCCGCAAAGCCAAAGACGCGATAGCAGGCGAGTTTAAGCTGATAAAGTCCTCATCGTTCGTCGAGACGGATCCCGTCGGGTTCGAGGACCAGGACAGGTTCTTGAACGGGGCGATCCTTATAGAGACGGAGCTTGACGCCGACAGCCTGAAATCGCGGCTGAAGATTCTGGAAACGGAGCTCGGGAGGGTGAAAACGGACAATAAGCACGGCCCGAGGGCGATAGACCTCGACATACTAGTCTGGAACGGGGAGGTCGTCGACGGGGAGGTGTACGAGAGGGAGTTCCTGAGGAGGTCGATAAAGGAGCTATTGCCGGAGATGGGCTTGAAACCGTAGGAGCGGCTTTCCTGAATCAAGTTCAGGACAGGCCAGCCGCGATCGATTCATATAGAATGACTGGAATATTAAGGTACACCCCCACCCTGAAACAAGTTCAGGGCAGGCTCCGAACCCTCCCCCCTCAAGGAGGAGGGAAATAAATTTAATCTCTTTTGACAAGCTCCCGACCTGGGTAAAGTTTCGCCGGACAATCAGGACGAATGGGCGGGATATATTAGTTGACAGGGCGAGGAAAGGAGAGATCATATGCCTGGGGATGTTCACACGATACCGGCCGGAGCGGAAGAGAAGCCGCAATAAGCAACAAGACACGAGGGGCGGAGTTAAAAACCTGTATACGAACGCCTGATGTCCTCCAGTACCGCGTTCATGTGCTCGTAGTGAGAGCCTTTCCAGTAAATCTTCCCGCAATCGGAGCATACGTAGAATTCGTCGTAATAAAGTTTTGTCTTTGGCTCGAGCATCTCGAGGACCTGCTCCTTCTCGGTGGGCACGATGACGCCGTTACATTCGAGGCATCTGTTAAAGGGCTTGATAACGGGATCGAGGCCGAACCTCCTGATTACCTCCTTAACCTGCATGCGTGGGTCGTCCGACCTGAGCCAGTAGCCGTGCTCGATTACCCTGAACCTGAGGAGCCTCCTGTCGCGCGTAAGCACAGTGCGGCCCTCTCTCCCGGCGAGCCCCGCGATTTCGTGGTCGGTGTAGTTGTTCCTGTACGCTGCATCGAAGCCGAGCATCCTCAGGAGACGCGCGAGCTTGCCGAGATTCACGTCCACGACGAACGACGGACGCGGCTCGCCCCGGAGCGGGACCTTCGCCGGAATCTCGGGGCTTAATGACGCAGGATAGACGGACACTGCGTCCCCGTCCCCGAGATGATAACCGAAGCCTGCCGGGTCTCCGTTCACGACTATCGAATCCACTTCGGTATGGGGCACGCCTATCGCCTCTATCGCGTCTTTGACGGACGGCTTTCCGTCGAAATCGTATTTTACAGATATAGCGGCGCCGGGGTCGGCGAAGAAATCGCGGAGCTCGCGATAGAAATGAAAATACGCCCTGTATTCAGGCATGGTTCGAACCTGATCTTCCGTTACCGGTAATTATATCAGAGAGCAACGGCGTAGATCATAAAAATATTACCGGGAGGTATTCGAGCAGGTCGCTCAGGCTCGCGGGCTCGTTCCTGAAGCCTATGTAGCCGTCCGGGCGTATGAGATACAGGCTCGATTTCGCGGCGCCGAAGTCCCGGTGCATCCCCAAGTCCTTATCGCTCCATACCGACTTCATCTTTTCGAAACCGGACGGGAGGTCATGAGTACCCGCAATCAAATGAACGTCGATCAGGTCTTTGTACTCGGATCCTATGGTGTTATGTATTTTTCTCAATTCATCGAATTCCATACCCTCGGGCAGGGCGCCTGAGAACAGCAGAAGTTTGTGCCTTGTATCCCTGAGGAGACCGTAAAGCCGCAAACTCGTTTTTCCGTCGAGGCTTGTTAGAGCATAATCCTTCACCCTCTCCCCGGCTTCGAGGTCGCGCCTGTAGTTGTGGTATCCCTCGATTGCATCAGGCTGATACCACCTCTCACCGACGATCGGGCTCTCCCTGTAGTTGATCTCTATCTGAGAGAGAGTCGTCAGCAGCTTTTCCTGAACCGGGTCTAATTTCGATAAGGTGCCGACGAGCTTGTTCCGAATGGCTGCTAGTACAGGGTTATGGATCCCTACCATCTTGGTAGCCATGTCCGTCAAGCTTACTACGCCCTTGCCCACGCGGTGTCTCTCGGCATTGTAGCTGTCGAGAAGGCTCTCGGGCGACCTGCCCTTGAGCACGAGCGCGAGCTTCCATGCGAGGTTGCACGCGTCCTGTATACCCGTATTCATGCCCTGGCCGCCCATAGGGCTGTGTATATGGGCTGCGTCGCCGGAGAGGAACACCCGGCCCTCACCGTACTTATCGACCATCCGGTGGTGGAGCTTGAAATACGCGAGCCAGTTCGGGTTTCGGACGCTCCTGTAATCGATCTCCCTCTCGTCCATGAGTCTTCTAACGTCTTCGATCGCGGGCTCGGCCATCTCCTCGTCAACGGGAGCGTCGGGGAGCTCGAACATCAGTCGTCCTCTGTCGCTGTATAGAGGGAAATACGCAGTCACGCCCAGGGGATGAATGAAGACCGACATATGGTGGAGCGGGTACCTCCAGTCGAGGTCGCAGTCGGCGAGGAGCCAGTAATTCGGATAAGGAGCCCCTTTGAACTCGAAGCCGAGGACATGGCGCGCAGTGCTGTGGGCCCCGTCGCAACCGGCTATATAAGTACAATCGATGAGCTCCTCGGCGCCGTCCTTCAACCTCAACCGGGCCGAGACGGAATCCTGTGTATGCTCGATGCCGACTAGCTCTTTCTCGCGCTCGACCTCTATCCCGTAGGACTCGAGATGCGCGTTCAGTATCTTCTCCGTGTCGCTCTGTGCAATAATCAGGAAATAGGGATATTTCGTCGGAAGGCTGTCGAATACGACGCTTGCGAGAGGTTTTCCGTGATCGTACATATCGAACCCGTTACAGATATTCCCCCGTCCGAGCACCGTATCCACAATACCCATCGTCTCGAACACCTCGAGAGTCCGCGCGTGGATACCGAAAGCCTTCGACTTATCCGAAGGCGCGGGCGCCTTGTCGATTATCCTGGGCGTGATCCCGTGCCTCGCGAGCTCGCAAGCCATCGTGAGCCCCGTGGGGCCGGCCCCTACCACCAACACATCAGTATGTGAATTACCGGAATCAGTCATGAGAATCTCCATAACGAACGAATGATTTTATCGCAACAGAAACTACGGTCTGTGATAATTTTAACGTAAAATCCCCGGGCGTTTATCCCGGAAATAATTTTCGGGACTTCTCGATGACCGATTCGGGCCTCGGAAACATCCAGAAACACAAGACGAGAGACACTGACCCGAAAGGTATGATCTTCATGAAATCTCCGCTCAGGAATGAGAGCACGAAGCCTATTATTATCACGAGCTCGTTCAGTATCAGGTTAATTATCGACGCCTTCTGCAACTCGTTCATGAGGAATATTGCCCTTTTCTCGGAATCGTTAAACGCGCTCATGTCATCGATAACGTCCGAACCGGTGCGCCGCGTCGGCGTTTCGCCCGGAACCGCTCCGCTATCGAACTTGCTCAGAATCGCGCTCATACGCTCAGGCGAAAACGAGCGTCGGCGATAATAGACAGAGAATATGGCGACGGCTGCGCCCGCCGCGTAAAAGAGAGGCTCAGCACCTCTCACCACGTTAACAGCCGCGCCGGGACCACTGCCCACAAGAACGTATGCTATGAAGAAATAAAACACCACCGAGCCCGTGATAATCGCCCACACGATGCGCTCCGTCAGGGCCCGGGCGCGGATAAGCCGGGTTAATTGCTGGTTCATTTTAAGAATTGCCTCAAGGGACCATCCGTTTTGGCGACTCCTTTAATCTCCCCGTAGCCGACCGTAACGAAATACGACCCTTCGACGTACGGGCCGACCGCATAGGGAGCGAAAGCGAATGTTATGCCCCTCGGCGATATAACGAACGCGCTCAGGTCGTCGGCTTTAAGCTCCTTAAGCTCTCCGTTCAATACCCACCCCGCCTGCTGTCTTCTCAAGTCTCTGATGCAGTAATCGGAGAGGACTTTCATATAATCCGATTTCGGGGTAAAGAGGTCGGGCAAGCCGACGAGAAGCGCCTTGCCGTCTTTGATCCAGTAGTTGGAAGACATGTAGAAAGTATTGCCGTGTGCGCCGCCCGTGTAGGAGAATACCTCTCCCGAGAGACTTATCAGTTCCGGAGAGTAATATTCAATGGTGTAGCTGTAGTCCTCCTGCCATTCCCCTGCAGATTCCTGAGCGCTGAAAAATTCCGCCGCCTCGGCTGTGAACTTTTTCTTCTCCGATGCCGCTTCCTTTTCGAGCCTTTCATTTATCTCACGATTAGCTCTTGTGTCCGTTATGAACGAGGGGTACATATAGGTTGCCTCGTATTTTTCCTTTACATTGACGCCGGTCGTGACGAAGTCGGCTACCTTCGTGAGCTTAAAGGGGAGAGTAGTGAGCCCGTTTGCCTTGGACCATCGGCCTTCTATGAACTTCCCGAAGCTCTTCCCTTCGCTTTTGACGCTGCCCCTGAACGTCCCGGTTTTCAGTCCCTTGTCGTCCTGCTCGGTCAGGGTCAAAACCGAAGATCCGTGGTCCATCTCTCCCGAAAGAGAGATGGGTACGCCGACCTTGTCATACATATACGAGCCCGTGACGTCGCCCGAATCGATGACCAGCTCCATCTGGACAGAGAGGTCGTCACCGACCGTGCCGACATAGTAATAACGGGCTTCTTTTCCTGTATCATGCTGGGGCTGTGCGTATAACCATTCCGATCCATTACAAAATATAGCAATAATCATCAATAATAAGGCGTTTTTTAGTGTAATTTGAGCCATGCAGTACCCCCCGAACTCGATACAGGATTATAATTGGAATATTATAATAATCTTTGAGCAAAAGCGCCTTATGTAATTCGGGCGCGGCTGCCTTCAATTGTCACACTTTATCAGAATCCGTCACGCAGACTTTTGACAACTTTTGTCAAAGAATGACAAATTATTTGTCAGATTTAAGGTGGAGGAATAACTCTTGACAACTGAATAATGAAAATTATGTAATAATACCAAGATGCTGCACAATTTTGGGGCATTTGGCACACACATTGCATAATAGAATCAGTGAGTATTTATGAAGTTAATGGCAAAGGGTAGTAAGCAGTCCATATAGTTTATCAAACGCGGCCATAACATATTCCCCATCCTCTAAAGGGTGAATCTTTGAAGAAATTCAGGATTCACCCTTATTTTTACCCAACGGGCACAGATCATTAAGAAGGAGCTCTTTATTTCGGTGTGCCGAGGGACAGGACTTCGATCATTTCAGAGTGGATACCCCTATTGGACGCCAGTATTTCCTTGACGTAAATACTGTATTCGTCCCCGGTGAAGTTTGTCACAAGTCCTCCGGCCTCCTCCACGATCAGGACCCCGGCCGCCGTATCCCAAGGGTTGAGGCCGAGCTCCCAGAATCCGTCGAACCTGCCGCACGCGACGTAGCAAAGGTCTAGCGCCGCCGAGCCGTCTCGCCTCACCGCTCTTGCCCTCCAGACGAAGTCGCTGAAATGCCCGAGGTTCTTCACGACCATTTCCGGATCGTCATGGACAAAGCCCGTGACGAGGTGACTCTCGTCGAGGCGGGTCGAGCCGGATACACGTATCTCTTCCCCGTTCATGAATGCCCCGCCCCCCAGCTCCGCGGAAAACATCTCGTCCTTTACTGGGTCGTAAACGACGCCCGCCTTCACCGCGCCCCCGACCTCTAGGGCTATCGATACGGAAAAGAAGGGATAACCGTGAGCGTAATTCGTCGTGCCGTCGAGCGGGTCTATGATCCAGACATGGTCAGAGCCCGTCGAGCGCCTGCCCGACTCCTCGGCGAATATGTCGTGGGAGGGGAAGCTCCGTTTTATGCACTCGACGATGGTCTCTTCGGACAGCGTGTCGACTTCGGTCACGAGGCTGTTCTTGCCTTTGAACGTAATATCCTTAACTTTGCCAAGATTGGCTTTTAATATATCTCCCGCTTCTCTCGCGGCCTTTTCAGCGACGCCTATATACATCAAAATACACCCCCGACGGGACGGTCCCGATAAGAACAGAAGCTGAAAACCGGCGTGAAGTCCTACCTTCCCCTTTCAGACTTGAATTTTCACAAGGACAATCGACCGGGCCCTGCGAAGAGACTTACTCCACCGGGGCTTCGGGAATAATTATCCAGCCCAGTATGTAAACTAGCGCGGCGGTGCCGACCGTAAAGAGCGCAACTAGAGCGAAAATGAGCCTGATCAGCGTCGGATCGATGGAAAACATCTCGCCCAGCCCGCCGCATATGCCGGCTATCATCCTGTCCGTCCTGGAACGGTAAAGTCTCTTCATGTTTTCAGCCATGTTTCACCCCCGCATTCAGTTATAAAGCAGTATACCTAAATATAATGCCCGGATTATCGAATTGATTTCATTTTTAAACGCGTCTGTCAATTGTTTATCGACGCTTCTGGGCTATAATAGAAAAAAACCGGGCCGAGGCATTGAACTTTATGGCGGCGAGGGGTCAGCCCGGACTAAACACAAGAATGCGACAGGAGACTTGTAAATGAGCGATACGCTGAAGCCCGGAATGAGATTCGAGTTCGACTTCACGATACCGGAATCGAAAACCGTCCCCTATATATATCCCGAGTCCGAGGAATTCCAGATGATGCCCAAGGTCTTTTCCACAGGGTTCATGATAGGGCTTATAGAATGGGCGTGCGTCAGGTTCGTGAACGACCATATAGACTGGCCGAGGGAGCAGTCGGTCGGAATAGACGTAAAGCTCAACCACACCGCGGCGACGCCGCCCGGGCTGACGGTGAACGTGAAGGGGGAGCTCACGGAAGTCGACGGCAGGAAGCTCACGTTTTCGATCGTCGCCCACGACGGCATAGACGTGATAACCGAGGGCACGCACCAGAGGTTTATAGTCGACGCCGAAAGATTTATTGCCAGGGTCGAAAAGAAGGCGAAGCCGCAATAGCGGAGAGACGAAGGATTCCCGTCCAATGAGCGCGAGCGAGAACATATCCGGGGTTAAGGCGTTGACATTCGACGTTTTCGGCACCGTCGTCGACTGGAGGTCTTCGATAATCCGGGAATGCGGCGCCCTCGGCAAGACAAAAGGCATAGAAGCCGACTGGGAGAAGTTCGCGGATGCGTGGCGCGGCGGATACGCACCGGCAATGAACATGGTCAGAACCGGCGAGCTTCCGTGGATGAGCATCGATAAGCTCCACAGGATGGTGCTCGACAGGCTGCTCATCGGCTACGGCATAGAAGGGCTCTCGGAAGACGAGAAAGATAACCTCAACAGTGCGTGGCACAGGCTCGATCCGTGGCCCGATTCCGTAGAGGGCATCGAGCGTATACGGAAACGGTTCATTGCCGCCACGCTATCAAACGGCAATGTCTCCCTCCTCGTCGAAATGGCGAAGCGCGCGGGTATAAGCTGGGACTGTGTTCTATCCTCGGAGCTGTCGAAGCATTACAAGCCCGATAGCGAAGTCTATATTACCGCGGCCGGGCTCCTCGGGCTCGATCCCCGGAACGTCATGATGGTCGCCGCGCACACGGACGATCTACTGGCGGCGCGGTCTGTGGGCTTTAAAACTGCGTTCGTCGCAAGACCGCTCGAGTTCGGTCCTTCAGGCAGGACCGAAGACGCTGAAGGTCTGCCGTTTGACGTTATTGCCAGTGATTTTCTCGACCTCGCGGATAAGATAGGCGCCTGAAAGTTATACTTCTATTCGAAAGTCTGGATTTTATAGAGACCGGCGTATATACCGTTTCTGGACATGAGCTCGCTGTGGGTCCCGTACTCGACTAACTTACCGTTGTCGAACACGGCTATCGCATCGAAGCCGCTTATAGACGGCACCCTGCTCGATATGGCGAGCAGCGTCCTCCCCTTCATCTCCCTCCTCAGATTCCTGAGCACCATACTCTCTGTCTTGAGATCGAGCGAGGAGAACACGTCGTCCAATATCAGCACCCTGGGCTTCAGCAGTACTGCTCTCGCGAGCGCGATCCTCTGCCTCTGACCGCCGGAAAGACTGAGCCCCCTCTCGCCCACTCGCGCATCGAACCCGCCGGGGAAGTCCTGAATCTCGTCGTATATCTCGGCGATCCTGGCCGCATTCTCGATGTCGGAATCAGTGAGCGCCGGATTCATGAAAGAGATGTTGTCCCGCACAGTGCCGCTGAATACAGTCGTCTCCTGCGGGACATAGACTATCCCCTCCCTTAGTGAATCCCTATTTATCTTCCTGACGTCGACGCCGTCGACGAACATCGTGTTTTCCGGCGGCTCCTCCACTCTTGTGAGGAGATGAAAGAGCGTGCTCTTGCCGGAGCCGGTGGCCCCGGTGAACCCTACAGCCTTGCCCGCCGGTATCTTGAGCGTCACGTCCTTAAGCGCCCTTTTGCCGTTATATGAAAAGCTCAGGTCTTTAAGCTCGATCGAGCCCTCGATATTCATATCTACCGCGCCGTGTTCGGACGGGGGCTGCGGCCCGACGAGCAGTATGTCGTTAATCCTGTTGAGGGAAGCATTTCCCCTCTTGATTATATCGACAGCCCAGCCCATGGCCATCATCGGCCATGCGAGCATGGTCAGGTAGAGGAGCGCCGCTGCGAAATCCCCGAGGGTGATGTTCATCGTTATCGTGTCTATGCCCCCGAGCCATAGAAAAATCACGGTCGCCACGGCTGCGAGATAGGTTATGAGCGGCTGATATACGCCCCAGATCTTGATAAGGCGGAGGTTCTTTTCGAGATAAGCCCCGCTCGAGGACTCGAAGTCCTTTACCTCTTCGCGCTCGCGCACGAACGCCTTCACGACTTTGATCCCGGATATCGAGGCCCTCGCGCTCTCCGTAAGCTCGGAGAACGAGTCCTGCACCTTCTGGAACCTCTCTTCTATCATTCTTCCGAATTTCAGGATCAGGAAGCCCAATATAGGGAAAGGCAGGAACGCGTACAGTGTGAGCTGCGGAGATATGTAGAGCATCGCGCCGAAGATAAAAATGAGGAGGAAAACGCCGTCGTATGCTATGAGCACTCCCAAGCCGCATGCGAACTTGAGGGTCTCTATGTCGTTTACGGTATGCGCCATCAGGTCCCCGACCTTCCTCCGCGAGAAGAAATCGAAGTGGAGGCTCTGGAGGTGCGAGAAGAACTCGTTCCTGAGAGACTGCTCGATCCTGCGGGCGGCCCCCATTATGAAATACCTCCAGAAGAACCTGAATACGGACATCGCGACAGCCACCGAGAGCATGAAAAGGCCGTATTTCGAGATATCGCTCACTCCCGCGCCCTCGAGGGTGAGTGCGTCGACTACTCTTTCGATGATCAATGGTATGGAAAGCTGGCAGATATCTACCAGGGAGAGCGCCAGGAGACCCGCTAGAAAAGAATATTTATATTTAAGGAGCAGAGAAAAAAGGGTCTTCTTTTTCATCAATCAAGGTCATACGTCGGACCCGGAATGTAGCTAAAGGCAGGCCCGCGAGACTCTTAGTATACCTGAAGGGAATGACCGGATTCTGAAGGGCTACGGTACAAAATCTCCACCCCCGAATGCAGAGACCATCTGATGAAACGATAATAACCGCCCGAATAAAAGGTTGACACCCCCATCCTTGCCTAATTTGGTTTAAGCGGCATTGAGGCTGAAGTTAATTGTCTACATAAGCTTCGTTGCACGTCCGACCGGTTCTTACGCACACTCAGAACCGTCTTTTTAGGGGGAAGGAATTAAAGAATACGAACGGCGCGGAATTACCCGAATAAAGAAACGCTCTGATTGTTATTGAGCCGATTTCACGCCCGGCCCCGTATGGCCGGATTTCAACACCTTTCCGTCGGGGGAGTATTGAGCCCAGAACCAGTTTATGTCCTTGGGATCGTTCCCGCCCAGGTTTATCGTCGCTGAAATCGTTTGAAGCTGATCCTGGTCGTCATACCTTTCCTTGACCATGATCGAGCCCGGAGGAAGGGATTTGTTTTTTTCCTCCATAGCCTCGTAGGCTATGGTATTAACATATGTCTTCACGGACGTTTTCTTTTTATCGTCGTCTTTTTTGTAGAAGGAGCTAGGGCCCGGCATCACTTTCCACTGCTGATACTGTTCCGTATTAATAAGGGTCCATAGCTCGGTCGCTATCTCTCCGGGGGATTTTTTGCTGAGCTCCGCCACCTGGGCCTCGTGCATTTCTTCGCTCTTTTCCACAACCCCTTCAACCGCCTCCTCGACCTTTTCCCCCGCGCTCTCCGCCTGCCCGGTCGCGGCAGTTCCGGTTCCGGTATCGGATTTATCTTCGGATTTTTCGCAGCCGGCACAGATTAAACCAAAAGCGAACAGCAGAACCAAAAGCAAATTCGAAGCCCTCATGAAATCCTCCGTTCTTTTTTTGAGTGATAATTCTATCATCACGAATATCAAAAATCCAAGATTAATTGTCCGCCCGTAATGGGATGCAGTAAACCGATAAACCCGGGACCGGGACCGGCCGGAGGGGCCCGGAAGGAGTCCGGAAGCTCACCGGAAGTACGCCGGAATCGCAAATTTGCAGACCGGCATGGAGGGACCCGAACCCCCGTAAAAAACCACTTGACAAAAATTTTTAGATATACTAATATCTGATGACTGACTAGTCAGTTCAGCACGGGGTGACGGGTAAAAATGGCGAAACCGCATAAATCGATTAAAGAACACGCGCGAGCGCAGTCAAGGCAGGTGAGGCAGACAGGCCGGAAAGAGGAGATAATAAGGGCCGCGGCCAACCTCTTCTCAAAGAAGAGCTACCACGACGTGACCATGGACGACATTGCTGAGAAAGTGGGCGTCGCCAAGGGGACCATATACCTCTACTTCGATTCCAAGGAAAAGCTCTATCTCGAAATAATGGAAGAAACGTACGAGGAGATCGAGTCGATACTGGAGAAGGAAACGGCCAAGAGCGACCCCGCGCCTGTGAAGCTCAAGAAGCTCCTCGGACTTATATTCAAGTTCTACCTGCAGAACCTGGACGTGCTGAGGATCCTCAGCAGGGACGAAACGCACCTCATAAGGGAGCACTACGAGTTTACCGAGCACTGGAGGCTCAGAAGAATAAAGCTCTATCAGAAGATACTCGAGAAAGGGATAAACGAAGGGTCTTTCAGGCCTTCGAACACCGAGCTTACGGCCCTCATAATATTCGGGCTCGTGAGGTCGGTAATGTTTTACTACAAAAGTGAAAAAAGCGCGGAAAGTATCGCGGAAGAGGTTTTTTCTATGATTTCCGAGGGAATCCTGGCCCCCGGTTACGAAAAGGCCGAAGCCGCGAGGATGCAGTAGCAGGTATTCACAAATCATTCATCAACAAGGAGGTATTACAAATGGCAGTCTCATATCCATTCAGTTCCAAGATCAGCCATTTCGTTCCCCCGAAGCAATGGGCCAGCATGCGGGTAGCCCGGGAGCTGGAGAAAAAGACCGGGCAGAAGATAATCCATTTCGAGAAAGGAGACTATCAGGGTCCTGATTTCTACACGCCGGATCACGTTCTGGAAGCTACCGTGCAGGCGCTCAAGGACGGTTACGTCAGGTACGATCCGGGTCCGGGACTGCCCGAGCTCAGGGAAGCCATAGCCGCCGAGATGACGAGGGAGGGGAGAAAGACCAAGCCCGAGGAAGTGATCGTGACCGCAGGCGCCAAGCACGCCCTGACCATGTCTCTACTCACGTTCCTCGAAGAGGGGGACGAGGTGATTTTCCCTAATCCGGGTTATCCGCCTGACGAGGTATGGGCGAAGTACGTAAGGGCTAAGATCAACCATACGCCGCTTACGAAGCCCGACTGGCAGTTCGACCTGGAAAAGCTCGAAAGCATGATAACGCCGAAGACGAAACTCCTCATCATCAATACCCCGCAGAGACCGAACGGACACCTCGTAGAGAACCCCGAAGAAATTGCCGAGCTTTGCTTTAAATTCCCGAATCTGATGGTCATATCGGACGAGATATTCTCTCATGTGACTTACGACAAGCCGCACAAGACGATATCCGCAGTCCCAGGAATGGAGGAAAGGACGATCGTTATAGACACTTTCTCCAAGACGTACGCCATGACCGGATGGAGGATAGGCTGGGCCGTGGCGCCTGTGCCTGTCATCGACAAGCTTTCGATATTCCTCCAGGACTCGATTACGAACGTGGCCGCTTTCATTCAGAAGGCCGCTTATGCCGCGATGGCGGGCCCCCAGGACTGGACTATCGAGAAGAGAGAGCTGCTCAAGAAGAAGAGGGACCGGATGGTCGCCGGGCTCAACTCCATACCCGGGATACAGTGCGACACGCCCGACGGCGCGTTCTACGCCTTCCCGGACATCACCGGGACGGGCCTGACCTCGCAGGAATTCACCGACAGGCTCGTCGAGACGGTAGGCGTCGCCGTAGTCGCGGGAACCGCGTTCGGGAGCCAGGGCGAAGGTTACGTGAGGGTCACCTACGCCTGCTCGGACGAGGACATAGACGAAGGCATAAGAAGGATGAAGAAAGCGGACCTGAAAAAGACCGCATAAACCTGCATCAAACTTGGGCGGGCCTTTATCCCCCGGCGTTCCAACACATTCGGGTACGGGGGATAAAAGCCTGCCTTCTTTTTTTCCCGCTATACGCTTATAATAATTCAGCATTGCAAATCGTCCCCAAATCGATAAAACTAAAATAATATGAAACCGATTCCCGGAAAACCCGCGTGGAGATTAATCAAGCCGCTTCTGATCGTGCTCGTCATGATCATATCGGGCGCGATCGTTATCGCCTGCTACAAAGCACCCGTAACGGGCAGATCCCAATTCATCATCCTGTCGCAGTCGGAAGAGAACCAGATGGGCGTTGCGGCGTTTCAGGAAGTGCTCAAGGAAGAGCAGGTCTCGACAAACGCGCAGTACAACGAGGCCGTGACCACCGTAGGAATGAGAATCGTGGCCGTAGCCGACACTCCGCAGTACAACTGGGACTTCAAGGTGCTTAACGACGACGAGCAGATAAACGCGTTCGCGCTCCCGGGAGGGAAGGTCGGGGTGTATACGGGCATTCTCCCCGTGGCTCAGAACGACGCGGGCCTCGCGACCGTGATGGCCCATGAAGTAGCGCACGTCGCGGCGCGCCACGGAGGGGAGCGGGTGTCGACGGACGTGCTCGCACAGATAGGTGCAGTGGGAGTGAGCGCGGCTCTCGGCGGGAGCGACCCCTGGGTTTCAGAGGCTATCATGCAGGCTTACGGCATAGGGGTGACCGTGGGAGGCATACTGCCCTTCAGCAGGACACAGGAAGCCGAAGCCGATCACATCGGGCTCATATACATGGCCAAGGCCGGGTACGACCCGAGAGAGGCGATAGTGTTCTGGGAAAGGATGGACGCGGCCGTTAAGGGGAAGCCGCAGCCCCCTGAATTCCTGTCCACGCATCCCGGATACGGGACCAGGATAAACAACCTCAAGAAATGGCTGCCGGAAGCGCTGCCATATTACGAGCAGTCCCAGAAAGCGCCGAACAACCCGATCACGAAGTAGCCCGCTTCCAGATGTGCCCGGTGTATATTATTCACTGCGGCATAGTTTGTCCCGGATAAAAACAATGACCAAGAGCGCACGGATAAAGAAATTCTACGAAGAGCTGCACAGAAAATTCGGCCCGCAGGGCTGGTGGCCCGGGGAGAGTGCGCTCGAGTGCATACTCGGGGCCATACTGACCCAGAACACTTCGTGGAAGAACGTGGAGAAGGCGATCGGTAACCTGAAACGCGAGAACCTGATCTCGGTCGAGGACCTGAGCCTGATTAAAACGGACCAACTGGCCGGGCTCATTCGCCCTTCCGGATACTACAACCAGAAAGCCGTCAAGATAAAGAACTTCGTATCGATGCTGGTGAATGAATTCTCAGGCAGTCTCGACAAGATGTTCGCCGTCGATAAATCCATCCTCAGAGAAAAGCTCCTCTCGATAAAAGGCATAGGGCCCGAGACTGCGGACAGCATACTGCTCTATGCGGGGGCGATACCTGTATTCGTCGTGGACGCGTATACGTGGAGGGTGCTCACGAGGCACGGGATCGTGCCCGTAGAGACTTCGTACGATGAAATCCAGGAGCTGTTTACGGATTCGCTTGAGAAAGACGCAGGGGTGTTCAACGAATACCACGCGCTCTTGGTGAAGCTGGGGAAGGAGCACTGCAGGAAGAGGGAGCCGCTCTGCGCGGGGTGTCCGCTCGAGTATGATCCGCATGGGGTGTGAACAGTGTGTAGTGAATCGGCAATGAGAGAAAGTATTATCACACATCCGAAAATTCTAGCATATGCCTAAACCAATTCCTGTCGATTTTTGGTTGGGTTAATGAGTTGGATGCCCAAGAATTAAGTTTATAGACATTATTTGATCTTATTGAGGAAATAATCATTTTCTCGGCATTCCAAGATGTCCGGCGATTAATCTCTTTGACGAAATCCTTGTTTACCGCTCTGTATTTTTGTAATGGCTTACGACTCATATGAATACATAAAGTTGGTGATATTGGCATAGTAACTTCAACATCTCTAAGTCCATAACCTACTCCGATTTGGGGCAAACCATCGTAACGTGAAGCAAGAGGTACCAAAGGCGCATCAGAGGTTACATACAAAATATCAGATTGTGACCTACATAGACACCAATTCATATCCATCAATTGAAGGTAGATATCCCTTGATAGTTCTATGCTAGATGCCATTGCCAGCGTCTTATTAACTGACAATCTGTAATTCTTTTCCGGATCCTTACAAAATTCTTCAAATTGATCAACTGATAATATCACATCATCTTCCATCAGTTTGAGATGTTCAATTGCTCTCTCGATTTCTTCTCTTTTCTTTGAGAGTTTTTTAAGCCTGTGAATTACGAGTTCCTTATATATTTCTCTTGAAAGCTCGATACTTCTTGGAACTCTCGTAGCTATAAAGGAAAAGAAAATTGCCAACTTCTCAATATCAGACGAATCTAGCCTAGATTTAGGCTGTAGCAATTTATCGCTTATCATTTTGTAATCATTCTCGATACCACTTAACACCTTTTCTAGTGAATCATCAATTGATCCATCCGGTTTTTTGAAATTATATATATTATTCTTGACACCAGTGTTTATAGGAGTTTGAGCTATCGGTTCATTTTTACCTTTGTAATAAACCCAAAATACATCATAGGTCAAAAATGGCCTTAAATATGACTGTGGTAAGTAGTGACTTCTTTTGGTTGGTTTTGAGCTCATATATAGATTAATCCTATAGTTTTGACTATCTCACCATTAGACCACTATGGAAACTCTTAGATCATCGCTTTCATACGACGCCTCCGTCATCCCCAGAGGGACGAGCCGGACGCAGATATCCAAGAAAAAACAGTATCCAACAACAATATATCATAACAATAAAGCTCAACATACTTGAACTAAGGGGGCGAGAACGAGGAAACAACTCACTGTGAAATCCACGAGTTGTTTACAGATTCGTTGACGGAAGACGCGGGGATGTTCAACGAATACCATGCGCTTCTCGTGAAGCTCGGGAAGGAGCACTGCAGGAAGAGGGAACCGCTATGCGCGGGGTGCCCATTGGAGTATGATCCGCATGGGGTGTGAAGTAAAGAATTTGAAACCTTCACATGGTTCAGCTTCTATAAGCAGTATGTCTTTGAAAATTCTGTTGAGGTTAGGGAAGCTCCGCAGCCAAATAAAGTTCAGAGCAAGTTATGTATATTTCTTACACATCGTGCATCTTATCTTCTTCGACTATCTTCCTTGCACGTTTTTCATATTGGGCATATTGTTCATTTGATTTGCCCAAAGATTTCCTCAGTACAGGATAGTGATCAAGATAACTACGTGCTGCGAGCATCTTCAGTCTATAAGCCCCCTCTTCTTGAGCGCCTTCGAATATATTGCGTAGACCCCGAAGCACCTCCGTATCACCCCCGCCAATACGTGGAATTATATCCAAGGCTTCGAAGAGAGCCTGTTGGAGAGGGAGTGGTTGTTTATCAAATTCTTCCGTGAGTCCTAATAGGACCTTGGTACCGATTATGAATACTCCATGCCGGTCAGAACCAGCAGAACCACGATTAAAGCCAATGATCCAAGCAGATATCATTCGTAATGCCAAAGGTTGGGTACGATCGGTTAAAACGTGCCATGCATCTTCACTCGGAACCGGCGTGTTATGGTCATAAGAAAGTTGAGCGAGAGCAGAAATAAGTCTCATCGTTAGTGGGCGCGGAGCAGTTAGCCTTTTAGTCAATTGTGATGGGAATCGGCGAAAATACATCATCATATCACGAAGATATATTGCCGCCGTAACCGCTTCCTCTCGATTACTATCCAAGGCATCAAGCCAAACTTGTGTTGCTTCGTCTATGACTTTTTGTGGCTTATCACTTCTTTCCGCTTGCCCAGATATCGAACCAAGGACATCACGTATTAGTCCGACATTGGTCGCTTTAGGGCCTCTAAGAAAAGCGTTTAAAGTTCCCCTTAGTTCCGCTGGATTATCGATGCGTATTGCAAGTGCAGTTGCGCTAAAAAAATCTTGCATATCGAGTCTGGGTGCAATGGTGATCCAATTTCGTCGGTATGCCTTGACGTACTCACTATTAATTTTGTTCTCAATTTCCAATTGTATTATGGAAGGTGCAAATTCAACTTCCACTTTATTATCGATCAAATGACACCAACCTTTTCCTAGCACATATGGATTCCTATCTAGAGTACCAATAACAACCCTTATTATTCCCTGTTCTACAATCCACTGAGCACAAGGTTTCTTACCTTCTGTCCGAGGGCCTACACATGGCTCCAGAGTAGTATATAGAGTAGCACCCCTCCTTTGCTTCTCATTTAGCATGTGTAATGCAACGAATTCGGCATGGTCTCCAGTACTATCTTGTCCGCGGTATGCCTCTGCTAATGTCACATCATTTTTCACGATTATCACTCCAACCTTTGGAGCAGGGTCGGCTCGTATTTCCGACTTACATTCATTGGCAAGGATCATCGCCATTTGCATGTATTTATCATCAGATTTTGTCCACATTATTGACTCTGCATATTAGAATATTAGGACAAAAAATTAAACCAGCAACTATATAATTCTAAATCAACTTTTTTGCCATTTTACAGGAAACTAATAAATATGACAGTTTATGTGTAAGTTAAAATGATAGCAGTCTGCAATAGTATTATAGCTATCTTTTTGCTCACTAATGCTAGCTAGACAATTTCGCATGAAAATCTTAAAGGTTTGAACAAGATTATCATTATATTTACAGATAAAGCACCTTGTTATTATTTAAAAGTACAGCATCTGCATTTTAATAACCTGGCCTGAATTCCGCCATGTTGATTTTGTCGTATACACTCCCATAGTGGAAAAACATTTGCTAGGTTATCTATAAGTACCTCCACTTATACAATTTCCTGTCACGGCTGGATTATTATGTAGAACTCTCATTTACAATAGACGTATTATAGAACCGTCCTCAAATCTTGACAATTTCTCTAAACCAAGTTAGTATCTTAAGAAATTAAAATATACAAGATCATACTACAAAATCTATTTTTTGTATAAAACGTATTATAAATTAAACACGAATAGGAGGACTTGTTATGAGGAAAAAAGCCCTAACATTAGATCAAATAGCAGAAAGTTATTTTAACATTGAAAAAGAACTAGAAAAGTTGGGAGTTCATTTAAAACCTGTTCGAGAAGAAATAATAACAAATAGAATGCCTTTCTACGATCCTACCGCCGAAAAAACTATTTGGCTACATTGCCAAGTAAGAAGGTGGTGGGATACATATAAACAAGAACAAGAATGTAAAGCATGGTTGTCCGATCAACAGGATGGGGGCGGGAATCCCTATAATGCTGGTGAAATAACAGCCTGGATGTCAGGTTTTTGGAATGATGGTAATCGTACTACACAAAAAACTGTCCGAAATTCGTCTAGTGTCATAACAAATACAATGTTACAGAACAATTTCCCGTGGCCCGGGCAGACTCCATATAGAGTATGTGGTAGAGCTTGGTGTAAACGACCTGACGGTACAACTGGAGAGGTTTGTACGGGTTGAATTATACTCAGTTTTAGAAATGGTATATTAATCATAAATGAAAAGATACAAAGTAATTTAAGCCCTGATATGAAGAGGCCTAACAAACGTGCAAAATTTAGACTTTTCAATTTCACAACACCTGACATGAACATTAATTCAGTTAATATTTCTATTACTAGCATGGAGTGTGAGTATCCGTGCCTAGATGCGAAGTTCCCGGCGAAGATTATTTTCATAAAAGATTCCGCCCTTCGATTGAACCCGCTACGAACAAGTATGGTTTGATTTATTAAATTAAGGTACACCCCCACCTTAATCCCCCCACCTCCAGGGAGAGGAGAATAAACAGAAAATGTCATATCCTTGATTAGTGTCGGGATTGGCAGGCTTCAAAGGGATCGCGGCTGGAAGCCGCTCCTACGGATTTTAAAAATGAGATCCTGAAACGAGTTCAGATACCGTCTTGGAAGTCAAGAGGATTTGAGAGAGTAATTTGGATCGAAAGGTACCTTGTTTTTAAGCACGCCGTAAATTATATGAACCAGTTTTCTCATTGCAGCTCCTAT